>DAIODI010000009.1:0-29805 GCA_036746875.1 Aestuariivirgaceae bacterium | reverse complement strand
CGGCCGCGGGCTCGCCCCCTCCCCCCCCCCCTGCGCGCCCCCGCGCCGCCCCCCCCCCCCCCCCCCCCCCCCCCCCCGCTGGGCGAGCCTCCGGCCCGAGCGCATCCGCGCCGAGCCCCCGGGCGCGAAACCCGGGCGCGGCGAAGCCCATGCCGACGGCGTCGTCACGACCGTCCACTACCAGGGCGCGGTGACCCGCCTCACCGCCGACTGCGCCGGAACCGGGCTCGTCGCCGCCGTTCCCGCCGGCGGGCGACGACTGGCGGCGGGCGCGCCGGTGCGCCTCGTCTGGCCCAAGGCGGCGATGCACCTGATGGACGACGCGTCATGACGCTCGCCGCCGAACCCTTGCGCGTGCCGCCGCTCCCCGAGGGCGGACCCCTCCAGCGCGTCTCCGATCACTTCTTCCGCCGGCCCGGCCAGCTCACGCTGCTGCTTCTGCTGCCGCCGCTCTTGTGGATCGGCGTCGTCTACGTCGGCTCGTTGTTCGCGCTGCTCCTCCAGAGCTTCTACTCGGTGGACGAGTTCTCCGGCATGGTGAACCCTGAGTTCACGCTCTCCACCTACGCGCAGCTTCTGCAACCGGCGAACCTCGACATCATCGTCCGCAGCGTGTTGATGGCGGCGGCCGTGTCCGTCGCCTGCGCCGTCATTGCCTTTCCCATCGCCTACTACGCGGCGCGTTATGCGAAAGGCGCCGCCAAGGCGTTTTTCTACATCGCCGTGATGATGCCGCTGTGGTCGAGCTACCTGGTCAAGGTCTACGCCTGGAAGCTGATCCTCGCCAAGGAGGGCATCGTCACCTGGATGGCCGAGCGCACCGGAACGGTGTGGCTGCTCGACGGGCTGCTCGCCACGCCGGTCATCGGCGGCCCGTCGCTGTCGATCAGCTACATCGGCATGTTCATCGCCTTCGTCTACGTCTGGCTGCCGTACATGATCCTTCCCCTGCAAGCGGCGCTGGAGCGGGTGCCTAGGAACCTGATCGAGGCCTCCGCCGACCTCGGCGCCGCGCCGGGGCAGACGTTCCGCAAGGTGATCCTGCCGCTGGCGCTCCCCGGCGTCGTCGCGGGATCGATCTTCACCTTCTCGCTCACGCTCGGCGACTACATCATCCCGCAGATCATCGGCACGTCGTCCTACTTCATAGGCCAGGCCGTCTACGTGCAGCAGGGCACCGCCGGCAACATCCCGCTCGCCGCCGCCTTCACCGTCGTCCCCATCGCCATCATGGGCGTATACTTGTGGATGGCGAAACGCATGGGAGCGTTCGATGCGCTCTGACGGCGAGCGCGCGCCGCTTGGCCTGAAGCTCGCCGCGCTCGCCGGGCTGCTGTTCCTGCACCTGCCGCTTGCGCTCATCGTGCTCTACGCCTTCACCACCGAGGAAAAGAGCTACGCCTTCCCGCCGCCGGGCTTGACCACGCAGTGGTTCGCGGTGGCGTGGGCGCGCGCCGACATCCGCGCGGCGCTGGTCCTGTCGATCCAGGTGGCGGCCGTCGCCACGGCGCTGGCCCTCGTCCTCGGCACGCTCGCCGCCGCCGCCCTGTCGCACACGCGGTTCTTCGGGCGCGAGGCGATCTCGTTGCTGTTCGTGCTGCCGATCGCGCTGCCCGGCATCATCACCGGCATCTCGCTGCGCTCGGCGTTCAACATCATGGGGCTCGACTTCTCGTTCTGGACGATCGTGCTCGGCCACGCCACGTTCTGCATCGTCGTCGTCTACAACAACGCCGTCGCCCGCTTGCGGCGCACCTCCGGCGCCATCGTCGAGGCGTCGATGGATCTCGGGGCCGACGGCTTCCAGACGCTGCGCCACATCGTGCTCCCGGCGCTCGCCAGCGCGCTTCTCGCCGGCGGCATGCTGGCGTTCGCGCTGTCGTTCGACGAGGTGATCGTCACCACCTTCACCGCCGGCCAGCAGTCCACGCTGCCGATCTGGATGCTGACCGAGCTGATCCGCCCGCGCCAGCGCCCGGTGACGAACGTGGTCGCGGTGTTCGTCATCGCCGTCACGTTCCTGCCCATTCTTGCCGCTTTCTATCTCACGCGCGACGAGGAGCCCGGACGGCGCACGGCGCGCAAGGACAAGGCATTCGCAACCCAAAGGCCCGGAGACGCTCCATGATGAACCTCGACAAGGCTCGCACGCTCGACGCCAGGGCGCTGCACGACTACGCCGCCAAGATCAGGCCCGCCACCCGTCACTTCATCGACGGCAAGTTCGTTGACTCGAAGGACGGCCGCACCTTCGACACCTTCAACCCCGCCAACCGGCGGAAGCTCGCCGCCGTCGCCCGCGGCGGCGCCCCCGAGATCGACATGGCGGTGAAGGCGGCGCGCAAGGCGTTCCGCTCCGGCGTGTGGTCGCGCATGGCGCCGCGCGACCGGATGAACGTCATGTACAAGTTCACGCAAGCGATCGAGGCGAACGCGCTCGACTTCGCCGTGCTGGACAGCCTCGACATGGGCAAGCCGATCTCGGAGATGCTCAACATCGACATCCCCGGCGCGTGCTCCACCTTCCAGTTCTTCGCCGAGGCCATCGACAAGATGGAGGGCGTGGTGACGAACACCGCCGCGTCCGGCTTCCACTACATCCTTCGCCAGCCGCTCGGCATCGTGGGCTGCGTCGTGCCGTGGAACTATCCGCTGATGATGGCGTCGTGGAAGGTCGCCCCGGCGCTCGCCGCCGGCAACTCGGTGGTCCTCAAGCCCGCCGAGCAGTCGCCGCTGTCGGCGAATCTGCTGGCGAGGCTGTTCGTCGAGGCGGGCGGCCCGCCGGGCGTGCTCAATGTGGTGCACGGGATGGGCGAGGAGGCGGGCAAGGCGCTGGCGCTGCACATGGACGTGGACAAGATCGGCTTCACCGGCTCGACGGAAGTGGGCAAGCTGATGATGGTCTACGCCGGCCAGTCGAACATGAAGCGCGTCACCACCGAGTGCGGCGGCAAGACCCCGCAGATCATCTGCGCCGACGTGCCGGACCTCGACACCGCCGTGACCTACGCCGTCAACGGCATCTACGGCAACCAGGGCGAGGTGTGCAACGCCGGCTCGCGCCTCCTTGTGCAGGAGAAGATTCACGACCGGTTCGTCGCAGCGTTCCTTGAGAAGGCGAAGGCGTCATTTGCGCCCGGCGACCCGCTCGACCCCGCCACCACCATGGGGCCGCTGGTGACGGAGGAGCAGCAGCAGCGCGTGCTCTCCTACATCGAGATCGGCCAGAAGGAGGGCGCAAAGGTGGCGCTCGGCGGCGGCGTGCCGACGGGGCTTGAGGCCGGCAACTACGTCTCGCCGACGCTGTTCACCGGCGTCAACAACGCCATGCGGATCGCCCGGGAGGAAATCTTCGGGCCGGTCACCGGCGTCATCCCCTTCAGGACCGTGGACGAGGCCATCGCCATCGCCAACGATTCGATCTATGGCCTTGCCGCCTCGATCTGGACCTCCGACGTCACCACCGCGCACACGGCGGCGCGCGACATCGAGGCCGGGATCGTGTGGGTCAACTGCTTCGACCACGGCGACATGACGTCGATCTGGGGCGGCTTCAAGCAGTCCGGCATGGGCCGCGACAAGTGCCTCGAAACCCTCACCACGGTGACGCAGACCAAGTCGGTGTGGGTGCACCTCGGCTGAGGCGTTGGGGCAGTGTCCGGCCTGACTGCGTCAGGCCGGCCGCTCGATCGCCTCAGCCTTGCATCATCTTTTCCCGCCAAGTGGCGGCCACTTGGCGGGATGGCGGGATGATGCTTCAGGCGCCCTCGGCCTCGCTCGCCGCCTCGTCGCCCTCGAACTGCTTCCTTGAGATGTCCTCGCCGGTCTGCTGGTCCACCTGCTTCATGGAGAGGCGCACCTTGCCGCGCGGGTCGAAGCCGAGCAGCTTCACCTTCACCGCATCGCCTTCCTTGACCACGTCGGACACCTTGGCGACCCGGCGCGGGGCGAGTTCGGAGACGTGCACGAGGCCGTCGCGCGAACCGAAGAAGTTCACGAACGCGCCGAAGTCCACGACCTTCACGACCTTGCCGTCGTAGATCTCGCCGACTTCCGGCTCCGACACGATCGACTTGATCCACTTCATGGCGGCGTCGATGGACGCGCCGGACGCCGAGGCGATCTTGATGGTGCCGTCATCGGAGATGTCGATCTTGGCGCCGGTCTTTTCGACGATCTCGCGGATCACCTTGCCGCCGGAGCCGATCACCTCGCGGATCTTGTCCACCGGGATGGTCATCACCTCGATGCGCGGCGCGTACTCGCCGAGGCCCGGGCGCGAGGTGGTCAGCGCCTGCGCCATACGGCCGAGGATGTGCATGCGCCCTTCCTTCGCCTGGAACAGGGCGGTGCGCATGATCTCCTCGTTGATGCCGGTGATCTTGATGTCCATCTGCAGCGAGGTGACGCCCTCGGCCGAGCCCGCCACCTTGAAGTCCATGTCGCCGAGATGGTCCTCGTCGCCGAGGATGTCGGAGAGCACCGCGAAGCGCTCGCCTTCGAGGATCAGCCCCATGGCGATGCCGGCGACGGGCCGCGACAGCGGCACGCCCGCGTCCATCAGCGACAGCGACGCGCCGCACACCGACGCCATCGACGACGAGCCGTTCGACTCGGTGATCTCCGAGACGACACGGATGGTGTAGGGGAACTGGTCCTGCGCCGGGAGCAGAGGATGGATGGCGCGCCAGGCGAGCTTGCCGTGGCCCACCTCGCGCCGCCCGGTGAAACCGACGCGGCCCGTCTCGCCCACCGAGAACGGCGGGAAGTTGTAGTGCAGCAGGAACGTCTCCTTGTAGGTGCCGTCGAGCGCGTCGATGTACTGTTCGTCGTCGCCGGTGCCGAGCGTGGTGACGACCAGCGCCTGCGTTTCGCCGCGGGTGAACAGCGCCGAGCCGTGGGTGCGCGGCAGCACGCCGACCTCGCACACGATCGGCCGGATGTCGGCGAGGCCGCGGCCGTCGATGCGCGATCCGGTGTCGAGGATGTTTCCGCGCACGATGTCCTTTTCAAGCTCCTTGAACGCGCCGGAGATCTTCTGCGGCTCAAGACCGGAGTCCGGCGTGGCGAGCTCCGCCATCACCTTCTCCTTCGCGGCGGCCACCGCGTCCCGGCGCTCCTCCTTGCCGGCGATGGCGTAGGCGGCGCGCAGGGCTTCGCCGGCGATCGCCTTCACCTTCGCCACCAGGTCGGCGTTGTCGGGGACGGCGACCTCGCGCGGCGGCCGCGCGGCGCGCTCGGCGAGGCGGATGATCGCGTCGATCACCGGCTGGAAGCCCTTGTGCCCGTGCATGACGGCGCCCAGCATGACGTCCTCGGAAAGCTCCTTGGCCTCTGATTCCACCATCAGCACGGCGTCGGCGGTGCCGGCCACGACGAGGTCGAGGTCGGAGACCTTCTGCTGCTCCAGCGTGGGGTTGAGCACATACTCGCCGCCAATGTAGCCGACGCGCGCCGCGCCGATCGGCCCCATGAACGGCAGGCCGGAGAGGGTGAGCGCGGCGGACGCCGCCACCATCGCCAGCACGTCGGGATCATTCTCAAGGTCGTGCGAGAGCACGGTGACGATCACCTGCGTTTCGTTCTTGTAGCCGTCCACGAACAGCGGCCGGATCGGCCGGTCGATCAGGCGCGACACCAGCGTCTCGCGCTCGGTCGGGCGGCCTTCGCGCTTGAAGTAGCCGCCGGGGATCTTGCCCGCGGCGTAGGTTTTCTCCTGGTAGTTCACGGTCAGCGGGAAGAAGTCGATGCCGGGCCTGGGCGACTTGTCGCCGACGACGGTGGCGATGACGGTGGTTTCACCGAGCGAGGCGAACACCGCGCCGTCGGCCTGGCGCGCGATGCGGCCGGTTTCGAGGCGGAGCGGCTTGCCGCCCCACTGCAGTTCCTCGACGTGGATCTCAAACATGGATGTTCCTTCGGATAGGCCCTTCGCCGCCTTGGTTCGCGTTACGCCTGCCGGAGCGGCATCCCCGTTTGGGCTTCGAGGCGCCCGGCCCCATTGCCGGTGCGCCGTGAAGGGGATTCGGGCGGCTGGGCGCCGCCCTCATGCGAAGAGGGTAGTGGTCGGCCGTCAGCGGCGGATGCCGAGACGATCGATGAGGGTGCGGTAGCGGCCGTCGTCCTTCGACTTCAGATAGTCGAGGAGGACGCGGCGCTGGCTCACCATCTTCAGCAGCCCACGGCGGGAGTGGTTGTCCTTCTTGTGGGTCTGGAAGTGCTCGGTGAGGTTCTTGATGCGTTCGGTGAGGAGCGCAACCTGCACCTCGGGCGAGCCGGTGTCGTTGCCAGTGGTGGAGTATTCCTTGATGAGCGCCTGCTTGCGCTCGGCCGTGATCGACATCGGGGGGTCTCCTTCACGAGGGCCCTTGAACCCCTCAGGGCCGGGCCGGGTTGAGGTTGAAGACGCGCCTGGGTTTCAGCATCCCGCGATCGAGTTCGGCGATGGCCACCGGCTCGCCGCGGCAGGAGACGTAGAGGTCGTCCGAACCGGGGGGAGGAAGGGGGCCGCGCAGGATCACGGATTGTCCTTGCCGCAGGCGGGCCGCCTCCATCTGGTTCACGGCCAGCGCCGGGATGTCGTCCAGCGCGGTCTGAAGCGGGCGGAGGCAGGCCAGGAGCCCTTGCGGGCTGGCGTCGTTATGGCCGAGTTCCTTGAGATTTTCCAGTGGAATCATGTCGGCCTCGCCGAACGGCCCCACCCGGGTCCGCCGCAGCGCGGCGATGTGGCCGAAGGTGCCGAGCTCCCGGCCCATGTCGCGGGCCAGCGAGCGGATATAGGCGCCCTGGCCGCAATCGGCCTCGAACACGGTGTGGTCGGCGTCCAGCGAGGCGACGATCTCCAGCCGGTCGATCTCCACCGCGCGCGGTTCAAGGTCCACCCGTTCGCCGAGGCGGGCCAGATCGTAGGCGCGTTCGCCCTCAACCCTGATGGCGGAAAACCGGGGCGGAACCTGCTGAATAACGCCGGTGAAGCGGGGCAATACGGCGTCGATGCCGGCGCGTGACGGGCGAACCTCGCTCACCCGTGCGGGCGCGGTCTCGGCGTCGTCGGAAGGCGTTTCCTCGCCCCATCGCACCGTGAAGCGGTAGGTCTTCGTTCCTTCGACGGCGAACGGAACCGTCTTCGTCGCCTCGCCCAGAGCGATCGGCAGCATGCCCGAGGCGAGCGGATCGAGCGTGCCGGCGTGCCCCGCCTTCTGCGCCCCGAACAGCCGCTTGACGATGGCGACGGCGGTGGTGGAGCCCAGCCGTTCGGGCTTGTCGAGCACGATCCAGCCGTTCACCGGGCGGCCCTTGGCGCGGCGCGACATGCCGTTCAGTCCGCGCCGCCGGACGGGGTGTCCAGATCGCGGCGCACCCTGGGCGATCCCAGGATCTCGTCGATGTGGCGGGCGTAGTCGAGCGAGGCGTCGTGGCGGAAGCGGAACTGCGGCATGTAGCGCAAGCCCAGCCGCGGCGCGAGCAGGCCGCGGATGTGCCGGGCCTCGCGCGCCAGCGCCTCGACGATCGCCCGCTCCTCGCCCTCGATCAGCGGGCGCACATAGACGGTGGCGATCTTCAGGTCGGGCGAGGTCTCCACCTGCGTCACCGTCACGCCGGCGCGCCCGATCGCCGGGTCGTCGAGATCGCCGCGCAGGATCGCGGCCGCGAGTTCGTGACGAATCAGCTCGCCGACGCGAAGCTGGCGCTGGGAGGGAGGTTTCTTCATCTCAAGGTCCGCCGGGAGGCGGGGTTCGGCCCGCTCTCCCGCCTCAAAGCGTACGCTTCACTTCCTCGACGCGGAAGCACTCGATGACGTCGCCCTGGCGCATGTCCTGGTAGTTCTCGAACGCCATGCCGCACTCCTGGCCCACCTGCACCTCGCGCACCTCGTCCTTGAAGCGCTTGAGGGTGGAGAGCGTGCCTTCGTGGACCACCACGTTGTCGCGGATCAGGCGCACCCTCGCGCCGCGCTGCACTGAACCCTCGGTGACGCGGCAGCCGGCCACCTTGCCGACCTTGGTGATGGCGAAGATCTCGAGGATCTCGGCGTTGCCGAGGAAGGTTTCGCGCAGCGTCGGGGCGAGCAGTCCGGACATCGCCTGCTTCACGTCGTCCACGAGGTCATAGATGATGTTGTAGTAGCGCACCTCGATGCCGGTGCGCTCGGCGGCGTCGCGCGCCTGGGTGTTGGCGCGCACGTTGAAGCCGAGGATCACCGCCCGCGACGCGGCGGCGAGCTGCACGTCGGATTCGGAGATGCCGCCGACCGCGTAGTGGATGACGCGCGTCATGACCTCGTCGGTCGAGAGCTTTTCCAGCGCCTGCACGATGGCCTCCGCCGAACCCTGCACGTCGGCCTTGACGAGGACCGGGAACTCCTTGCGCCCGCCTTCCCTGAGCTGGCTCATCATCTGTTCCAGCGACGAACGCCCGGCCGCCGCGCCGCGGCTTTCGCGGCGCTTGCGCTCGCGGTAGTCGGTGATTTCACGGGCGCGCGCCTCGCTCTCCACCACCACGAGCTGGTCGCCCGCCTCCGGCGCGCTCGAGAAGCCGAGCACCTCCACCGGCACCGAAGGGCCGGCCGTCTTCACCGTCTCGCCGGTCTCGTCGACCAGCGCGCGCACCCGGCCCCAGGCGGATCCGGCGACGACGATGTCGCCCGCCTTCAGCGTGCCGCGCTGCACCAGCACGGTGGCCACCGGGCCGCGGCCCTTGTCGAGCTGCGCCTCGACCACCATGCCGTCGCCCGGCCGGTCGGGATTGGCCCTGAGGTCGAGCACCTCGGCCTGCAGCAGCACCGCGTCGAGCAGCTTGTCGAGGTTGACGCCCTTGGTGGCGGAAACCTCCACCTCCAGCGTGTCGCCGCCCATGCTCTCCACCACGATGTCGTGCGACAGGAGATCGGTGCGCACCCGCGTCGGATTTGCGTCGGCCTTGTCGATCTTGTTGATCGCCACGATGATCGGCACCTTCGCCGCGCGGGCGTGATTGATGGCCTCGACCGTCTGCGGCATCACGCCGTCGTCGGCCGCCACTACCAGGATCACGATGTCGGTCGCCTTCGCCCCGCGGGCGCGCATGGCGGTGAACGCCTCGTGCCCCGGCGTGTCGATGAAGGTGATGACGCCGTTCTTCGTCGCCACCCGGTAGGCGCCGATGTGCTGGGTGATGCCGCCGGCCTCGCCCGCCACCACCTTGGTCTTGCGGATGGCGTCGAGCAGCGACGTCTTGCCGTGGTCGACATGGCCCATGACGGTGACGATGGGGGCGCGCGGCTCAAGATCGCCCTCGACGTCGGAGACGCCCATCAGGCCTTCCTCCACGTCGGCTTCGGAGACGCGGCGCACGCTGTGACCCATCTCCTCGGCGATGATCTGCGCCGTGTCGGCGTCGATCACGTCGTTGATCTTCAGCATCTGCCCCTGCTTCATCAGAAGCTTGATGACGTCGACCGCGCGCTCGGCCATGCGGTTGGCGAGCTCCTGGATGGTGATCGCTTCCGGGATCACCACGTCGCGCACGATCTTCTCCTTCGACGGCTGGAAGCCCGACGCCTGCTTCTTCTGCCGCTCGGTGCGGCGGCGGAAGGCGGCGAGGGAGCGGGCCCGCTCTTCGTCCTCGTTGAGGGCGTTCGACACCGTGAGCTTGCCGCGGCGGCGATCGGCTTCCGACTTCGGCGCCTTGGCCGGCGCCGGGGCCTTCACGTCGCGCTTGACGCCGCCGCGCTTGCGCTCGGCCTCCTCCTCGTCGGCGGACGGGGCGACGCCGGCGCGCGGCTCGCCGATCTTGACGCGCGCGGTTTCCTCGGCGCGGCGTTTGGTTTCCTCTTCGCGGCGGTGGCGGGCCTCCTCGTCGCGCTTGCGCGCCTCGGCGGCCTCGCGCGCGGCCTTCTCGCGCACCTCCAGTTCGGCGCGCCGGCGGGCGGCTTCCTCGGCGCGCTTTCTGTCCTCGGCCTCGCGGACGCGGGCGGAAGCGAGCGCACGCTCCCGGAGCGCCTTCTCGTCTTCGGTCAGCGTCCTGAGCACGACGCCCGAGCGTGGTCCCTGCGGACGCTGCGCATCGCCCCGGCCCCCTCCGCCGGGACGCGGTCCCTGGTCGCCGGGCCGCTGGCCGGAACGGCCGGGGGGCGACGTTCCGGCCGCCGGTCGCAACGCCGCCGGAGCGGCCGGTTTCGCCGCTGCGGGCGCGGTTGGCCTTGCGGCGGCGGGAGCCGCCGGCGCGGTGGGCCTTGCGGCGGCGGGCGCGGGCGCGGCGGGCCTTGCAGCGGCGGGAGCCGCCGGCGCTGGCGCGGACAGCGGCGGGGCAGATTGCGGAGCCGCTGCGACAGGCGCTTCGGCGACGGGTTCCGGAGCCTTTGCGGGCGCGGGCGGGGGCGCTACGGGCGCGGCCGGCGCCGCCGCCGCGGGGCGCGCCGCGACCGGCGCGGGGGCGGCGGGCTTCGGCGCTGGCGCCGCCGGCGCGGCGGCCTTCGGCGGTTCCGGAGCCGGCGCGGCCTCGCCTGGACGGCCGGGCGTGATCACCCGCTTGCGCTTGGTTTCCACCACCACCGTCTTGGTGCGCCCATGCGGAAAGTTCTGGCGCACGCGGCTCTGTTCCACCGCGGGGCGGCGCACCGTCAGGGTCCGCCCGCCAGCCGGGCCGGAGCCGGTCTTCCTGTCGCCGGTATCGTTGGTATCGGTCATTCCGTTCTCTGCACCTTCTCGCGGGCCGCGCGCGGGCCGCCACCTGGTCTAGCGTGAATATCGTTCGAACCGGCGTGCCGCCGCGAGGAAACTGCGGGCGAGCCCGCCCTCGGCCACGGCAGCATGTACCACACCTGGAAGCCCGAACGCCAAACCCATTTGGGCCGCGTCGAACACCTCGACCACCGGCGGCGCAAGCCCGGCGGCGGTCATCGCCGCGGCGAGCTTCCGGCGGCCGTCGGGGGCGGCGTCGGAGGCCTCGACGAGCGCCGCGATCCGCCCCTTTCGCGCCGCCTCCGCCACCTTCTCGAACCCGGTCACGGCCAGGCCGGCCTTGTTGGCGAGCGCCAGAAGCGACAGCGCCGCGTCGCGCAACAGCGTTCCGGTCTGGTCCGCCAGATCGTCGGGAGCCCTCGCCTCGGCCTTGAAGCTGCGGCTGAACAGCCGCTTCTCGACCGCCTGCGCCACCAGCCTGCGTTCCGCCTTCACCCACACGCCGCGGCCGGGAAGACGGCGGCGGATGTCGGGCGCGACGAGGCCGTCAGGCGCGCGAACGAAGCGGATCAGCTCGTCCGCGTCGTGGACGGTGCGGGTGACGATGCAGGTGCGCTCCGCCACTTCGTCCCTGTCCTCCCGCGCGTCCCCCTCCTGCATGCGCCGCCGTTGCTCAGCTCCGCTGCGCGGCGGCGGCTTCGCCGCCCGCCTGTGCTCCGCCCGCGTGTTCGCCGCCCGCCGCATCGGCCTCGGGCGTTTCGGCTTCGGGCGTTTCGGCTTCGGGCGCGATCCAGCCCGCGGCGACGCGCGCCGCCATGATCAGCGCCTCGGCCTCTTCCGCCGGCACGTCGAGATCGCTGAACGCGCCCTTGTGCCGGATGGTTTCGCCCTGCTTCTTCTCGGTCCAGCCGGTGAGGTCGTCGGTGGCGCAGCCGGCGAAATCCTCCACGGTCAGGATGCCCGCCTCGCCCAGCGCCACCAGCATGGCGGGCGCGAGCCCCTCGAGGGCGGCCAGCTCGTCGGTGACGCCGAGCTCGCGGCGGCGCTGGTCCTGTTCGGCGGCGACGCGTTCGAGGTGCTCGCGCGCCCGCGCCTGGATTTCCGACGCCGTATCCTCGTCGAGCCCCTCGATGGAGGCGATCTCGCGGGAATCGACGTAGGCGATCTCCTCCACCGTGTCGAAGCCTTCCGAGGCGAGAAGCTGCGCCAGCATCTCGTCGGCGTCGAGGGCGTCGACGAAGCGCTGGGTGCGCTCGGCGAACTCCTTCTGGCGGCGCTCCGATTCCTCGGCCTCCGTCATAATGTCGATGTCCCAGCCGGTGAGCTGGGAGGCGAGCCGCACGTTCTGGCCGCGCCGGCCGATGGCGAGCGACAGCTGCTCGTCCGGCACCACCGCGTCGATACGCCCGGCCTCCTCGTCGAGCACCACCTTGGCGACCTCCGCCGGGGCGAGGGCATTGACGATGAAGGTGGCGGCGTCCGCCGACCACGGGATGATGTCGATCTTCTCGCCCTGGAGTTCGCCGACCACCGCCTGCACGCGGCTGCCGCGCATGCCGACGCACGCGCCCACGGGGTCGATGGAGGAGTCCTTGGAGCGCACCGCGATCTTGGCGCGCGAGCCCGGATCGCGGGCGACCGAGACCACCTCCACGATGCCGTCGTAGATCTCCGGCACTTCCTGGCCGAACAGCCGGGCCATGAACTGCGGGTGCGTGCGCGACAGGAAGATCTGCGGCCCGCGCTGTTCGCGGCGCACGTCGTAGATGTAGGCGCGGATCCGGTCGCCGGTGCGGAAGTTCTCGCGCGGCAGCGCCTCGTCGCGGCGCACAATGCCCTCGCCGCGGCCCAGATCGACGATGACGTTGCCGTACTCGACGCGCTTGACCACGCCGGAGACGATCTCGCCGATCCGGCCCTTGTACTCGTCGTACTGGCGCTCGCGCTCGGCGTCGCGCACGCGCTGCACGATCACCTGCTTGGCGTTCTGCGCCGCAATTCGGCCGAAGTCGATGGGCGGCAGCGGCTCTGCGATGAAGTCGCCGACGCGGGCCGCCGGGTTGCGCCGCGCCGCTTCGGCGAGGGTGATCTGCGTGGCGTCGTTCTCCACCGTCTCGACCACCTCGAGGAGGCGGTTGAGGCGCGTTTCGCCGGTCTTCGGGTCGATCTCGGCGCGGATGTCGTTCTCGGCGCCGTAACGCGAACGGGCGGCGCGCTGGATCGCGTCTTCCATCGCCGCCAGCACCTCGCGCTTGTCGATCGACTTCTCGCGCGCCACCGCGTCGGCGATCTGCAGAAGCTCGATCCGGTTGGCGCTCACACCCTGGTCAGCCATCGTTCACTCCATCGTGCGGCGCATCGTCCGCGTTGGGGTCGCCCGGGAAATCGCTGCCGTCGCCGACCGTGCCTGCGGCGGCCGGGCGGCGGGTGGCGGCGATCAGCTCGTCAGTCAGCATCAGCTTGGCGTCATGGATGTCGGCGAACGGCACGCCTACCAGCAGCGGCTGGCCGTCCTCCCCCTTCTCGTCGAGAAAGAGGCGCACCTCGCCCTCGGCGTAGCCTTCGAGGACACCGCGAAACCGCTTGCGACCGGCGAGCGGGCGGGCGAGTTCGATCTTCGCCTCGTGGCCGGCCCACCTCTCGAAGTCGGTCGAGCGCACCAGCGGCCGGTCGATGCCGGGCGAGGAAACCTCCAGCGCATAGCGGCCGGGGATCGGATCCTCAACGTCGAGCATCGGCGAAATCTGCCGCGACACCGCCTCGCAGTCGTCGATGGTGAAGGAGCCGTCGGGCCGTTCCGCCATCACCTGCAGGGTCGTCCCGGCCATGCGCACGCGCACCAGCCGGTAACCCATCTCCACGATTGCCGGCTCGATGATGGCTACGACGCGGGCCGCCACGCCCTGTTCGGTGCGCAGCCGGTCGTCGGTTTCGGTTGTCGCCGCGCCGGTCATTCCGGGACCCTTCGGAAAACAAAAAGGCGGGCCCCGCAGGACCCACCCTCGACCAAGCCTCCGAAACCGGAGGTTATGTGAGAATGAAGAACTTCATTTATCGTATAGCCGCGCCCGGCCGGCGATGCAAGGGCGCAAGACGCCGCCTCTCAGGCCGCCGCCCGTCGCGGTTCGTCGGGGTTGAGCCGCCAGATGGCGAGGTTGAGCGCAGCCGCGAAGGTGACCCACGCGAGATACGGAACAAACATCCATGCCGCAGGGGCGTCGTGCCGGGCGAAGGCGACGAGCGTGGCGAGCACCGACAGGACTAGCCCGATCACTTCGATGAAGGCGATGCGCGGGTTCCGCGCTCCGAAGAACAGGAACGACCACACGAAATTGAAGACCAGCTGGACGAAGAACAGCGTCAGCGCCAACGGCGCGCCCGCGAAACCGTCGGCTGCCATCCAGACCCGCCATGCGGCCGTCGCCATCAGGATGTAGAGCACCGTCCAGGCCGGCCCGAACAGCCACGACGGCGGGGTCCATGACGGCTTGCGCAGCGTCGGATACCAGTCGCGGACCGAGCTTGCGGTGGCGAGCGCCGCGCCGACGCCGACCACGTTGCACAGCACAATCAGCCCCGCGAGCATTGCCCACTGAAGGCCCGTCACATCCCACATCACGATGTCCATATGGCCTCCGTCCGCCATCTCACTGCCTCGACCGTCGCGCGCGGCGCACCCGCGCGCTCCGGAGCCATTGCGAACGTATCACACGGTTTCGGGTCGCACGACCGTCCGCCCGGTTCAGCTGAACACCCCGCGCAAACCGTTACGGGCGCGCCGCCGGGTGCGATCAGCTCACCCGCGGCGTCCTCCACCGGTTTGCCGTTCACGGCGACGCCCGGCTTCCGCCGGTCGGAGCGGCGGCCTGACGCAATCCACGGCCCGCCGAAGCGCCAGACCGGGGCGCGCACCTGTCACCTTGCCGCCGCGCCACACGGCCACGCCGTTCACCCAGACCGTGCGTATGCCTGCCGCTGGCGAAACCGGGCGATCGAAGGTGGCCGTGTCGATGACGGTCAGGGGATCGAACAGCACGAGGTCAGCGCAGGCCGCTTCAACGATCCGCCCGCGATCCTTCAGCCGGAAGCGTTCGGCGGGGAGGGAGGTCATGCGCCGCACCGCCTCCGCCAGCGGCAACAGCCCTTCCTCGCGCACGTACCGCCCGAGAACACGCGGAAAGCTCCCCCACAGGCGGGGGTGGGGGTGGGCGTCGCCGGGAATGCCGTCGGAACCGATCATCGCCATGGGATGGGCGAGCACGCGGCGCACGTCCGTCTCGTCCATGTCGAAGTAGACCGCGCCGGCAGGCGAAAGCCGCGCGATGGCGTCGTCCTCGCTCGCTCCCCATCGGGCGGCGATCTCCGCAAGGTCGCGGCCCTGCGCCTCCGGGTGCGGGGTGGACCAGGTGACGATGACGCGCCGGGCGTCCTTCGCGAAGTCGGCGCGCAAGATGGTGGAGCAGGCGTCGTAGGGGTAGACGTCAAGCGCAATCTCCTGCCCGCGCCGGGCGCCGTCGATCAGCGCCAGGGTCGCGCGCGTGCGGCCGTGATTGGCGACGCCGGCCGTCTTGTGGTGCGACACGATCACCGGCAGCCCCGCCTCGCGGCCGATGCGGAACGCCTCCTCCAGCGCCGCCTCCACCCCGGCGGCCTCGTCGCGCAGATGCGTGGCGTAGACGCCGCCCGCGGCGGCGACGGGCCGGGCGAGCGAGATCACCTCCTCCGTCGTCGCGGCCGTGGCGGTGGGGTATTCGAGCCCGCTGGAAAGCCCGATGGCGCCGGCGTCGAGCCCTTCGCCGAGGCGCGCCATCATCGCGGCGATTTCGGCCGCGGTCGCAGGGCGGTCGAGACGGTCCATGGCGCCGGCCCGCAGCGTCGAGTGGCCGACGAGAAACGCCGCGTTCACCGCCATGCCCGCCGCGTCGAGGGCGGCGAAGTAATCAGCCACGCCGGCGAAGCGCCAGGCGCCGCGCGGCCCCAGAAGATTCATCGGCGGCGGCGGATCGGCGGCGAGCGCGATCGGCGCGAGCGACACCCCGCAGTTGCCGGTGACGACCGTGGTGACGCCCTGGCTCACCTTGGGGGCCATCAGCGTTTCAGCCACAGCGAGGTCGTCATGGGTGTGGGTGTCGATAAACCCCGGCGCAAGCGGCAGGCCGCCGCCGTCGATCTCCTCGCGTCCCGGCCCCACGCCGCCGCCCATGTCGGCGATGCGCCCGCCGTCCACGGCGACGTCGCCGGGTTGCGCCGGCGCGCCGGTTCCGTCGAGGATCGAGACGTTTCGGATCACGAGCTCGTGCATGACGGGCGGACGATGCGGCGGCGGACCCCTCTGGTCAAGCCGACCGTGGGGCGCCCTGACGCACCTGTGACAGCCGGGCGCAAGCGGCTTCCCTTGCAATGCGCAGGGGCTTGGCCCATCACATCGGCCCATGATCGGCCCAGACAGCAACCTCTACCTGCTCGCCGTTCCAGCCGGGCTCATCAGCTTCCTGTCGCCGTGCGTGCTGCCGCTGGTGCCGCCCTACCTGTGCTTTCTCACCGGGCTGTCGCTGGAACAGCTCACCGAAGGCGAAGGCGAGGAGCGCACCGCCAACGTGCTGCCCTTAGCGGCGGCGTTCGTCGCCGGCTTCTCCACCGTGTTCATTGCGCTGGGCGCGACCGCCAGTGTGCTCGGCGAAGCATTGCGCGCGGCGATGTCGTGGACGATCACCCTCGGCGGCTTCGACGTCAACGTGCTGTCGAGCCTCGCCGGGGCGGCGATCATCGCCATGGGCCTGCACTTCCTCGGCGCGTTCCGGCTGGCCTTCCTGCACCGGGAGATGCGCTATCACCACCACTCGCAGCCGACGGGCCTCGCCGGGGCCTATGTCATCGGGCTGGCGTTCGCCTTCGGCTGGACGCCGTGCATCGGCCCGGTGCTGGCGGCGATCCTTGCGGTCGCGGCTTCGGAACACAACGCGTGGAGCGGGGCGGGGCTGCTCGCCCTCTATTCAGCGGGCCTTGGAATCCCGTTTCTCCTCGCCGCCGTCGGCGTCGGCCGGTTCCTGTCGTTCTTCCGTCGGTTCCGCTATCATCTCGCCAAGGTCGAAATGGCGATGGGCGGGCTTCTCGTCGTCACCGGCGTGGCGTTCTTGACGGGGGGCATGCAATCGTTGTCCTACTGGCTGATCGAGACTTTCCCGATCCTCGCGACGCTGGGCTGACGCCCTCGGAAGGGGGGACGATGACGACGCCTCTCCAGGGCATCCGCGCCTGCGTGTTCGACGCCTACAGCACGCTGCTCGACATTCATGCCGCTACGCTGCCGGCCGGAGAACGGCTGGGCGACAGGGCGGCGGCGGTGTCGCAGCTGTGGCGGCGCAAGCAGCTTGAGTACGCCTGGATCAGAAGCCTCACCGGAGCGCATGCGGACTTCGCCCAGGTGACGGCGGATGCGCTGTCGCATGCGTTCGAGGTGTTCGGGATCGCCGATGCGCTGCTGCACGAGGAGCTGATCGAGGCGTACCTCTCGCTGCCGGCCTTTGACGACGCCGAAGCGTGCCTGAAGGCGCTGAGGTCGCGCGGCAAGCGGCTCGCCATCCTTTCCAACGGCACGCCCTCGATGCTGGAGGCGGCGCTTGCGTCGGCGGGCCTTCAGGGGCTTTTCGAGCAGGTGATTTCGGTCGAGGACGTTGGCATCTACAAGCCGTCGCGCCGCGCCTACCGGCTGGCGATACAGAAGCTGAAGGTGGACTCGGGCCTCGATGTCGCGTTCGTCTCCGGCAACGCCTGGGACGCGCAGTCGGCGGCGGCGTTCGGATTTCAGGCGGTGTGGATCAACCGCGACGGCGCGCCGCCCGACCGGCTGCCGGGCAAGCCCGCCGCCGTGATCGCCACGCTTCAGGACTTGCCGCCGCTGATCGGCTGACCGGCGGTCAGGACGCCTTGCGCACCTTGCCGCGCCCGGCCGCATAGTCGCGGCACGCCGCGCCGAAGGCCTCGAAGATCTTCACCGAGTCGGCGTTCTTTACCGCCTTGTATTCCGGATGCCACTGCATGCCGAGCGTGAAGCCCGGCGCGTCCTTCACCGACACCGCCTCCACCACGCCGTCGGGCGCGTGCGCCTCCGAAACGAGGCGCGGGGCCAGCGTCGCCACGCCCTGCCGGTGCACCGTGTTCACCATCGTCTCGTGCTTGCCGAGGATCGCCGCCAGCACGCCGCCCTCGCGGATGGCGATGGCGTGCGCCGGGCCGTAGCGCACGTCGAGGTCCGGCGACGCGCCGCGATGGTCGAGGCGGCCCGGCATATCCTGGATCTCGGTGTCGAGCGTGCCGCCCATCACCACGTTGAGCTCCTGAAAGCCCCGGCAGATCGCCAGCAGCGGCATGGCGCGCTCAATCACGGCGGCGATCAGCTTCAGCGTCAGCGCATCGCGGGCATGGTCGAACGGCTCGTGCCGCTCCGTCACCACCGCGCCGTAGTGCGGCGGGTGCACGTTCGACACCGCGCCCGTCATCACCACGCCGTCCAGCCGGTCGAGCAGGCCGTCGAGGTCGGCCTCGAGGTCCATCGCCGGGATCATCACCGGCGTGGCGTGCGAGACATCGGCGACGGCGCGCAGATACTTGTCGCCGATCGAATGGAACAGGAGTCCCTTCTGCTCGAAGGTGTCGGCGGGCAGGCCGACCAGCGGGCGGCTTCCGGCCAGCCTCGATGTCTGGTTCATGGCGAACATCCGTCTGTCGTCAGGTGCGCGATCAGGCGCGCGATCAGGTGGGCTCCTGACCGACCCGCCATAAACCACAACGTCCGTGGCGTCCGCAACCGCTTGTCGTGCCGTGATCCATGCGGTTTAGTGGCGGGCGCGCGCCAAAGGGTCCGCAGAACATCAAGGGAGGCAGCAACATGGATCGTCGCAAATTCCTGACCACGGCTGGCGTTGCAGCAGGCGGCGCGGCGGCGCTCGCCGCTCCGGCCATCGCCCAGAGCATGCCCGAACTGAAGTGGCGCCTGACATCGTCGTTCCCGAAGAGCCTCGACACCATCTTCGGCGCCGCCAACACCTTCTCGAAGTACCTGATGGAGGCGACCGACAACAAGTTCCAGGTTCAGGTGTTCGCCGCCGGCGAGATCGTGCCGGCCTTCGAGGCGATGGACGCGGTGCAGAACAACACCGTCGAGGCGGCGCACACGGCGAGCTACTACTTCTGGGGCAAGGACCCTGCGTTCGCGCTCGGCACCGCCATCCCCTTCGGCCTCAACGCCCGGCAGATGAACGCGTGGATGTACTACGGCGGCGGCCTCGAGCTGATGAACAGGGAGCACTACGCGAAGTTCAACATCGAGATGCTTCCCGCCGGCAACACCGGCGCGCAGATGGGCGGCTGGTTCCGCAAGGAGGTCAACACGCTCGCCGATCTTGCCGGCCTCAAGATGCGTATCGGCGGCATGGGCGGCAAGATCATCGAGAAGGTTGGCGTGGTGCCGCAGCAGATTCCCGGCGGCGACATCTATCCGGCGCTGGAGAAGGGCACGATCGACGCCGCCGAATGGGTGGGTCCCTACGACGACCTCAAGCTCGGCCTCGTGAAGGTGGCGAAGTATTACTACTACCCGGGCTGGTGGGAAGGCGGGCCGATGCTCAACATCTTCATCAACAAGCAGAAGTTTGAAGAGCTGCCGAGCGCCTACAAGGCCATCGTGCGCGCCGCCGCGCAGGCGTCCAACATGGACATGCTGGCGAGCTACGACGCCAAGAACCCCACCGCGCTGAAGCAGCTCGCCGCCGAGGGCGCGCAGTTCCGCGCCTTCTCGCAGGACATCCTGCAGGCCTGCTTCGACGCGGCCAACGCGACCTACGCGGAACTCAACGCCAAGAGCGCGGCGTTCAAGACCATCTACGACAATCAGATGGCCTTCCGCAGAGATGCATACCTCTGGGGCCAGTTCTCGGAGTACACGTTCGACACGTTCATGATGGTCCAGCAGCGCAACGGCAAACTCTGATCGTCGCCGCGCGTCCGGCGGGCGGGCTCCCGGCCTGCCCGCCCTGATCTTTGGAGGATGACCGCTTGGCGATCCCCGCCGCGACGCTGTTTGACCTGACCGGCGAGGTCGCGCTCGTCACCGGCGCGTCGTCCGGCCTCGGGCGGCGGTTCGCCGAGGTGCTGGCCGCGTCGGGCGCGAAGGTCGCCGTGGCGGCGCGGCGCAAGGACCGTCTCGATGCGCTGGTGGCGTCGATCAAGGACGCCGGCGGAGAAGCGATGGCGATCGAGGCCGATGTTTCGGACCGGCCCGGCGTCGTGGCGATGATGGATCGGGCCCAGGCGGCGTTCGGCGCGGTCACCGTCATGGTGAACAACGCCGGCGTCCCCGGCGACGGGCGGTCGCTGACCTTGAGCGAGGACCAGTGGCGGGAGGTGATGAACGTAAACCTCGACGCGGTTTGGCACGGCTGCCAGGAGGCGGCGCGGCGCATGGCCGAAGCGAAGACGCCGGGCGCGATCGTCAACATCGCCTCGATCCTCGGGTTTCGCGCCCAGGGCGGTCTCGCCGCCTACGCCGCCTCGAAGGCCGCCGTCATCCAGCTCACCCGGTCCCTGGCGCTGGAGTGGGCGCGCCACAACATCCGCGTCAACGCGATCGCGCCCGGCTACATCCTCACCGCCATCAACGACGCCTGGTTCAAGACGCCGGAAGGTGCGGCGATGGCGAAGGCGATCCCGCAGCGCCGGATCGGCGATCCGTCCGATCTCGACGGCGCGATCCTGCTGCTCGCCTCGCGCCGGGCCTCGGGCTTCATGACCGGGGCGACGGTGGTGGTCGACGGCGGCCACTCGGCCGCCCTTCCCGTCAGCGGATAGGCGCGCCCGCCATGGATTTCACCCTCCCGCCGGACATCGACGCGCTGAGGCTCAAGGTGCGCGCCTTCATCGCCCGCGAGGTGACGCCGCTCGAGGACGATCCCGCCGCCTACGACGATCACGAGAACATCCGCCTCGACCTTCTGGACACGGTGCGCGCAAGGGCGAAGGCGGCGGGTTTGTGGGCGCCGCAGATGCCGCGCGAACGCGGCGGCCTTGGCCTGCCGGTCATCGGATGGGCGGCGTTCTACGAGGAAGCCAACCGCTCGATCTTCGGCCCCGTCTGCCTCAACTGCCAGGCGCCCGACGACGGCAACATGAGCCTTCTCAACAAGGCGCTGCCGCCCGACGCCATGAAGGACCGCTGGCTGCAGCCGATCATCGACGGGCGCGTGCGCTCCTCGTTCGTGATGACCGAGCCGCACCCGGGCTCCGGCTCCGATCCCGGCGGCATGATGCTGACGCGCGCCGTCCGCAACGGCGACCGCTATGTCGTCCACGGGCGCAAGTGGTTCATCTCCGGCGCCGGCGTCGCCACGCATTTCATCCTGGTCGCGCGCACCAGCGACGATCCGCGCCGCGGCCTCTCGGCGTTCCTCTATCACCGCGATGATCCGGGCTGGCGCATCGTGCGGCGTATCGCCAACATGGGGCCGGACGAACACGGCGGGGTCTGTGAGCTCGAATTCGACGGTCTCGAAATCCCTGTCGAGCACCGGCTGATGGAGGAGGGCGACGGGCTTCGCGTCACCCAGATTCGCCTTGGCCCGGCGCGGCTCACCCATTGCATGCGCTGGCTGGGCCTCGCCAAGCGTTGCATGGAGATCGCCAACGCCTACGTGATCGAGCGCAAGGCGTTCGGGACGACGCTCGCCGAGCGTGAGTCGGTGCAGATGATGCTGGGATCGCTGGCGAAGGACATTCAGGTGGGTCGCCTTCTCGTGATGCACGCCGCCTGGGCCATCGACCAGGGACGCCATGCGCAGAAGGAGGTGGCGATGGCCAAGATCCACGTCGCCGATACGCTCAACCGCGCCGCCGACGTCGGGGTTCAACTGCTCGGCGGCAAGGGCTACTCGAAGGACACCCGGCTCGAATGGATTTATCGCTACGCGCGCTGCGCCAGGCTGGTGGACGGCGCCTCGGAGGTGCACCAGATGGTGCTGGCGCGCGCCTTTGCGAAGCAGGGCGACGACTTCTGGTCGTGGGGCTGAGATGACGGTCCGCAACCGCCTTCGCCCGGACTGTGTGACCGTGGCACGCTCCGCCCGGGGCGCGCGCTCGCGGAGGCGGCCGCAATGGCGCTGACCCCGAAGGGCCTCGACGAACGCTACGATCTTTCGGCGTCCACCGTGTTCGTCACCGGCAGCCAGGCGATCGTGCGCCTCACCCTCATGCAGCGCGCGCTCGACGCCGCCGCCGGTCTCGACACGGCGGGCTACGTGACCGGCTACCGCGGTTCGCCGCTCGGCGGCCTCGACCAGCAGTTCGCCCGCGCCGGCGAGGCGCTGGCCCGGGCCAACGTCCGCTTCCACGCCGCCGTCAACGAGGACATGGCCGCCACCGCCCTGTGGGGAACCCAGCAGGCCGAGATGCGCGGCGAGGGCCGGCACGACGGCGTGTTCGGGATCTGGTACGGCAAGGGGCCGGGCGTCGACCGCACCGGCGACGTGTTCCGTCACGCCAACATGGCGGGGACCTCGAAGTACGGCGGCGTGCTGGCGCTGATGGGCGACGACCACGGGGCGGAGTCGTCCACCGTGCCGCACCAGAGCGAGTTCGCCCTGGTCGATTCGATGCTGCCGATCCTCAACCCTGCGGGCCTGCAGGAAATCGTCGACTACGGCCTCCTCGGCCTCGCCATGTCGCGGTTCTCCGGTTTGTGGGTGGGCCTCAAGTGCGTCCACGACACGGTGGAGTCGACCGGCGTGATCGACGCCGCGCTTGCGCGTCAACGCTTCGTCATCCCCGACGTGCCGACGCCCCCGGACGGCCGCAACATCCGCCCGCATGACGACCGCTTCGCCCAGGAGCGCCGGCTGCACCAGCACAAGCTCCCGGCGGCGGCGGCGTTCGCGGCGGCCAACCGGGTGGACCGGATCGTGTTTGCGGGCGGGCGCGCGCCGAAGGTGGGCGTGATCTCGGCGGGCAAGAGCTTCCTCGACGTGCGCCAGGCGCTGGATGATCTCGGCGTCGACGAGGCGCGCGCGGCGAAGCTGGGCTTGCGGCTCGTCAAGGTGGGGCTGGTGTGGCCGCTGTCGGCGGAGACGGTGCGCGCCGCAGCCGCAGGTCTCGATGTGCTGATCGTGGTGGAAGAAAAGCGCGCGCTGATCGAGCCGCAGGCGCGCGAGGCGCTCTACGGCGTGAAGGCCGCGCCTGTGGTGATCGGCAAGAAGGACGAGGACGGCCGCGACCTGTTCCCCGCCTGGGGCACGCTCGAACCCAACGCCATCGCCGCCGCCATCGGCGCGCGGCTTCTGCCGTATGCGAACGATGCGGCGTTGGCCGGCCGCCTCGCCGCGGCCCGCGCCGCCATCGGCTCGCAGCGCAATGCGCCCGACCTCGCCCAGCGCATCCCCTATTTCTGCGCCGGGTGCCCGCACAACTCGTCCACCGTCGTTCCCGACGGCGGGCGCGGCTACGCCGGCATCGGCTGTCACTGGATGGCGCAGTTCATCCCTGCGCGCCACACCGAAGGCGCGACCCACATGGGCGGCGAGGGCGCGAACTGGATCGGCGAGGCGCCGTTCTCGACGCGGGCCCACGTGTTCCAGAACATGGGCGACGGCACCTACAACCACTCCGGCCTCATGGCGATCCGCGCCGCCTGCGCCTCGGGCGTCAACATCACCTACAAGATCCTGTTCAACGACGCCGTGGCGATGACCGGCGGCCAGTCGCACGACACGCCGCTCTCGCCCGAGGCGATCGCCGCGCAGGTGCGCGCCGAAGGCGTGGAGCGCATCGCCGTCGTCTCCGACGAACCGGAGAAGTATCGGCCTTCGCGGTTTCCGCCGCAGGTCACCATCCATCACCGCGACGACATCCAGCCGGTGCAGGAAGAGCTGATGGGGGTGAAGGGCGTGTCCGTCCTCATCTACGACCAGACCTGCGCCGCCGAGAAGCGCCGGCGCAGGAAGCGCGGCGCGTTCCCCGATCTGGCCCGGCGCGTGTTCATCAATGAGCTGGTGTGCGAGGGCTGCGGCGATTGCGGCGTCCAGTCCAATTGCGTCGCCATCGCCCCGGTCGAAACGGCGTACGGGCGCAAGCGGCGGATCGACCAGTCGGTGTGCAACAAGGACTTCTCGTGCCTGAAGGGCTTCTGCCCGAGCTTCGTGACCGTCGAAGGCGGCGCGCTCGCCGGCGGCGTGAAGCAGGGGCCGGCGGAAACCTCCGCGCCGTTTCCGGCGCTGCCGGAGCCGGCGACGCCGGCGCGCGCCCGGCCGTGGTCGATCCTCGTCGCCGGCATCGGCGGCACCGGCGTCGTCACGGTGGGGCATATCCTCGGCATGGCGGCGCACCTCGAGGGCAAGGGCGCGGGGCTGATCGATATGGCCGGACTGTCGCAGAAGAACGGCGCGGTGGTGACGCATGTGAAGATCGCCGAGCGGCCGCAGGACATCTCCGCCATCCGCATCGCCGCCGGGGGGTGCGATCTGATCCTCGGCTGCGATCTCGTCACCTCGGCGTCGGAGCGCATCCTGTCGACGGCGGACCGCACGCGCACGGCGGCCGTCGTGAACGAGCACGAAACCATGCCGGCGCAGTTCACCCGCGACGCCGACTTCCGCCTCCCCGGCGAAGGCATGCGGCTTCGGATCGAGGCGGCGTGCGACGGGCGCGCCAGCTTTTTCGACGCCACCGCGCTCGCCACGGCGCTTCTGGGCGAATCCATCGCCGCCAACCTGATGACGCTCGGATACGCCTGGCAGAAGGGGCTCGTGCCGGTGTCGCAGGACGCGATCCTGAAGGCAATCGAGCTCAACGGCGCGGCGGTGCGGATGAATACGGCGGCGTTCCAGTGGGGGCGGCGGGCGGCGCACGATCCGGCGGCGGTGGCGGCGGTCGTCGGGGCGCGGGCGCGCGACGCGGCGGCGCCGCGCGCGGCGCTGGACGAGATGATCGCGCGCCGCCGCGACTTCCTCACCGGCTACCAGAACGCGGCCTACGCCGCGGACTACGCGGCCTTCGTGGCGAAGGTGCGCGCCGCCGAACACGCCGCGGCGGCGGGCTCGCAGGCGCTCACCGAGGCGGTCGCCCGCTACCTGTTCAAGCTGATGGCGTACAAGGATGAATATGAGGTCGCGCGCCTCTACACGGAGGGCGCGTTCGAGCGCGCGGTAAAGGAGACGTTCACCGGCGACTACCGGCTCAAGTTCCACCTCGCGCCGCCGCTCATCGCCGCCCGCGACGCTTCCGGCCACCTGAAGAAGCGCGCCTATGGTCCATGGATGATGACGGCGTTCCGGGTGCTGGCGCGGTTCAGGGTCGTGCGCGGAACCGCCTTCGACCCGTTCGGCTACACCGCCGAGCGCAAGACCGAGCGGGCGCTGATCGGCGAGTACCGCTCGATCGTCGAGGAGCTTCTGTCCGGCCTTACCCGCGAACGCCTGGCGCTGGCCGCCGGGATCGCCGCGTTCCCGGAGACGATCCGCGGGTACGGCCACGTCCGGGAACGCCACCTTGCCGAAACGCGCACCCGCCTTGCCGGGCTGCTCGCCCGCTGGCGCGCCGAAGCGACCGAAGCTTTGAGCGCAGCGGCGGAATAGCTTCCGGCGGCGGTTCAAGCCCCGGGGCGCGGCAAGATTCCGCTGGGAATTGGCCCGCAAAACTGATCTATCCCGGGCCGTGGAGCGTTTCTGGAGAGGCGAAAGGCGCACGGTTGCCCATGCTGGACACATCGGGTTTCAAGCAGACGCGGCTCCCTGCCGACCATCCACCGGTCCGGCTGGGCAAGATCGGCGTGCTCATCGTCAACCTCGGTACCCCGGAGTCGACCGATTACTGGCCGATGCGCCGGTACCTGAAGGAGTTCCTGTCCGATCCGCGCGTCATCGAAACCAACCGGGCGCTGTGGTGGGTGATCCTGAACGGCATCATCCTGCAAACCCGCCCGCAGCGCTCCGGCCACGCCTACGAGCAGATCTGGAACCGCGAGAAGAACGAATCCCCGCTCAAGACGATCACCCGGTCGCAAGCCGCGAAAGTTGCTGCGGAATTCGCGGGCAATCCCCGGATCGTGGTGGACTGGGCGATGCGCTATGGCCTGCCGCCGATCAGGGAGCGGCTG
The DNA here is from genome assembly GCA_036746875.1 of Aestuariivirgaceae bacterium. Taxonomy (GTDB): domain Bacteria; phylum Pseudomonadota; class Alphaproteobacteria; order Rhizobiales; family Aestuariivirgaceae; genus DAIODI01. The sequence continues at coordinate 4,008 of DAIODI010000009.1, read as the reverse complement.
GAGTGGCTTCAGTCGCAAGGGTGCGACCGCATCGTCATCTGCCCGCTCTACCCCCAGTACTCGGCGGCGACGACCGCCACCGTCTACGACAAGGCGTTCGACGCGCTGAAGACCATGCGGTGGCAGCCGTCGATCCGCTGCATGCCGCCCTACCACGACCATCCGGCCTATATCGCCGCGCTGGCCAGGAGCCTTGAGGACCACCTCAAAACCCTGCCCTGGACGCCCGACAGGATCGTCGCCTCGTTCCATGGGTTGCCCAAGGACTACCTGATGAAGGGCGATCCCTACCACTGCCAGTGCCACAAGACGGCGCGGCTGCTGCGGGACTACGCCGGCCTTCCGGAAGGTCGGCTCATCGTCACCTTCCAGTCGCGGTTCGGCCGCGCCGAATGGCTGAAGCCCTACACCGACGAAACGGTCGAGGGACTGGCGAAGGCGGGAGTGAAGAACCTGCTCGTCATCACGCCGGGCTTTTCCTCCGACTGCGTGGAGACGCTGGAGGAAATCGCCATCGGCGTGAAGGAGACCTTCGAGGAGAACGGCGGCGAGAACTTCTCGGTGGTGCCGTGCCTCAACGATTCGCCGGAGTCGATCGAGATGCTGAAGGAGATCATCTCGGACGAACTTGCAGGCTGGATTCCGGCCTCTATATAGCATTTACGCGTCCACGCGAGAATTCCGTGGCGCGAAACGCCCGGCGTATTCGCCGGATCGGGAGGGCGGCCGATGTTGGAAGGCGTGAGCGTGTTCGTGCTGGCGCTGCTGGCGCTGGTGATCGTTACGATCTTCCAGGGCGTCCGCGTTGTCCCGCAAGGCTACAACTACACCGTCGAACGGTTCGGGCGCTACATCGGCACGCTGAAGCCCGGCCTGGCGCTAATCTTCCCGTTCATCGACCGCATCGGCGCCAAAATGAACATGATGGAGAACGTGCTCCAGGTGTCGAGCCAGGAAGTGATCACCCGTGACAATGCGATGGTGCAGGTGGACGGCGTGGCGTTCTACCAGGTGCTCGCCGCGGCGCGCGCCGCCTACGAGGTTCGCGATCTGGAGAACGCCATCCTCAATCTCACCATCACCAACATCCGCACCGTCATGGGTTCCATGGAGCTCGATCATCTGTTGTCGCAGCGCGACGAGATCAACCATCGCCTGCTCGGCGTCGTCGACCAGGCGACGAGCCCGTGGGGCGTGAAGATGACGCGCATCGAGATCAAGGACATCAATCCGCCGCGCGATCTGGTCGAATCGATGGGCCGCCAGATGAAGGCCGAGCGCGACAAGCGCGCCGCCATCCTCATCGCCGAGGGCGAGCGCCAGTCGGCGATCCTCAAGGCCGAGGGCGACAAGCAGGCCGCCGTCCTCGAAGCCGAAGGCCGCCGCGAGGCCGCCTTCCGCGACGCCGAGGCGCGCGAACGGTCCGCCGAAGCCGAGGCGCGGGCCACCACCATGGTCTCGGAAGCCATCGCGTCGGGCAACGTCCAGGCGGTGAACTACTTCGTGGCCAACAACTACGTGAAGGCGCTTCAGGCGATCGCGTCGGCCCCGAACCAGAAGGTGCTGATGCTGCCGCTCGAAGCCTCCTCGGTGATCGGCTCGATCGCCGGCATCTCGGAGATCGCGCGCGAGGCGTTCGCCGCCTCGTCGGCGCTCAACGGCGGGCCTTCGCGCGCCGTGGCGCAGCCCGCCGCTCCGCGCGCCCCCCGTGCGGCGTCCGTGCCGCCGGTGACGCCGTCCGAATGAGCGCCGCGCGATGAGCGGCGTCTGGATCTGGTGGACGATCGCAGCGGCGCTGCTGGCGCTTGAGCTGCTGGCGCCGGGCGTGGCGTTCATCTGGCTCGGGCTTGCGGCGGCGGCGATGGGCTTTATCGCCCTCGTTCTCCCCGGTGTTCCCTGGCAGGCCGAGGTGGCGATCTTCGCCGCGCTCGCGGCCGGGGCGGTCTACGTCGTGCGGCCCTGGGCGCGCGAGGAAACCGTCGAGGACGACGCACGGCTGCACCTCAACCGGCGCATGGACGGCTACGTCGGCCGCACCTTCGAACTGCCGGCGGCGATCGAGAATGGCGAGGGGCATCTCATCATCGACGACACCCGCTGGCGGGTGCGCGGGCCCGATCTCAAGCGCGGCCAGCCGGTGCGCGTGACGGGCGTGGAAGGCCTGCCGCTGATCGTCGAGCGCGCCGGCTACCCAGCGGTCTCGCGTCATCGCGGCCAGATCTCCCCATTGCATCCGGGCTGACCTTCACGGCATCGTGTTGGCCAAGCAAGCAGGCGTTGGCCAGGGGAGAGGGTGCCTTGAGGGAAACGGAACGGATCATCGAGCGGACGATCCTCGCCAGCCGCTGGGTGCTGGTGGTGTTCTACATGGGGCTCGCCGTGGCCCTGGTCATCTACGCCGTCTCGTTCATGAAGAAGCTCTACGAGATCGCCTTGAAAGTGTTCTCGTTCGGCGAGGCGGACGCGGTGCTGGCCATGCTGGCGCTGATCGACGCGGCGCTGGTGGCGAGCCTGATCGTGATGGTGATGATCTCCTCCTACGAGAACTTCGTCAGCCGCTTCGACGAGGGGGAACTTGAGCTGTCGTGGCTCGGCAAGCTCGACGCCGGATCGCTCAAGGTGAAGGTCGCCTCCACCATCGTGGCGATCTCGTCGATCCACCTGCTCCAGGTGTTCATGAACGCCCAGCAGTACCAGGAATGGCAGCTCATGTGGCTGACCATCATGCACATGGCGTTCGTAGCGTCGGCCGTGCTGCTCGGCTATCTCGACACCATGATGGCGAAGAAACCGGGGCGCGATTCCGGCACGGCGACCAAGGGCCTGTGACGGCGCCTCCGGCTCACGCCTTCCTGAACACGAGGTAGCAGGGCGAGCGGCCCTCGCGCACCGCCTTCGCCTCGTAGCGCGTCCGCGTCCAACCCGGCGGCGGCTCCTTCCAGTCGGCGGCGCGCCCGGCGGTCCAAAGGAAGCCGCCGTGCGCCTCGACGCGCGCCAGCGTCCACGCCACATAGTCGGGGACATCGCTGGCGAAGAAAAACACCCCGCCGGGCGTCAACGCACGATGGATGAAGTGAAGCGTCTGCGGCTGCACGAAGCGGCGGCGGTTATGGCGCGCCTTCGGCCACGGGTCCGGGTAGAGCAGCGCCACCTCCTCCAGCGTGCCCGGCCCGAGGGCCGGCAGAACGTCGCGGGCGTCGCCGTGGTGGATGCGGACGTTGGCGAGCCCGTTCGCCTCGATGGCGGCAAGGAGTTTCGCCACGCCGTTGACGAACGGCTCGACGCCGAGGAAACCGATGTCCGGACGGGCCGCCGCCTGCGCCGCCAGCCGCTCGCCGCCGCCGAAGCCGATTTCCAGCCGGACGCCTGTCACAGGCGCGGCGAACAGCGTGGCCGGCCCAGCGAGCCCGGGATCGCCGGCGGCGAAGGCCAGCCCCGGCAGCCGCTCCGCCATCAGCCGGGCCCGCGCCGGGCGCAGCGCGTGGCCGACGCGGCGGCCGTAAAACTGGTGGCGCGGGCGATCCCCGGACGGCGCGCCGGTCATGGCGGGCAGTTCTTCGGGGGTCAGCGTACGAGGTGGGCGATGTCCTCGACGAGGTCGGTCTTCTCCCACGAGAAGCCGCCATCCTTCTCGGGCTTGCGACCGAAGTGGCCGTAGGCGGCGGTGCGGGCGTAGATCGGCGCATTGAGGCCGAGACGCTCGCGGATGCCGCGCGGCGACAGGTCCAGCACCTTGGCCAGCGCCTTCTCGATCTTTCGTTCGTCCACGCCTTTCCTGCCCGTGCCGTGCAGGTCAACGTAGATCGACAGCGGCTGCGACACGCCGATGGCGTAGGAGAGCTGGATGGTGCAGCGCCGCGCCAACCCCGCCGCCACCACGTTCTTGGCGAGGTAGCGGGCCGCGTAGGCCGCCGAGCGGTCCACCTTGGTCGGGTCCTTGCCGGAGAAGGCGCCGCCGCCGTGCGGGGCTGCGCCGCCGTAGGTGTCGACGATGATCTTGCGCCCGGT
>DAIODI010000008.1:20219-30224 GCA_036746875.1 Aestuariivirgaceae bacterium | reverse complement strand
GCGGCCTTCTTCGCCGGTTTGCGCGCCGGCGGCCTCTTCGCCGCTTGCGTCTTGCCCGCCTTCGCCGGAGTCTTCTTCGCCGGAGTCTTCTTCGCCGCCGCCGTCTTCGCAGCGGCTGTCTTCGCCGGCTTCTTCTTCAACGCCATCGCATCCTCCCGTTCAACCCGCGCGTTGCGATTTCATATCAAGCCGGTCAGCCGCCGGGAAGCCTGCCCCGGTTGCGCCGCTGGGCGGCGAGCAGGAGCGCGAAGCTCGCCAGCATCACCAGCGTCGCCATGGCGTTGATCTCCGGCGTCACGCCGAAACGGATCATGGCGTAGATCTGCATCGGCAGCGTGGTCGAGGATTGCCCGGCCCCCGCCGTGAAGTAGGCGATGATGAACTCGTCGATGGAGAGCGTGAAGGCGAGCAGCGCCGCCGCCACGATGGCGGGCGCGATCAAGGGCAGCGTCACCAGCCGGAAGGTTGTGAGGCCGTCGGCCCCGAGATCGCGCGAGGCCTCGTCCAGGGCGAAATCGTAGGAAGCCATCCGGGCGCGCACCACGGCGGTCACGAACGCGATGTTGAACACCACGTGCGAGAGCACGATGGAGTGCAGCCCCAGCGTGAACTGGAGCAGGGTGAAGAACGACAGCAGCGCGATCGCCAGCACGATGTCGGGGATGATCATCGGCGCGAACAGCAGCGCGTCCACCGCCGCCGAGGGCCGCCGCCGGGCGATCCCCAGCGCCAGCATCGTGCCGATCGCCGTCGAGATGAGGGTCGCCGCCGTCGCCACGATCAGCGAGTTCATCGCCGCGTTTACGATCTTCGGGCTCTCCCACAGCCGGCCATACCACTCCAGCGAAAAGCCGGTCCACGCCGTCGGCATCCCCGCCTTGTTGAAGGAGAGCGCCATCAGCATCACGATGGGGAGGTAGAGGAAGGCGTACACGAGGCCGAGGTGGAGGTTGAGCGCCCTACGCACGCGCCACCTCCCGCGCCGGCCGTCCCGGCGCATCGCCGCGGGCGCGCCGCGCCGCCAGCGCGTTGAGGAACAGCAGCGCCATCATCAGCCCGATCAGCCCCATCGAGAGCGCCGCGCCGAACGGCCAGTCGCGGGCGGTGAGGAACTGGTCGTAGATCAGGTTCCCCACCATCTGCACCTTGCCGCCGCCGAGCAGGTCCGGCGTCACGAAATTGCCGACCGAGAGCACGAACACGAACACCGCGCCCGCCGCCACCCCCGGCGCCGTCAGCGGCAGCGTGATCTTGAGGAACGTGGTCCACGGGCCTGCGCCCAGATCGCGGGAGGCTTCCGCGTACGAAGGGTCGAGCCGTTGCAGGGCGGAGTAGATGGCGAGGATCACGAACGGAGTGTAGTTGTAGACGAGCCCCAGCGTCACCGCGAAGCCGTTGTAGAGGATCGGCAGCGGTTCGCTCGAAAGCCCCAGCGCCATCGCCGCGCGGCTCAATACGCCCTCGCGGTTGAGCAGCACGATCCACGCATAGGTGCGGATCAGGTAGTTGGTCCAGAATGGCAGCATGGCGAGGAAGAGAAGCGTCGCCTGCCAGCGCGCCGGGGCCTGAACGATCGCGTAGGCCGCCGGGTAGGCGATCAGCGTCGCGATCGCCGTCGCGGTTCCGGCCACCGCGATCGAGTCGAGAAAGATGGTGAGGTAGAGCGGATCGGCGGCGCGGGCGAAGTTTTGAAGCGTCGGCGCGTTCCAGTCCACCCCGCCGTAAACGCCGCGCTCGAAGAACGCCAGCGTGAACACGATGAGGCAGGGGATCGCCAGGAACACGGTGAGCCAGGCGAGGCCCGGCAGCATGAGAAGCGCTGCGGTCAGGCGCTGGCGCATCGTGTCCGCCGTCTCGTCCGTGGACCGGGGAGCGAGCGAGCGCCGCCGCCCGCCGCAGCCGCTACTTCGCCGACATCACCTCGGTGACGGTCCTCGAGAACGCCTTCATGCCGTCGCCGAGATCGCGCAGCTGCTCGTACTTGAGCAGGTCCGCGGGCGCGATGGCGAGGTTCGGATACTTCTCCAGCATGGCCTTGTCGACCTGCTCCATCGCGGCCTCGTTCGGCGCCTTGTACATGATGTTCTCAACCGCCCATTTGCCGGTTTCGGGCTTCAGGATGTAATTGATGAAGGCGTGCGCCGCGTCCTGGTTTTCCGAGTTCGCCACGATCACGATGGTGTCGACCCACAGGTCGGAGCCTTCCCTGGGGATCACGTACCTGATCTTGTCGTTCTCGGCGATGCCGTAGTTGCACCAGCCGTCCCAGGCCACCACCATGTGCGCCTCGCCGGAGACGAGCTTCGAGTAGAATGTGGTGTCGTCGTAGGCGAGCAGCGTCTTCTTGGCGTCGATCAGCACCTGCTTCGCCTGGTCGAGCTTCGCCGGGTCGGTCTCGTTCACCGACAGGCCGAGCGAGAGCAGGGCAGGAGCCATCAGCCAGCGGTCGGTCGCCAGCATGGTCGTCTTGCCCTTCAGCGCGTCCGTGGGCTTCAGGAGGTCGTTCCAGCTCTCCGGCGCGGCGGCCACCAGATCGGAGCGGAAGCACAGCCCCGTCGTCCCCCAGGTGTAGGGCACCGAGAACGCATTGCCCGGATCGTGTTTCAGCTGGCTCGCTTCCGGGTAGAGGTTGGCGAGGTTGGGGATCTTCGCGTGGTCGATCTTGCCGGCGATGCCGAGCTTCGAGAGCGCCTCGGCGAACGGCGAGGAAACGAACAGCACGTCGAACCCCTTGCCGCCGGAGGCGACGACCTTGCCCATGATCTCCTCGTTGGTGGCGTGCACCGCCACTTCGAGGTCGATGCCGGTCTCCGCCTTGAACTTCTCCGGCAGATCCTTCGGCATGTAGCCGTCCCAGTTGGAGATCACGAGTTTGCCCGCCGCGAAGGCGGGGCTCGCGGCGATCAGCGCAACGACGGCGACGGCGGCGGCAAGGCTGGTCCTGGCGTTCATGAGGTGCTCCCCTGGCAGACGGCCGCGATGCATGCCGCGCCCGTTCGTGTGCGCAAGACTTGACCACGCCGGCGCCCGCAGTGGCAAGCCCACGTGCGCGAGCGCGCGCCGCACCCGCCCGATCAGAACGCCCGCCACCACCTGAAGCCAACCCATCCGCCACGCTCCTTTCAGCCGGCGTACACCTAGCGGATCGCGCATCGGATATAAAGAATAAAATCCTAATATCAATCTTGTGTCTGTTAACCCCCTAGGCTTACGACCGAGTCGCAGCTAGAGTGGGCTCAACCAAGGTTGGAGCTAACAAATGAATTTTGATTGTGAGATCTCCGATTGTGATGTAGAGGACATGGAAAGCCTCAGAAAGTATCGGGAGAAGCTTGTAGAATGGCACGAACTTCTGAAGGGCGACTCAGTACACTCTATATCAAGACAGATGCATGGGGTGATTTGGCTCGATGCCGCTTTTCGAGTCTTGAATGAAGCAAGAAAACATAATCGTGAAAAACATTATTGTTCGAAAAATGTATTGATATCTAATCTTTTGGATATTGGGTATATAAACACACAAGTGATTTCAATATCAAAATTAATTGAAAAAAATTCGAAAAATGACAAATCGAAAGGGGTGATTTCGCTGCATCGATTGTTGGAGGATGTTCAGAGTCAGCGATGTCTGATTACGCGGGAGAATTTTGTGTGTTACGATGGTTTGCCTTTCGATTGGGGAGCGGAGGAGCAGCGCGAGCGGCGCCAAATGAGACCGGTTGATGGAACTGTTTTCGCATGGGGGCCGTCTAGAAGCTCAATGTCAAAAGATCGTCATGAATTGTTTAATCGCATATGCCATATTAATCCAAGTGGATGCAGAAGCGATATAGTGAGTAATGATATGTTTGAATACTTGTTAAATTTTTTGATTCATGATGATGTGAAAAAATTAAAAATGTTCCGAGATAAAGTGATAGCTCACGCAGCCGACCCATTTTCCAGGGGTGATTTTGATGACGTAGAAAGCGTTTCAATGAGTCAGATAAGCGATATTCATCATAATTTGTATATAGTTTATAACAGTTTAAACCTCCTTCTATTTTCAGAAAACGTCGGGAATCCAGTTCCCGATACCGTGTATGACCCATTAGAGCATTTGGAACATCCATTCGTTGATAAGGTTGAGATCGCAAAACTCCAGGTCGTTTGGAGTGCACACGCCAAGGAGCGAAGGGCGTGGGCGGCTGAACAGTTTCCTGCGAAACTAGGCACATAATGCGACTTCGTGCTTTATCTTGATCCACATCAAGTCGTCCAGTCGAATTGACGTCCATTCTGCTTGACACCAAGACTCAAGCGGAGGCGACGGCCATGCGCATTCTCCTGATCCATCCGAACTATCACTCGGGCGGCGCGGAGATCGCCGGCAACTGGCCCCCCGCGTGGGTGGCCTATCTCGCCGGCTCGCTGAAGCAGGCGGGGTACACGGATCTTCGTTTCATCGACGCCATGACCAACGACCTCACCGAGGACCAGGTCCGCGCCATCCTCGCCGAGGAGAAGCCCGATGTCGTCGGCGCCACCGCCATCACGCCTGCCATCTACAAGGCGGAGCGGCTGCTCCAGATCGCCAAAGAGGTGCACCCCGGCGCCGTCACGGTGCTGGGCGGCATCCACGCCACGTTCATGTACCAGCAGGTGCTCACCGAAGCGCCGTGGATCGACGCTGTGGTGCGCGGCGAGGGCGAGGAGATTTTCGTCAACCTCGTGCAGTCCGTCCACGAGGGGCGCTTCAGGGAAAGCCGCCCCACCATCCGCGGCATCGCCTACCGCGACGGCGGCGAGGTGATCGCCACTCCCGCCGCGCCCACCATCAAGGACCTTGATTCGATCAACCCCGACTGGGGCGTGCTCGAATGGAGCAAGTACACCTACATCCCCATGGGCAAGCGCGTCGCCATTCCCAACATGGCGCGCGGCTGCCCGTTCACCTGCTCGTTCTGCTCGCAGTGGAAGTTCTGGCGCGACTACCGCATCCGCGACCCGAAGAAGGTGGTGGACGAGATCGAGACGCTGATGAAGGACCACGGCGTCGGCTTCTTCATCCTCGCCGACGAGGAGCCCACCATCAATCGCAAGAAGTTCGTCGCGTTCTGCGAGGAGCTGATCCGGCGCGATCTCGGCATCCTCTGGGGCATCAACACCCGCGTCACCGACATCCTGCGCGACGAGCAGCTTCTGCCGCTCTACCGCAAGGCCGGGCTGATCCACGTCTCGCTCGGCACCGAGGCCGCCGCGCAACTGAAGCTCGACCGCTTCGTGAAGGAAACCACCGTCGCCCAGAACAAGAAGGCGATCCGGCTGTTGCGCGAGGCCGGCATCGTGGTGGAGGCGCAGTTCATCGTCGGCCTTGAGAACGAGACCGCCGAGACGCTGGAGGAAACCTACCGCATGGCGATGGACTGGAAGCCCGACCTCGCCAACTGGGCCATGTACACGCCGTGGCCGTTCTCGGATCTGTTCCGCGAGCTTGGCGACAAGGTGGAGGTGTTCGACTTCGAGAAGTACAACTTCGTCACCCCCATCATGAAGCCCGACGCCATGGACCGCGGCGAGCTGCTCGACCGGGTGATGAACAACTACCGCCGCTTCTACATGCGCAAGGCCCTGTTCTCCTACCCCTGGGCCGGCTCCGGGCAGCGGCGGCGCTATCTGCTCGGCTGCCTCAAGGCGTTTCTGAAGTCGGGGTTCGAGCGCAAGTTCTACGACCTCGGCCGCGTCAACTACTGGGGTCCGCAATCGCGCAAGAAGGTGGACTTCCGGTTCGACGCAAGCCGCACCCGGCCCGATCCGGGCAAGGTCGTCTGGCAGACCACCCACAACCGCAAGGCATCCGGCGCCCGCAACGCGGAAGTGATGGCCTGCGGCGGCGGCAAGGAGCAGATGGCGGAGGAGACCGCCCCGCCCGCCGAATAAGCGGCTGCGTGAGATGACCGCCGCAACGTTATCCGTAAACGGATCGTCGCCCGCGCCAACCGCCGCGGCGGGGCGGATCGGGCCCAACGCCATCGTCCGCATGGTCGAGGCGCTCGACGATCTGGAAGGAAAGGACGCCGGGGCGCGGTTGCTGGCGCGCGCCGGGCTTTCGCGCTACGTCGGCCGTCTCCCCGAGGCGATGGTGGACGAGGCCGAGGTCATCGCCCTTCACCGCACCGTTCGGGAGGCGCTGGGCGAGGGCCGCGCGGAAACGATTGCCTGGCTCGCCGGGCGCAAGACCGCCGATTATCTCCTCGCCCACCGCATCCCGAAGGCGATGCAGCGGGCGCTGGCGATCCTGCCCGCGCCGGTCGCCGCCCGCGTGCTGCTCGCCGCCATCTCCCGCCACGCCTGGACATTCGCCGGCTCTGGCCGGTTCTGCGTGGTGGGCTTCCGGCCGGTCACGGTGGAGATCATCGAGTGCCCGCTGGCGCGCGGTGTCCGCAGCGATCATCCGGCCTGCACCTATTTCGCCGCCACGCTGGAGCGGCTGTTCGCCGCCCTCGTCCACCCGGACGCCCGTGTGCGGGAAACCGCCTGCGCCGCCACCGGTGCCCCCGCCTGCCGCTTCACCGTCACCTGGCGGAGCGGGATGATGCAAACCCGCGAGATGGAGCGGCCGGCCTGACGCGCTCCGGTGGGGTTCCCCTCCGCACCAGGCGCGGCCGCAACGGCGCTCAGCGCCCGGCGCGCAACAGCGCCACCTCCTCGCGCAGGGCGCGGATCTCGGCGAGCACCGTCGCATCGCGCGCCTCGTCCTCGTCGGCGTTGGCTTTCTGCATGGTGTCCACGATCACCGCGATGAAGAAGTTCAGCACCGTGAAGGTCGAGGCGAGGATGTAGGCGAGGAAGAACACCCACGCCCACGGCTGCGTCTTCATGACCTCGCGCACGATGTCGGCCCACCCTTCCAGCGTCATGATCTGGAACAGGGTGAACACCGTGCCGGGCAGCGTGCCGAACCATTCGGGATGGGTGTCGCCGAACAGTTTCGTCGCCATCACGGCGAAGACATAGAGGATGATGGCGAGCAGCGCGATGATCGCGGCCAGTCCCGGGATGGCGCTCAACAGCCCCGTCACCACCCGCCGCAGCTGCGGGAACGCCGAAACCAGCCGTAGCACCCTCAGCACCCGAAGCGCGCGCAGCACCGAAAGCCCCTCCGACGCCGGAACCAGCGCCACGCCCACCACGATCGTGTCGAACCACGACCACGGGTCGCGGAAGAACGCCCGGCCGTGGGCGAACAGGCGCAAGGATAACTCGACGACGAACACCGCAAGGATCGCCCTGTCGATGGCGAGGAGGGCGCCGCCCCAGCGCGCCGTCACGGCGTCGAACGTCTCCGCGCCCAGCGCCACGGCGTTGATGAGGATGAGCGCCGTGATCGTGGTGGCGAACCAGCGCGCCTCGACCAGCGCCCGCGTGCGGGCGCGCAGAACGGAAAGCGCCCCGGCCGGGCGGGGCGCAGCAAGGGCTCCGGCGGAAACTTCCGTCGGCATGGACGGCGCGCGGGGTCGGGCCGTCAGAAGCTGAAATCGTCGCCGCCCGCGTCGGCGGAATCGAAGCTGTCGCCAGCGCCGGGGTCGGCCTCGGGGCCGGCGGCCGCCGCCGGGTCCGGCGCCAGCATCGAGGCGAGCATGGAGCCGATCACCACGCCGCCGGCGACGCCCATCGCGGTTTGCGCCGCGCCGCCGAGGAAGCTGCCGCGGCCCTGCGGGCCGGGGGCTGAACCGTAGCCGCCTTGGGCGGGGCGCGCCGGCGCAGATGCGCGCTCGCCGCCGAAGCCACGGCTGCGCGGGCGGGCGCTGCCGAACAGGCTGTCGAACAGGCCGCCGGACGGGCGCTCCTCAAGCTGCCGCTCCATGTGCTGCATCCGGCGATACGCCTCCTCCAGCGCCTGCTGCTGGGCCACCAGCGTCTGCGCCATCAGGTAGGTCGCGCCCGGATTGCGGGCGATGCGGCCGTTGATATGGCTCTCGGCGTCCGGGTCGCGCGGGGCCGCCTCGCGACCCACCCGGTCGAGCTTGTCGAAAAGGTCGTCGATCACCTGGCGTTCGTCGGCGGTCATGGCGGTTCCCTCATCGTTTCGTAACGGGCGGATTGTTTCGCCCTGCCGAATTCAACGCAGATGTAGGCGCGGGCGATCTCCGCCAACAGGCGTGGACCGGCGTCTTTCTTCACCGCTCACCCAGTTGTGACCGCAAGGCGCGCCCGGCATTGAACGGGGCGGGCGGCCGGTCCACTGTAGCGCTGCGTGCGCCGCCGCACATGTGCAGGGAACCAAAGATGCCGAAGACCATGAAGGCCGCCGTCTGCCGCGCCTACGGAACGCCGCTCGCCATTGAGACGCTGCCCGTGCCCGAGCCGGCCTCCGGCGAGGTGCTGATCAAGGTCGAGGCGTGCGGCGTCTGCCACTCCGACATCCACGCCGTGGATGGCGACTGGGATCCCCCCTCGGTGCTCCCCGTCATTCCCGGCCATGAGGTGACGGGAACGGTGGCGGCGCTGGGCGAAGGCGTGGGCGAGCTGAAGGTGGGCGACCGCGTCGGCGTGCCGTGGATGTTCTGGTCGTGCGGCGCGTGCGAGTACTGCACCGCCGGCATGGAGACGATCTGCCTGAAGACCGAGGCGACCGGCTACTCCAAACCCGGCGGCTACGCGCAGTACATGGCCGCGCCCGCCGCCTTCTGCGCCCGCCTGCCGGAAGGCGTGGACATGGTCGAGGTCGCGCCCATCCTGTGCGCCGGCGTCACCACCTACCGCGGGCTTAAGCGCACCGGCGCGCGCCCCGGCCAGTGGGTGGCGGTCGTTGGCGTCGGCGGGCTGGGCCACCTCGCCGTGCAGTATGCGCGCGCCATGGGGATGCGCGTGGCGGCGGTGGATGTCGCCGACGACAAGCTCGCGCTCGCAACCTCCCTCGGCGCGGAGCTTGCCGTGAACGCCCGCTCGGCCGATCCGGTGGCGGCGATCCAGTCGGCGCTGGGCGGCGTGAAGGGCGTCATCGTCTCGGCGGTCGCGCCGCGCGCGTTCGAGCAGGCGGTGGGGATGCTCAGGCCAGCCGGCATGGCGGTCTATATCGGCCTGCCCGGCGGCGACCGCGACGCCATCCGCATGTCGATCTCGGCCATCGTCAACGGCGAGCGCGGCGTCACCGGCTCCAACGTCGGCACCCGGCTCGACCTTGCCGAGGCGGTGGATTTCGCCACCCGCGGCCTGGTGCGCTCGACGGTCGAAACGGCCCGGCTTGACGACATCAACGCCGTGTTCGACCGGATGCGGGCCGGCAGGATCAACGGCCGCGTGGTGCTGACGTTCGGCTGAGCGGGGAGCCGGCGCGGCCGGGCTGCGGACACGCTGGCGTGATTTCACGCCCGATGGTCATCCTGCCGTATTGCTGCTGCGTTTGACGATGTACCATCCGGTGTTTTCGTTTTCCCGCCGCTCTCACGGAGTGCACGCCATGCCCTTCACGATTTCCGTCAACGGCCAGTCCCGCACCGTCGACGTCGAGGCCGACACCCCGCTGCTCTGGGTGCTGCGCGACGATCTCGATCTGGTCGGCACGAAGTTCGGTTGCGGGCAGGCGCTGTGCGGCGCCTGCACCGTCTGGCTCGATGGCCAGCCGGTGCGATCCTGCGTCACCTCCGTCGACAGCGTCGGCGAGGGCGAGGTCGTCACCATCGAAGGTGTGACCGGCAAGGCGGCGGACGCGGTCCGCAAGGCCTGGGCCGACCTCGACGTGCCGCAGTGCGGCTTCTGCCAGTCCGGACAGATCATGGCCGCCGCCGCGCTGCTCGACGGCAACGCCAGGCCGACCGACGCCGACATCGACGCTGCGCTCGATGGCAACGTCTGCCGCTGCGCGACCTATCACCGTATCCGCGCCGCCGTGCATCATGCAGCGAAGATCATGGAGGGCTGAACCGATGACCGCCGCTCCGAAACTCTCCCGCCGCGCCTTTCCTCGCCGCAACCGGCGGCGCCGCGCTCGGCGAAACAGTGGGCCTGCGTTACGCACCATCG
>DAIODI010000008.1:0-20209 GCA_036746875.1 Aestuariivirgaceae bacterium | reverse complement strand
CCCGCGCCGCCGTCCACCTTCCAGCCACTCCCTTGCCGGGCTCAACCCCCCCCCCCCCCCCCCAACCTCCCCCCCCCCCCCCCCCCCGCCGCCGCCGGCGCCGCCGCGCTCGGCCTCACCGTGGGCCTGCGGTTCGCCACCTCGCCGTCCGCCGCCGAAGCGGCCGCGTTCAATCCGTTCGTGCGCGTGGCGCCGGACGGCCTGGTGACGGTGATCGTCAAGCACCTCGACAAGGGGCAGGGCGTCGCCACGGGCCTCGCCACGCTCGTCGCCGAAGAGCTGGACGCGCCGTGGGAGGCGATGCGCGTGGAGTTCGCGCCCGCCGACGCCAGGGTCTACAACAACCTCGAATGGGGCGAGATGCAGGGCACCGGCGGCTCGTCGAGCATCTCCAACGCCCACACCCAATACCGCACCGCCGGCGCCGCGGCGCGCGAGATGATCAAGGCCGCCGCCGCGCAGGCGTGGGGCGTGCCGGCCGGCGAAGTCACCCTGCGGCAGGGCCTGCTGTCGCACCCCTCGGGCAAGTCGGCCCCTTTCGGCGCGTTCGCCGCCGCGGCCGCCGCCGGCCCCGTGCCGGAGAAGCCGCCGCTCAAGGACGCGGCGCAGTTCATCTACATCGGCAAAACCTTCCCGCGGCTCGACACGCACGCCAAGAGCCACGGCGAGCGGCTGTTCACGCTCGACCAGAAGCTCCCCGGCATGCATGTGGCCGTGCTCGCCCGGTCGCCGAAATTCGGCGGCAAGGTCGCCGCCGTTGACGACGCCGCCGCCCGCGCCGTGCCGGGGGTCGTCGATGTCGTGCGCCTGCCCGAGGCGGTGGCGGTGATCGCGCGGTCCACCTGGCCCGCGCTCAAGGGCCGTGACGCGCTCAAGGTCGAATGGGATTTCTCCGCCGCCGAACAGCGCGGATCGGAAACTCTGTTCGCGCAGTATCGCGCGCTGGCCGCGACGCCGGGCAAGGTGTTCGCCTCGACCGGCGACGCCGAAGCGGCGCTCGCCAAGGCGGCCACGGTGATCGAGGCCGATTTCGAGTTCCCGTATCTGGCGCATGCGCCGATGGAGCCGCTCGACGTCATCATCCGCCACGACGGCCAGACCGCCGAGGTGTGGACCGGCTCGCAGCTGCAGACGGTCGACCATGCCGTCACCGCGTCGATCCTCGGTCTTGATGCCTCCAAGGTGCAGATCCACACCCTGTGGGCCGGCGGCTCGTTCGGCCGCCGCGCCATCGCCAACGCCCATTACGTCGCCGAAGCGGCTTTGCTGGCGAAGGCGTGGGGCAAGCCCGATCCGGTCAAGATCGTCTGGTCGCGCGAGGACGATATCAAGGGCGGCTACTACCGGCCCATGTACGTCCACAAGGTCAAGGCGGGCCTCGACGGCGACGGCAACCTCGTCGCCTGGCGTCACCGCATCGTCGGCCAGTCGATCCTGTCCGGCACGCCGTTCGAGGCGTTCATGGTCAAGGACGGCATCGACGCGACCTCCGTGGAGGGTGTGGCCGACATGCCCTACGCCATCCCCAACTTCCACGGCGAGCTGCACACGGTGAAACTGGGCGTGCCGGTGTTGTGGTGGCGCGCGGTCGGCCATACGCATACGGCTTATGTCGTCGAGACGATGATCGACGATCTGGCGAAGGCGGCGGGCCGCGATCCGCTCGAATTCCGGATGTCGTTGCTCGACGGCCATCCCCGCCTTCAGGCGGTGCTGAAGCTCGCCGCCGAGAAGGCGGGCTGGGGAACGCCGCCGCCGCAAGGCCGCCATCGCGGCATCGCGGTGCACGAGTCGTTCAAGTCGTTCGCCGCGCAGGTGGCGGAGGTTTCGGTCAGGCCGGACGGCACGATGAAGGTCGAGCGCGTCGTCTGCGCCATCGATTGCGGCCTCGCCATCAATCCGGACATTGTCGCCGCGCAGATGGAGGGCGGCGTCGGTTACGGCCTCGGCGCGGCGATGCGCAACGCCATCACGCTGAAGGACGGCGAGGTGGAGCAGGCGAACTTCGACGCCTACGAGCCGCTGCGCCTCTCCGACATGCCGGTGGTGGAGACCCACATCGTCGCCTCCACCGAACCGCCGACCGGCGTCGGCGAGCCGGGGGTCCCGCCGGCCGCCCCGGCGGTGGCCAACGCCTGGTACGCGGCCACCGGCGCACGCTGGCGCAAGCTGCCGTTCTCCGCGCCGCAGGGGAGCTGAGCCTGCCTTGGGCGGACCAGGCTCCGGCCCGGTCCGCATGCGGCTTGCCGAATGCGCCAACGCCCTCAGGGCGGTGGCTCCGGATGATACTGATCGGGGGATGCTCCCTGCTGCATCATCCCGCCAAGTGCACGCCGCTTGGCGGAAAAGGCGATTCAAATATTATAGTACAGAACGGAGAATTCGATGCAGTCAGGCCGGATCCCATTCCAGATGTGAGGTCAGTCGAATTCTACTGACTGCCTTGACCGCAAGTTATGATGAGCGGCGTAAACGTCCGGGCATGGATCGAAAGCGCCGGGGTTACGCATGCGCAAGACCAAAGTCCAAGTCCAGTGGTGGAAGGCGTTCGACACCACCGCCAACGTCAGTATTCTCGCCGCGCTGACCGCGCCCGTCTTCGTCGGCGGGACGGCGCTCGGCACCGAAACCTCCTATTGGTACTATAAACAGCGGAAACTCCAGGCCGGCGCCGACGCCGCCGCCTTCGCCGGCGGCATCGAACGGCGCGGCGGGGCCGGCGTCGCCACCATCCGTTCGGTGGCCGAGGCTGCGGCGCTGCGCAGCGGCTACGATGGCGGCGGCGTCATGACGGTGAACTCGCCGCCGGCCTCGGGCCCGAACGCCGGGCGCTCCGATGCGGTCGAGGTTATCATCGACCAGAACGCCGAGCGGTTATTCTCCAATCTTTTCTCCGATGGTCCGGTGGCGATGCACGCCCGCGCTGTCGCCCGCTTCCGCACCGCCGCCGACGCGTGCGTGCTGGCGCTCTCGCCGGACGAATCGCGCGCCTTGCAGTTTTCCGGCTCCTCCAATCTCAACCTGATCGGCTGTTCGGTGATGTCGAACTCGATCGCGGACAACGCCGTGAACGTGCAGGGGGCGGCGCGCTTGTCGACGCCCTGCATCTATGCGGTCGGCGGCGCGCGGCTGACATCCGGCGCAACCATGACCGACGCCGAGTGCGCGAGGAACGGCCCCAGGACCGGTGTCTCCAAGGTCGGCGATCCCTTCGAAGACGTGGCGATGCCGGCGCGTCCGGCCGGCTGCCGCAGCAGCGGCGGCGGCACCCTTCTGGCCGGCCGTTACTGCGACGGATTGTCGCTCAACGGCAACGTGAATCTGCAGCCTGGCGTCTACTACATCGACGGAGGCATGTTCAGGGTGAACGCATCCGCCAACGTCCGCGGCGCGGGCGTGACCTTCGTCATCGCCAACGGCGCGCGCGTCAAAATGAACGGCAACGCGACAGTGGATCTTCAGGCGCCGACCAGCGGAACCTACTCCGGCATTCTGTTCATGGGCGACCGGAGCTCCTCTGGCGGGCAGCGCAACACATTCAACGGCGCCGCCAGCTCGCGCATGACCGGCGCGATTTACTTCCCGACGCAGGCGGTCGAATACCTCGGCAATTTCTCCGGCCTCAACGGCTGCACCCAGATTGTCGCCGATACGCTGGAGTGGACCGGCAGCACGTCCATGCAGGTCGACTGCTCGGGCTACGGCATGCGGCCGATCCCGGCCAACAAGATCGTACAACTGGTGGAGTAAGGCGATGCGGATGTTTGCGCGCTTCAAGGCCGGGGATCGGGGCGTATCCGGCGTCGAGTTCGCCCTGGCCATGCCGATGCTGGCGATGATCGTGATGGGTCTGTTCAGCGGCTGGTCGCTCTACCGCACCTATGAGCAGATGCGCCAGGCGGCGACCGCCGGTCAGAACTACCTGCTCCAGGGCGGAACCAGCGACTCCCGCATGCTCGCTATCGCCAGCGACGTGTGGTCGAGCCGCCCGTCGGACGCCTCCGCCAGCGTGTCGCGCTCCTGCCTGTGCAACGGCGTCCCGGCGTCATGCTCGAATCTGTGCGTCGCCACCCGATCGCCCCCGCAAACGTTCGTGACCATCCGGCTTTCCGGCGTGTGGACAGATACGCTGAACATGGCCGAAAAGCCCGTAGCCGTGGAGTTGACCACCCGTGTTCGCTGATCACGCAAGCCGTCTGCTCAGGCACGCCGGAGCCGCCTCGACCATCGAGTTCGGCGTCGTCGCCCCGGCCTTCCTCATGATCGTGATCGGGATCTTCTGGTACGGCTGGAGCATGCACAACGCGTCAAGCCTCACCTTTGCCCTCGACCACGCGGGACGCGCGTTGCAGATCGATCCGGCGTTGTCGCGGACGGCGCTCCAGAATTTGGTCGACGACAAGCTTGGCCAGACAAGCGACGTGTCGGTCACGGTGAATCTGGAGGTCGGCGCGGAGGTGAACGGCGCCCAGCTCGCCACCATCTCCGGCTCCTATGCGCGGATTATCGACATGCCGTTCATCACGCCCGTCGAATACCAGATCACCCGCCAGGTGACGGTGCCGTTGCGCGCCAACTGATCGGTTCGCGACGGCCATCCAGCCGCAAGCGCAAAAGCCTTCAGCGAAGCGGTCGTCCGGCTGAAGGCCGCCAAAGGGATCCCCACGTCACCATCGCCGCCAAGATCCCGTGCGGCCATGGCGGTGATGCGGCGCCGAAAGGGAGCCGGAGGGCGGCTTGCTTGTGGGGGCGGACCTGCCGCCATGGTGCGATCACTGGAGCATCATGCGCATGGCGCTGACGCGTCCCATGCGCCCAGACCGTCTACGCTGACGGCGCAAAGGGCTCGATGCGCGGATCGCCGAAAATGCCAACCGCAGGGTCACGCGCTTGTCCGTTAGGGACGCGCTCGATCTTCGCGGCTGCGGAGGAGCTTCCGGCGGCGCTTGCTCCCGCCGTCGATTCCCTCCAAGCTCGCCGAACGTCGGCCGCAGAGTGCGCTTAAGGGTGGCCGGGACAGGTCGAGGGAGACGCCGCCATGAAACACCTGCTCGCCGCCGCCTGCGGCATCGCCGCGCTCGCCGCGGCTTCCGGAGCGGCCAGCGCCGACCAGAAGATCCGCATGCTCGCGCCCACGTGGCTTGGCTTCGCCCCCGTTCACGTCGCCAACGACCTCGGCTGCTTCAGGGAGAAGGGCATCGAGGTCGACTACCGGTTCGAGGATGATCGCACCAACGTGCTCGCGGCCTACGCGCGCGGCGACATCGAGGTGGACATGCGCACCGTCGGCGAACACCAGGGCCGCCCCCGCGACGCCTCGACGCCCGGCGTCATCATCGGCGTGATCGATGAATCGGTCGGCGGCGACGGCGTCATCACCGACGAGACGGTGAAGGCGATCGGGGATCTCAAGGGCAAGACCGTCGCCGCGGAGCCGAACATCCCGGCGCGGCTTCTGCTGCAGCTCGAACTGAAGAAGGCCGGCATGACGCTCGCCGACCTCAACATCAAGGATATCGCCACCGCCGACACCGGCGCGGTGTTCGCCGATCCCTCGATCGCGGCTGTGGCCACCTATGAACCGTTCATGTCGCAGGCGGTGAAGGCGTCCGGGCGCCCCGGCGGGCGGGTGTTCTTCTCGTCGAAGGATTATCCCGGCATCATCATCGACGTGATCACCGCGCGCGCCGACGACCTGGCCGCCAACCCGGCGAAGTACAAGGCGTTTCTGGAGTGCATCTACGCGGCGATCGATGTTTCGAAGTCGGACCCCGACAGGTACGCCGAACTTGCCGCCAAACATTTCGGCCTCACCGCGGCGGACGTGAAGGAAATCCTGGCGACCAGTCTCGCCTACATTCCGCTCGCCGAAGCCCGCGCCTACATGGGCAAGCCGGGCGAGCGCGGCAAGCTGCACGACATCTTCGACACGGTGATGCAGCTCAACCTCGAGAACGGCGCCGCCGACGTCAAGCTCGACTCCAACACGCAGATCGACAACGCGACGATCAACGCCATCGCCCCGTAACGCCCGCACGCGGCGCGGCGGAGTTCCATCCGTGCACGGATTGTTCAGCTTTCGCGGCCGCGTCTCCGTCGCCGTCGAGGTCGCCATCGGCGTGGCCGCGGCGGCGCTTGTCCTCGCCATTTGGGAGCTCGCGGCCCGCGCCCAGTGGATCGCGCCGCAATTCCTGCCTTCGCCCACGCGCGTGCTTGAGGCGCTGTGGACGATGATCGCCACGCAGGACCTGCTGTGGCACGCGCTTGTCTCCACCTTGCGCGTGTGGGGCGCGTTCCTGCTCGCGGCGGCCATGGCGATCCCCATCGGCGTCCTGATGAGCAGCTACCGGATCGTCGGCGCGTCGCTTGAACCGATCGTCGACTTCATCCGCTACCTGCCGGTGCCGGCGCTGGTGCCGCTGTCCATCATCTGGTTCGGCGTCGGCGAGGAGACGAAGATCTTCCTGCTCTGGCTCGGCACGTTCTTCCAGCTCGTGCTGCTGGTCGCCGACGATATGCGCCGCGTGCCGCACGAATACGTGGAGATCGCCTTCACGCTGGGCGCCAAGCCGCGCCAGGTGCTCACCGACGTCGCGCTGCGGGCGATGGCGCCGACCCTGGTGGACAACCTTCGCATCACGCTCGGGTGGTGCTGGACCTACCTCGTCATCGCCGAAATCGTCGCCGCCGATTCCGGTCTGGGCTTCGTCATCTGGTCGGCGCGGCGGTTCGTGAAGACGCCGGAAGTGATGGCGGGCGTGCTGATGATCGGGCTCATCGGCCTCGTCACCGACCAGCTGCTGCGGCTGCTGCACCGCCGTCTGTTCCGGTATCTGTGACATGGGCGCGGCGGACTACCTGCGCTTCGAGCGCGTCACCAAGTCCTTCGGGGCGGTGCAGGTGGTGTCGGAGACCTCGCTTGCGATCGCGCGCAATTCGCTGGTGGTGTTTCTCGGGCCTTCGGGCTGCGGCAAGACCACGCTGATGCGCATGGCGGGCGGCCTCGATACGCCCACTTCGGGAGAGATCCTGCTCGACGGCGACCCCGTGGCCGGGCCTGACCGGCGGCGCGGCATGGTGTTCCAGTCGTATTCGTCGTTTCCGTGGCTCACCGTCTCCGGAAACATCGCCTTCGGCATGCGCTACCGCGACGATCTCACCGGGCCGCAACGCGCCGAACGGCTCGCCCACTACCTGAAACTCATCGGTCTCGAAGACTTCGCCGCCTCCTACCCCAACCGGATCTCCGGCGGCATGCGCCAGCGCGTCGCCATCGCCAGAAGCCTCGCGGCAGGGCCGGAGGTGCTGCTCATGGATGAACCCTTCGGCGCGCTGGACGCGCTGACGCGCGAGCGTCTCCAGGTGGAGCTGCGGCAGATCCAGGCGGCGGAGGCGAAGACCATCATCTTCGTCACCCATGACGTGGAGGAAGCGGTGTTCCTCGCCGACCGGATCATCCTGTTCTCGGCCCGCCCGGCCCGCATCCTGCGCGACATCGACGTGGCGGCGAAACTCGGCCCCGCCCGATCGCTCGAGGCGCGCGAAAGCGAGACGTTCTTCCGGCTGCGCAACGAGGTGCTGCACCTGATCCGCAACGAGACGCCGGTGACCGCATGACCTACGGCTTGCAGGGAAAATCCGTCCTGATCACCGGCGCAAGCCGCGGCATCGGGCTTGGCGTGGCGCGGGCCTTTGCGGCGCAAGGCGCGGCGCTGACGCTTGTCGCCGACGATCCGGCGGTGATCGAGCGCGCGCGCGAGCTTGGCGCGCGCGCGGCGGTCGCCGACATCACCGATGGCGCAGGCGTGGATCGCGCGCTCGAAGGGTTGTCGCGCATCGACGTGCTGGTGAACAACGCCGGGCTTGAGCTCCTCACGCCGCTGGCGGACGGCGGACCGGAGGTCGAGGCGGCGTTCCGGCGCATCATCGAGATCAACGTGGTGGGAACGCAGATCGTCACCCGCCGTGCGCTGCCGTTGATGGGCGCGGGCGGCGCGATCCTCAACACCGCCTCCATCTGGGGGCGCACGGCGGAGGCCGGCTTCGGCGCCTATGTCGCCTCCAAGCACGCGGTCATCGGCCTCACCAAGACATGGGCGAAGGAACTGGGGCCGCGTGGCGTCCGCGTCAACGCCGTGTGCCCCGGGTGGGTCCGCACAGAGGCGTCGATGCGCTCCCTCGCCGCCATGTCGGCGCGCAGCGGAACGCCGGAGGCGGCGCTTCTGGCGCAAATCACCGGCGGGCAGGCGCTGCCCGGCCTGATGGAGCCGGACGACGTTGCGGGTCTCTATGTCTTTCTGGCGTCCGACGCCGCGCGCAACATCACCGGACAGTCGATGGGCGTGGATCGCGGCGAGGTTCCATGGTGACGGGTCTTGCAGGCAAGCGCGTGTTGATCACCGGCGCGGCGAGCGGCATCGGGCGCGCGACGGCCCGCCTGTTTGCGGATGCGGGGGCGAAGGTCGCCGGGCTCGACCGGGCGCCCTGCGAGGGGCTGGACATGGTGGCGTGCGATCTCGCCGACGAGGCGCAGATCGTGGCGGGCGTGGCCGAAGCCGTGCGCCGTCTGGGCGGTCTCGACGTTGTGGTGAACAACGCCGGCGTCATGGAGGAAGCGCCGCTCGGCAAGATCACCTCGCAGTCCGTCGACCGGCATTTCGCGGTGAACGTGCGCGCGGCGATCCTGGTCACCCGCGAGGCGCTGCCGCACCTTGAGGCCGGCGCGCGCATCGTCAACCTCGCCTCCGAACTCGCCTACCTCGGCCGCGAGAACGCCTCGGTCTACTGCGCCACCAAGGCGGCGATGCTCGGCCTCACCCGCTCGTGGGCGCGCGAGCTCGCCCCCGGCATACTCGTCAACGCCGTCGCCCCGGGGCCGACCGACACGCCGCTGCTGGGCTTTGCGGCGATGACGCCGCAGCAGCAGGCGATGGAGACGGCCAATCCGATGGGCCGCATCGGCAGGCCGGAGGAGGTGGCGGCGGCGATCGCCTTTCTCGCCTCCCCGGCCGCCTCGTTCTTCACCGGCCAGTGTCTCGGCGCATGCGGCGGCGCGGCGATGCATTAGCGCCTCACCCCGCCAGGCGGCCGCCACGTGGCGGAAGGGCGATCTAACGCCGTTTGCGCCGCAGCGGCGTCTTCTTCACCGGACAGACGGGCCGGGCGTAATAGGGAAGGTCGTCGACGCGCGGCGACCACGTTCCATTCGCCCGGCAGGCCTGAACGTGGCGCGCGATGTCTTCCATGCGCGCAAACCACACGTCGCCGGCGCCCAGCATGTATTCGATCATCTTCTCGATCCGCAGCCAGCGCGACAGCCGGCCGGACACGAACGGATGCCACACGCCGATCCACAGGCCGCCGCCCGCCGTCCGCATCGCCTCGAACTCGGCCATGAACACCTCCATCGCGCGGTCGGGCGACATGATCTGCATCTGGAAGCCGAGGTCGATGGAGTGCACGTAGGGCGGCCAGTCGTCGGTGGCCCAGCTCGCCGGAAGCTCGACGATCTCGCCTTTCGGCGTCCGCAGGATGTAGGGCACGTCGTCGCCCATCAGCGAGGAGTCGTAGACGAAGCCTTCCTTCACCAGAAGGTCGGTGGTGTGGATCGAGTAGTTGTAGAGCGGCGAACGGGCGCCGCGCGGGCGCTGGCCGGTGTGGCGCTCGATCACCTCGAGCGAGCGCTGCATCCAGTAGTGCTCGTCGGCCTTCGAGAGCGTGTTCGGCGCCTCGTGGATATAGCCATGATAAGCGACCTCGTGGCCGTCCTTCACGATCGCATCCACGGTGTCCGGATACTGCTCGATGCACCAGGCCGGGATGAAGAACGTCTGCTTGAGGCCGAACCGGCGGTAGCCTTCGAGGATCCGCGGCACGCCCACCTTCGGCCCGTAGTGCAGCATCGAGATCGACGAGACGCGCGTGATCGAGGTCTTCGGGTGCTCGATGTGGATGAGGCTGTCGGCGTCCATGTCGAACGTGATGGCGCAGGCGACTTTGGCGCCGCCGGGCCATGGCACGGGGTTTCTGATCACGGGCTTCGCTCCTCTGGTTCGGCGGCCGGTGCGACACCCTAGAACGGCGTGCGCCGTCTCCACAATCGCGGCGGCCCGGCTTTCCGCAACACGGCGGTCTGCGCCGCGGGCGCGCGGACGACGTGATCCGCTCGCCGTCGAACGATGTAGGGCATTCTGCGATTCATGCGCGTATGCTAGCGTAACGCGCACGAGCAACTCTAAAAGCCACTTCGGGAGGACCAGCGCGTGATACCGGGCTCCTTTGCCTATCATCGTCCCAAATCGGTTTCGGAGGCCGCCAGGCGGCTGGCGTCGGGCGAAGGCGCGCGGGTGATCGCCGGCGGCCACAGCCTGCTGCCGATGATGAAGCTGCGCGTCGCCTCGCCATCGGCGCTCGTCGACCTGCAGGGTATCGCGGGCCTCAAGGGCATCGACAAGGTCGAGAAGGACCTGGTGATCGGGGCGATGACAACCCAGCACGACATCCTCGCCTCCGCGCTCGTGAAGAAGCACGCGCCGATCCTCGCCGAAACGGCGGCGGTGATCGCCGCTCCGCAGGTGCGCTACGTCGGCACCATCGGCGGCAACGTCGCCAACGGCGATCCGGGCAACGACATGCCGGCGGTGATGCTGGCGCTCGACGCCACCTACGTGCTCGGCGGCAAGGGCAAGGGCAGGCGGGTGAAGGCGCGCGCCTTCTACACCGGGACCTACGAGACGGTCCTGAAGGACGGCGAACTGCTCACCGGCGTCGAGATCCCCGTTCAGGGCAAGCACGGTTTCGCCTACGAGAAGCTGAAGCGCAAGGTGGGCGACTACGCCACCGCCGCCGCCGCCGTACTGGTCACGCTCAAGGCGGGCAAGGTGGCGAGCGCGGAAATCGCGCTGACCAACCTCGGCCCCACCCCGCTGCGCGCCGAGGCGGCCGGCCAGGCGCTCGTCGGCAAGGCGGCCGGCGACGACGCGGCGATCGCCGCCGCCGTCGCGGCTGCGCGCGCCATCATGGACCCGGCGAACGACACGCGCGGCACGCCCGAGTATCGCCGCAGCGTCGGCGGGGTGATGGTCGAGCGCGCCATCCGCCGGGCGCTCGCCGTGGCGCAGGGCTGAAGGGGAGAACCATGGACAGAATTCACGTCACGCTGAACGTCAACGGCGCGCCCATGGACGGGCTGTGCGAACCGCGCACGCTGCTTGTGCATTTCCTGCGCGAGACGCTGGGGCTCACCGGCGCGCACATCGGCTGCGAGACTTCGCACTGCGGCGCCTGCACGGTGGACCTCGACGGCAAGTCGGTGAAATCGTGCACGATGCTCGCCGTGCAGGTCAACGGCGCGCGCATCACGACGATCGAGGGCATGGCCAACCCGGACGGCACGCTGGGCGCGCTGCAGGAGGGCTTCCGGCAGATGCACGGCCTGCAGTGCGGCTACTGCACGCCCGGCATGATCCTGCGGGCGCACCGGCTGCTGCAGGAGAACCCGAAGCCGACGGAGGCGGAAATCCGCATGGGCATAGCGGGCAACCTATGCCGGTGCACGGGCTACCAGAACATCGTCAGGGCCATCCAGTACGCGGCGGCGAAGCTGCGCGGCGAGGACTTCCGGGAGGCGGCAGAATGAACGACATGACCCCCACGCCCGCCCAGCGCGAGGCGAAGCTCGAAGGCATGGGATGCCGGCGCAAGCGCGTCGAGGACATCCGCTTCACGCAAGGCAAGGGCAATTACGTGGACGACCTGAAGCTGCCGGGCATGCTGTTCGGCGACTTCGTGCGCTCGCCCTACGCCCACGCCCGCGTGAAGAAGATCGACGCGAGGAAGGCCCTGAAGACGCCCGGCGTGCTGGCCGTGCTCACCGCCGAGGACCTCAAGGGCGTGAACCTCGCCTGGATGCCGACGCTGGCGGGCGACGTGCAGATGGTGCTCGCCGCCGGCAAGGTGCTGTTCCAGAACCAGGAAGTCGCCTTCGTGGTGGCGACCGACCGCTACGCCGCCGCCGACGGCGTGGAGGCCGTCGACGTCGATTACGAGCCGCTCGACGTCGTCACCGATCCGTTCAAGGCGATGCAGAAGGGCGCGCCGGTCCTGCGCGAGGACATCAAGGACAAGACCGAGGGCGCCCACGGCAAGCGCAAGCACTATAACCATATCTTCGAATGGGCGGTGGGCGACAAGGACCTGACCGACGCGGCCTTCCGCAAGGCCGACGTGACCATCCGCGAGATGATCGCCTATCACCGCACGCATCCCTCGCCGCTGGAGACCTGCCAGGCGGTCGCCTCGTTCGACAAGATAAAGGGCGAGCTCACCGTGTGGGGCACCTTCCAGGCGCCGCACGTGATCCGCACCGTGGCGTCGCTGCTGTCGAAAATCCCCGAGCACAAGATCCACGTGATCGCTCCCGACATCGGCGGCGGCTTCGGCAACAAGGTGGGGGCCTATCCGGGCTACATCTGCGCCATCGTCGCCTCGATCGTCACCGGAAAGCCGGTGAAGTGGGTGGAGGACCGGATCGAGAACCTCACCGCGACGAGCTTCGCGCGCGACTATCACATGGACACCGAAATCGCCGCCACGAAGGACGGCAAGGTGACGGCCCTGCGCGTGCATGTGACCGCCGATCACGGCGCCTTCGACGCCTGCGCCGACCCGTCCAAGTGGCCGGCGGGCTTCTTCAACATCGTCACCGGCTCCTATGATTTCCCGGTGGCGCACTGCGTCGTCGACGGCGTCTACACCAACAAGGCGCCGGGCGGCGTCGCCTATCGCTGCTCGTTCCGGGTGACGGAAGCCGCCTACTGCATCGAACGCGCCATGGACATCCTGGCGCAGAAGCTGGGCATGGACCCGGCGGAGCTGCGGATGAAGAACTTCATCCGGCGCGACCAGTTCCCCTACAACTCGGCGCTCGGCTGGGAATACGACTCCGGCGACTATCACACCGCCATGAAGCAGGCGATGGAGAAGGTCGGCTACGCCGCCCTGCGCGCCGAGCAGAAGAAGAAGCAGGCCGACTTCCGGGCCGGCAAGACGCGCGAGATCATGGGCGTCGGCGTCTCGTTCTTCACCGAGATCGTCGGCGCCGGCCCGTCGAAGAACTGCGACATTCTCGGCATCGCCATGTTCGACTCCTGCGAAATCCGCATCCACCCGACCGGGGCGGCGATCGCCCGCATGGGCACCAAGTCGCAAGGCCAGGGCCACGAGACCACCTACGCCCAGATCATCGCCAGCGAAATCGGCATTCCCGCCGACGACATCATGGTGGAGGAAGGCAACACCGACACCGCGCCCTACGGCCTCGGCACCTACGGCTCGCGCTCGACGCCGGTCGCCGGCGCGGCGATCGCCATGGCGTCCCGCAAGGTGAAGGCGAAGGCGCAGCTCATCGCGGCCTACATGCTTGAGGTGCACGAGGACGACCTCGAATGGGATATCGACGGCTTCCGGGTGAAGGGCCTGCCGGAGAAGTACAAGTCGATGAAGGAGATCGCCTGGGCGGCCTACCACGCCCCGCCGCCCGGCCTGGAGCCGGGGCTTGAGGCGGTGAGCTATTACGACCCGCCGAACATGACCTATCCGTTCGGCGCCTACGTCTGCGTGATGGACATCGACGTCGACACCGGCGTCTACAAGGTGCGCCGGTTCTACGCCCTCGACGACTGCGGCACCCGCATCAATCCGATGATCATCGAAGGGCAGGTGCACGGCGGGCTGACCGAAGCCTTCGCCATCGCCATGGGCCAGGAGATCCGCTACGACGACTCCGGCAACGTGCTGACCGGGTCGTTCATGGACTTCTTCGTGCCTACCGCCGTGGAAACTCCGGTGTGGGAAACCGACCACACGGTGACGCCCTCGCCGCATCACCCGATCGGCGCAAAGGGCGTGGGCGAGAGCCCGAACGTCGGCGGCGTGCCGGCCTTCTGCAACGCGGTGAACGACGCTTTCGCCTTCCTCGGTTCAACGCACATCCCGATGCCGCACGACTACTGGCGGAACTGGGAGGCCGCCAAGGCCCTTGGCGTGGTGAAGTGACATGGCCGAACGCCCGGCCGCAACCGCCAGGCCGACGCGGTGCAGACGCTAGACGGCGTCGCCCGGCGGCTTGCGGCCGCCGGGTACATCGCCGACCGCTCGCTGGCGATGGCCCTGCATCTCATGGAGATGCTCGGACGGCCGCTTCTGCTGGAGGGCGAGGCGGGGGTGGGCAAGACGGAGGTCGCCAAGGCGCTGGCCTGCGTTCACGACACGCGGCTGATCCGGCTGCAGTGCTACGAGGGCCTCGACCGCTCGGACGCGCTCTACGAGTGGAACTACCAGCGCCAGCTTCTCGCCATCCAGGCGCGCGCCGCCTCGGGCGGCGCGGCTAGCGAGGATGACGTGTTTTCCGAAACGTACCTGCTGGAGCGGCCCTTGCTCGCGGCCATCCGGCAGCCCCGGCCGCCGGTTCTGCTCGTCGACGAGATCGACCGGGCAGACGAGGAGTTCGAAGCCTTCCTGCTGGAGCTTCTCTCCGACTTCCAGGTGACGGTGCCAGAGCTTGGCGCCATCGTCGCGACGTCGATTCCGCTGGTGGTGCTGACCTCGAACGGCGCCCGCGAAATCTCCGACGCGCTGCGCCGGCGGTGCCTCTATCACTATGTCGAGTTTCCCGACGTTGACCGCGAGGCGGCCATCCTGCAGGCGCGCCTGCCGCAGATCACCGCGACGCTGGCGCTGCAGGTCGCCCGGGCGGTGGAGAAGGTCCGCAAGGAGGGGCTGCGCAAGGCCCCGGGCGTCGCCGAGACGCTCGACTGGGCGGCCGCGCTTCTCGGCATGAACATCGACGAGCTGCACCGCGACCCCGAGACGGTTTACGCGACCATGACATGCCTCCTCAAAACCCGGGAGGACGCGGCCCGGTTCACGCCCGAGGTCGCAGCCCGCCTCCTCGGCAAGGTGGCCTGACCATGGCGTCGGCCGCGCCGTCGTCTCCCGCGACCGACGTGATCGCCGCGCGCATGGCGGCGTTCGTCCGGCTGCTGCGCGACCGGGGCTTTGCGCTCGGCCTGAAGGAGACGCAGGACGCCCTGCGCGTGGCCGCCGCCCTCGACGACCCGCGGCCGGGCGCGATGCGCGCCGCCTTGCGCTGCCTCTTGTGCTCGCGCCGGACCGACTGGGAGGAGTTCGACGCCCTGTTCGACGCGTTCTGGCTGGGGCGCGGCGGCCGGCGCGCCGTGAAGGTGGGCGGCGCCGCGCCGCGTGCGACGCTCGGCGGGTTCGGCGAACCGCGCGGGCCGCAGGCGCGGGAGACCGGCCCCGGCGCGGCGCTGATGGACACGGCGGCGGGAGAATCGCCGCCCGATCCGCCGGACGGCGGCGACGCCGGCAAGGCCGAGGGCGCCTCCCGGGTGGAGATTTCCGCCGCCACCGACTTTCGCCGCTTCGCTGACCCGGCGCAGATGGCGCAGGCGCATGCCGCCGCCGAAGGCCTCGCGCGCGTGATGCGCGCCCGCCTCACCCGGCGTGAGCGGGCCCGGCTTCGCGGCCGCCGCGTGGACCTTCGCAGCACCATCCGCCGCAGCACCGCGCACGGCGGCGTGCCGCTCGATCTCTTCTGGCGGGCCCGCAAGCCGAAGCCCCTGAAGCTCGTGGTGCTGCTCGACGCCTCGGGCTCGATGCAGCTCTACACGGCGGTGTTCGCCCGCTTCATCCATGGCGTGCTCGACTCCTTCCGCGAGGCGGAGGCCTTCCTGTTCCACACCCGGCTCGCCCACGTCTCGCAGGCCTTGCGCGAGCGCGATCCGCAGCGGGCGCTGGAGCGGCTGTCGCTGCTGTCGCAGGGGGTCGGCGGCGGCACCCGGATCGGGGAGTCGCTGCAGACGTTCAACCAGTGGCACGCCCGCCGCACGCTTGGCTCGCGCAGTTGCGTGATGATCCTGTCCGACGGCTACGACACCGGCGACCCCGGTCTGCTCGCCGCCGAGCTGCAGCGGCTGCGCCGCCGCTGCCGGCGGATCGTCTGGCTCAATCCGATGATGGGCTGGGAGGGTTTCGCGCCGGAAGCGCGTGCGATCAAGGCTGCCCTGCCCCACATCGATCTTCTGGCGCCCGCCCACTCGCTCGAAAGCCTGGCGGCGCTCGAACCTGTGCTGGCCCGGATCTGACGGCGATGGCCAGCCGCGGCGACGTCATGGACCTGGTGTCCGACCTGAAGCGGCGGGAAGAGCCGTTTGCGATCGCCACCGTGGTGCGCACCGTGTCTGTGACGGCGGCCAAGGCCGGGGCGAAGGCGGTGATTCTGGCTGACGGGACTATCGAGGGCGGTTGGATCGGCGGCGGCTGCGCCAGGGCTGCGGTGATCAACGCCGCCCGCGAGGCGTTGCAGACCGGCGAGCCGCGGTTCATCTCCGTGCAGCCGCCGGATGTGCTCGCCGCCGCGGGCGTCTCGGCAGGCGACCAGCGGGACGGCGTGTCGTTCGCCCGCAACATGTGCCCCAGCCAGGGGACGATGGACATTTTCGTCGAGCCAGTCACGCCCAGACCGAATGTGGTGGTGTGCGGGTCCAGCCCGGTCGCCGTGGCGCTGGCCGGGCTCGCGGCCGCCATGGGCTATGTGGTGACGGTGTGCGCGCCGGAAGCCGAACAGGGGATGTTTCCGGTCGCCGACCGGCGGATCAACGGCTATGGCCCGATCGGCGAGGACCGGCCGCAGCAGTATGTCGTGGTCTCGACGCAAGGCAGGGGTGACGAGCCGGCGCTGAGGGCGGCGCTCGCCGTGAAGGCCGACTACAGGTCCTTCGTCGGCAGCCGTCGCAAGATGGCGGCCATCCGGACCAAGCTTGCAGCCGAGGGCTTTTCCGAAGACGCCCTCACTTCAATCCGCGCCCCGGCCGGCCTGAACATCGGCGCGATCACCCCCGACGAGATTGCGCTGTCGATCATGTCCGAGATCATCCAGCACCGCCGCGGTATGGCACGGATGCCCGGGCGTCAGGAGCCGCGCGCGTCCACCGGTCTTTCGAGGTGACACACGGATTGGAGTTACCGCCTTAGCAAAAATCCGGGCAGTTCATCCGTTCACGCGGCGATACGCTTCAAAAGGCTTTTCGACAGGCACGCCGTCAATCTTCGCACCGGAAAGATTGGTGTCCTGGATCCTGGCGCCCGACAGGTTTGCGTCAGTGATGGACCAACCCTGCATGTTACAGTCATTGAAGCGAGCGCCGGAGAACTCTATCTGATTGTAACTGCTCGATGAAAGGTTGACATTGTTGAATCTTGATGGCGACAGGTCAGCGTCATCGACGTCCAGTGTTTCGGTTACGCCATGAAGGTCCACAGGTTGCCTTTCCGTGAAAAAACCCGACTCCAGGGCATCATCCCGCCAAGTGGCCGCCGCTTGGCGAGATGACGATCTCTAAAGAATGAATTTCGACAGGTCGGTTCGCCTGGCGACGTCCCCCAGCTGGCGCTCCACATAGGCGCGGTCGATGGCGATGGTCTCGCCGCTTCTGTCGGCCGCCGTGAAGCTGATCTCGTCGAGAACCCGCTCGATCACCGTGTGCAGCCGCCGGGCGCCGATGTTCTCGACGTTCTGGTTGAGCTCGGCCGCGATCTGCGCCATCGCCTCGATCCCGTCGTCGGTGAAGTCGAGCGTCACGTTTTCGGTGGCCAAAAGCTCCCGGTACTGACGGACGAGATTGGCTTCGGGTTCACGCAGAATGCGCTCAAGGTCCTCGCGGGTCAGCGCTTCCAGCTCGACACGAATGGGGAGCCTGCCCTGAAGCTCGGGAAGAAGATCGGCGGGTCGAACGGCGTGAAAAGCCCCTGACGCGATGAACAGAACATGGTCGGTGCGCACGGACCCATGCTTGGTGCTGACCGTGGTGCCCTCGATGAGCGGAAGCAGATCGCGCTGAACGCCCTCGCGGCTCACATCCGCGCCCTGCCGCTCGCTTCGCGCGCAGATCTTGTCGATCTCGTCGATGAAGACGATGCCGCTTTGCTCTGCGAGTTGGATGGCGTCCTGCGCGATCTGATCCTGGTCGAGCAGCTTGTCGCTCTCGTCCTGGAGCAGGATCTTGTGGCTGGCCAATACGGTTGTCCGGGTCGCCTTGGTCCGCCCGCCAAGCGCTTTTCCGAGCATGTCGCCGAGGTTCAACAGCCCCATGGACCCGCTGCCGGGCATTCCCGGTATCTCAAACATCTTCGGTCCCAGCGACTGGGTGACCTGGATTTCGATTTCCTTCTCGTCCAGCTCGCCGGCCCTGAGTTTGCGCCGGAACGCCGCGCGTGTCGCTTCCGAGGCCGTGGCTCCCACGAGCGCATCAAGGACGCGATTTTCGGCGTTCAGTTGCGCCTGCGCCTCCACATCCTTGCGCCGTTGTTCGCGTATCAGGGCGATGGCGACCTCCAGCAGGTCGCGCACGATCTGGTCCACGTCCCGCCCGACGTAGCCGACCTCGGTGAACTTCGTCGCCTCGACCTTCAGGAACGGCGCATTGGCGAGCCGGGCGAGCCGGCGCGAGATCTCGGTCTTTCCCACGCCCGTCGGGCCGATCATCAGGATGTTTTTCGGCATCACCTCCTCTCGCAACGCCGGCGGCAGCTGTAGCCGCCGCCAGCGGTTGCGAAGCGCAATGGCGACGGCGCGCTTGGCGTCCTTCTGGCCGACGATGTGCCGGTCGAGTTCGGAGACGATTTCACGGGGAGAAAGCTCGCTCATGGAGTCTGGCGCTCGTTCAGGCGTCGAGAACTTCGACGACGAGGTTGCGGTTGGTGTAGACGCAGATATCGGCGGCGATGTCCATGGCGCGCCTGGCGATCGTTTCGGCGTCGATCGGCTGATCGACGAGCGCGCGAGCCGCCGCAAGCGCATAGTTTCCGCCCGAACCAACGGCGACGACGCCATGCTCCGGTTCGAGGACATCGCCGGCCCCGGTGAGGACGAGCGTCACGGACGCGTCCGCAACAATCAGCATCGCTTCGAGGCGGCGCAGGTAGCGGTCGGTGCGCCAGTCCTTGGCGAGTTCCACCGCGGCCCGGGCGAGTTGTCCCGGATATTGTTCGAGTTTCGATTCGAGGCGTTCGAACAGGGTGAAGGCGTCCGCCGTCGCGCCAGCGAAGCCCACCAGCACCTTGTCGCCCGCCAGCCGGCGCACCTTCCGCGCATTCGCCTTGACCACGGTGGCCCCGATCGACACCTGGCCATCGCCCGCGACGACGACCTTTCCCCCCTTGCGGACGCCGATGATCGTCGTC
Organism: Aestuariivirgaceae bacterium; assembly: GCA_036746875.1. Classification (GTDB taxonomy): domain Bacteria; phylum Pseudomonadota; class Alphaproteobacteria; order Rhizobiales; family Aestuariivirgaceae; genus DAIODI01. The sequence continues at coordinate 946 of DAIODI010000008.1, read as the reverse complement.
CCGTGCCAAAGATCGCCCAAATCGTCACCCTTGCTGTAGCCGGCCGATCTGGTGCATGAAGTGCCCGTTAAGGTTCGGATCGGCGATTGATCTCAATTAGATGCGAAAGAGCAGTGTGGTTCGCAAGACCACCGAGACCGATGTCTCGGTTTCGGTGAATATCGACGGAGAGGGCCGCTTCCGCATTGCGACCGGGGTAGGCTTCCTCGACCACATGCTCGAGCAGGTCGCCCGTCATAGCCTGACCGACCTGGAGATCGCCGCCAAGGGGGATCTCCACATCGACGCCCACCATACCACGGAAGACTGTGGCATCACCCTGGGGCAGTGTCTGGCGCAGGCGCTTGGCGACCGGCGCGGCGTTCGGCGGTACGCCTCGATCGACCTCCCCATGGACGAGGCGCTGGCGCGCTGCGCGATCGCCCTCTCCGGCCGGCCCTACCTCGTCTGGTCGGTCGATTTCCCCACCGAGACGGTGGGCGGCATGGCCACGGACCTGTTTCGAGAGTTCTTTCAGGCGCTCGCCCAGCACGCCCGGATGACGCTTCACGTCTCCGTGCCCTACGGCCACAACAGCCACCATATGGCCGAGGCGGTCTTCAAGTCCTTCGCCAAAGCCTTCAGGGCCGCCGCGGAAATCGACCCGCGTCAGGCCGATCACATTCCGTCCACCAAGGGAACGCTCACCGCCTGATGCGCCACTACTCCGTTCATCAGCCGCCGTGGGCGCCCGCCGCCCCCGAAGCGGTTCGCTTCGTCAAGGAAGGCTTCAGCTGGCCGGCGTTCCTGTTGACCGGGTTCTGGCTGCTCTGGAAGCGGTTGTGGGTGGAGTTCGCCATCTTCGTGGCGATCATCGTGGCGATGGAAGTGGCGTTCCACGCCATCGGCGTCGGTCAGGCGATGGGCGGGCTCGGTTCGATAATCATCGGGTAGGCGCAGGGGTTCG
>DAIODI010000007.1:0-30889 GCA_036746875.1 Aestuariivirgaceae bacterium | reverse complement strand
CGGATCGCCCCCGCCGACCTCGCGCGCCTCCAGGTCAACCTGGTGCGCTCCCATGCGGCGGGCACCGGCGAACCCCTCAGGCCCGACGTTGTCCGGCTGATCCTGCTCCTCAAGCTGAAGTCGCTGGCGCGCGGCCACTCCGGCGTCAGCCGCCGCACCGTTGACCTGCTCGCCGCCATGCTGGAAGCCGACATCCTCCCGGTCATCCCCTCGCAAGGATCGGTGGGCGCCTCCGGCGACCTCGCGCCGCTCGCCCACCTGTCCCTCGTCCTCATTGGCGAGGGCGAGGCGCTGCTCGCGGGCAGGCGCGTGAAGGGGCGGGATGCGCTGGCGGCCGCCGGGCTGTCGCCGCTGACGCTCGGCCCCAGGGAAGGGCTGGCGCTGCTCAACGGCACGCAGGTCTCCACCGCGCTCGCGCTCGCCGCCGCCTTCGGCGCGGAGCGGGTGATGCAGGCGGCGGTGGTGGCGGGCGCGCTCTCGACCGACGCCATCAAGGGGTCCGACACGCCGTTCGATCCGCGCATCCATGCGCTGCGGCCGCATCCCGGCCAGGTTCGCCTGGCGGCGCTGTACAGACAACTGCTCGCCGGCTCCGAAATCCGCGCGTCGCACCTTGACGGCGACGACAAGGTTCAGGACCCGTACTCCTTCCGCTGCCAGCCGCAGGTGATGGGCGCGGCGCTCGATATCCTGAACGGCGCGCTGGCGAGCCTGATGATCGAGGCCAACGGGGTGAGCGACAATCCGCTGGTCTTCGCCGCCGACGGGGTCATCCTGTCGGGCGGCAACTTCCACGCCGAGCCGGTGGCGTTCGCCGCCGACATCATGGCGCTCGCCATCGCCGAGACCGGCGCGATCTCGGAGCGGCGGATCGCCGAGCTCACCGACACGACGATTTCCGAACTGCCGCCGTTCCTCGTCGAGACACCCGGTCTCAATTCGGGCTACATGATCGCCCATGTGACGGCGGCGGCGCTGGCGGCGGAGAACAAGATGCTGGCCCACCCGGCCAGCGTCGATTCGCTTCCCACCTCGGCCAACCAGGAGGACCATGTGTCGATGGCCACCCATGGCGCGCTCAGACTGCACCGGATGATCGCCAACACCGAGGGCATTGTGGCGATCGAACTGCTGGCGGCCTGCGACGGCATCGACTTCCGGCGGCCGCTGAAAACCTCCGCGCCGCTGGAGCAGGCTTACGCGCTGGTGCGATCGCGCGTGCCGCGCAGGCGCGAGGACCGCGAGTTCACCCCTGACATCGAAGCAGCGCGCGGCCTCATTGGCGAGAGCGCCTTCGCTGGCATCGCCGGTCCGTTGCTCGACCGGGAGCGCCGCGCCTGACGCCGCCGGCCAGCAATCCCGCCCAAGGCCGCAGCGGCGTCCCCATCGCCCTGGCGCTCGGCGGCGGGGCGGCGCTGCTGGTCGCCCTGTCCGTCGGACTCGTGCTGGCGATCAGCTTCATCGCCGGGGCGCGCAACACCACCGATCTGCTGCGCGACAAGACGGTGCTGCTCGTCGACCGGCTGGAGGCGGAAGTGACCAGCAACCTCGCCCCGGCGAAACGCGCCGCGGACGTCCTCGCCCGTCTCATCGCCGAGCGTTCCGGGCCAGAGTCACCGTCCGCATCGGTTCTCGAGCCGCTGCTGATCGGTTCGCTCGCCGCCTCCCCGCAAGTGGACGCCGCGCAGTTCGTCTCGGCGGATCTGCGCCAGTACATCGCGTTTCGCGACGAGTCCGGCTTGCTGGAGTTCGCCAGCCGCGACGCCCGGTCCGACGCGCTCCTGAAACGCGCGGTCGAGCGCGCACGCTCCGAGCGGGGCTCCTACTGGTTTCAGGCGCAGTTCGTCGAGCGCGGCGGCGACAGCTACATCTCCGCCCACGCCCCGGTGTTCGCGCGCGGCGAGTTCAGGGGCGTCGTACTGCTGGCGGTGAGCGTTACCAGCATCTCGCGCTTCGCCGCTGATTTCTCCGCGCGGCAGGATCTGACGGCGTTCGTGTTTTCCGGCGACCGGGTGATCGGCCACAATCTGCTCGCGGGCGGCGCGCCGCCCACGTCCGGGACGAATCCGATCGTCTCGCGCGCGGAGATCGGCGACGAGGTGATCCGGAACCTCGCCGGCGCAGAAGAGGTCGACCTGTTCCGTGGCGCGCTGCCGGAAGGCGTCACGGTGCGGGTGGTCGACAATCTTCGAGGGCAGGACTGGATCGCCATCACCAAGCCTCTCCCGGCCTTTCCGGGCCTCGACCTTGTCGTAGGGGCATATCTGTCCGAGCGCGCCGCCGGCCCCGAACTGGATCGGCTCACTCTGTCGGGCCTCGCCGGACTGGCGGCGTTGCTCGCCAGCGTCGGCGTGGCCGTGTTTGCGGCGGGCCGCCTTGCCCGGCCGATCGGCAAGCTCGCGGCCGTCGCCCGCCCGGTCGGCGATCTCGCCTTCGACCGGGTCGAACGGATCCCGACCAGCGCCATCCGCGAGATCGACGATCAGGCGCGCTCGTTCAACGCCATGATCGAGGCGCTGCGCTGGTTCGAGCGCTACGTGCCGAAAAGCCTGGTCCGCCGGCTGATGTCGGAAGGCAAGCCGCGGCTCGACTCGGAAGCGCGCATGGCGACCGTGTGCTTCACCGACATCACCGGCTACACCCACATGACGGAGGGCCTTAGCCCGCAGGCGACGGCCGATCTGCTCAACCGCCACTTCTCGCTGCTGGCCGGCGAGGTGGAACGGCAGGGCGGTCTCGTCGACAAGTACATGGGCGACGGCATGATGGCGTTCTGGATCGCGCGCGACGACGATCCGGCCGCGACAGCGCGCGCCGCGGCCAGCGCCGCGCTGGCCATCGCGAACGCGCTCGACGCGGACAACCGCCAGCGCATCGCCGGCGGGCAGCGGCCGATCGGCCTGCGGATCGGCCTGCACACCGGCCCGGTCATCGTCGGCAACATCGGCGCTGCCGACCGGCTCAACTACACGGTTGTCGGCGTCACGGTGAACATCGCCCAGCGCCTCGAACAGTTCGCCAGGAGCTATCGCCAGCCAGGCCGCGGAACGACCATCGTCGCCAGCGGAGACACCGCTCGCCATCTCGACCCGGCCGTCTTCGACTCCATCGGCCGCCACCGGGTGCGCGGCATCACCGGCGCGGTCGAGATCGTGCGCCTGCGCCAGCCCGAAGCCAGCGCGCCGGTTGCAGCACAATAGATTCCGCCATTCGTTCATGAGGATCGCGCCCATGCCGAAGATCACACCCGTCATCCTCGCGGGCGGGTCCGGCACGCGGCTTTGGCCATTATCCACGGACGCCCGGCCGAAGCCGTTCCAGCCGGTGGCAGGCGACGACAGCCTGCTCAGGCAAACCGCGCTGCGCGTCGCCGACGCCGCCCGGTTCAATACGCCGATCATCGTCGGCGCCGCGGCGCAGGCGCGGCTGATCGCCGAGGCGCTGGCGGGTTTGCCGGTCGCGGCGACCCTGCTTGAACCCGCCGGGCGCAACACCGCGCCGGCGATTGCGCTCGCCGCGCTGCTCGCCCGCCGCGACAATCTGGGCGCTCTTCTCCTCGTGCTGCCGTCCGACCACGTGATCACGCAGCCGGCGGCGCTGGACGCCGCCATCGACATCGCCGCGCAGGTCGCGCGCCAGGGCGCCCTCGTCACCTTCGGCGTCGCCCCGTCCGCTGCGGCCACCAGTTACGGCTACATCAGGAAGGGCGCCGGGATCGACGGGGTGGCTGGCGCGTTCATGGTCGAGCGTTTCATCGAGAAGCCGGCGCGGGAGCGCGCCGCGGCCATGCTGGCCGAAGGCGGCTACGTGTGGAACAGCGGCATGTTCCTGTTTGCGGCCGACGCCGTGCTTGGCGAACTTCAGAGGCTCGAGCCGGCGCTGCTCGGCGCCTGCCAGGCGGCGCTGGCGGGCGCGACCAACGAGGGCGGCGCGCTGGCGCCCGCCCCCGACGCGTTCCTTGCCGTGAAGTCGATCTCCATCGACTACGCCGTGATGGAGCGCACCACCCGCGCCGCCGTGGTTCCGGTCGATCCCGGTTGGAGCGACGTCGGCGCGTGGGACGCGGTGTGGCGGGTCGCCGCCAAGGACGCGGCAGGGAACGTCACCGGCGGCGATGTGCTCCTGCACGACGTCTCCGGTTCATACGTCCGCAGCCTCGGCCCGACGACGGCGGTGATCGGCCTCGACAACGTCGTGGTGGTCAACACCGGCGAGGCGGTGATCGTGATGCCGAAGGATCGCGCCCAGGAGGTCAGGCATATCGCCGAGGCCTTGCAGGACCGAAAGGATCGGGGGGGCCGGTAAACCGTCCGTTCACCACTCCCCGGCACAGTCGGGGAAGGGGACGCGGCGCCGGCGGCCGGCGCGCCGCCGAAGCGGTTTGACGATCCCCGTGGTGAGTGGCGATGCGTGTACAAACGGTCCCGCGCGACGGCGGCGACGGCGAGGTCAACGGCGGTCCGGTTCCGGTGCTGCTGGTGGAGGATTCCCCAGCGGCGCGGGCGCTCACGGCGGCGCTGCTGCGGCGAATCGGTTGCGATGTCGAGGCCGTGGGCGATGGCGAGGCCGCGCTGACGGCGCTGGACGAGCGGCCCGCGAAGATCGTGTTCCTCGACATCGGGCTTCCGGGACTGGATGGCGTCGCAACGGCCAAGTGTATCCGGCAGATGCCGGCGCCCGCCTGCAACGCGATCATCGTAGCGCTCTCGGGATACGTGGACGGTTCGGTGCCCGGCGCGCCCGCCGGCCTGTTCGACCGCTCCATGGCCAAGCCCGCCACGCGCGACAGGCTGGCCCAGGCGGTCGCGACGGCTGGCGACATGGCAAGGTCCGTCGCCCGGGCCTCGCCGCTGCCGGACAGCCAGTGGCGGGCGCTCGCCTCGCTCGCCGTGCGCGAAATGCGGGCGATGTCGATGCGCCTGGTTCAGGCGCGCGAGTGCGGCGATATCGCCGAGGTTCGCGCGGTCGCTCACCAGCTCCAGGGCGTCGCCGCCACCTTCGGATCGCCCGAGGTGGCGCGGCTTGCCGGCGACCTCGAAACGCAGGCGCGCCGCCATGCGGCGCTGGAGTTGTCGCGTGACCTCACCGACCTGTGCTCGGCCGTGCTGAAAGCCACGCTCGCCGCCGCCGACGCGCGCGGCGCCTCGAATCCCACGGCGCGCAAGGCGCGGGGACCGGCATGAGCACGCGGCTTCGCATCCTCGTCGCCGAGACCGTCGCGCCGCTCGCCCGGCTCACCCGGGTCATGCTCGAAGCCGACGGCCACGAGGTCCATTGCGCAACGGAGATCGACCAGGTTCGCGCCCGCGCCGCCGCCCGCGCGCTCGATGTGGTGTTGCTCGACCCGGCATTGCCCGGCGCCGGCGACCTGAAGCTCCTCGCCGAGATCTCCAGCCGGGCCGGCGCGCCGGTCGTGGCGGTGAGCGCCAACGGCTCGATCGCGCAAGCGGTGGCGGCGATGCGCGCCGGGGCCGCCGACTACTTGGTGAAGCCGTTGTCGCGTGACCGCTTGCGGGCGGCGCTGGATGCGGCCGTGACGGCGGCGTGCGACTCGCGGCGGCGCGCGGAAGGGGCCGCCGCGCCGGCGCCCGGTCTGGGGCCTGCGGTGGACGGATTTTGCGGCTTCGTTGGATCGTCGCTGGCGATGCTCGACGTGCACCGCCGCCTGCGCGCGATCGCCGGGTCGGCCGCGCCCGTGTTCATCACCGGGGAGACCGGCACCGGCAAGGAGCTGGCGGCGGCGGCCGTCCACGAGCTCGGGCCCCGCGCCGGCGGTCCGTTCGTGGCGCTGAACTGCGGCGCAATCCCGCGCGACCTCATGGAATCGGAGGTCTTCGGCCATGTGCGCGGCGCGTTCACCGGCGCCATCGCTGACCGGCCGGGCGCGGCGCGGGCCGCGCACGGCGGCACGCTGTTTCTCGACGAGATCTGCGAGCTCGATGCGGCGTTGCAGCCCAAGCTCCTGCGCGTGCTTGAAACCGGCGTGGTGCAGCCTGTGGGCTCGACCCTGGCGGAGCGGGTGGATGTGCGGATCGTGTGCGCCACCAACCGTGCGCCGCTCGCCGAGGTGCGCGCCGGCCGCTTCCGCGAGGACCTGTACTTCCGGCTGAATGTGCTGCCGGTGCATCTGCCGCCGCTGCGGACGCGCGGCGACGATGTACTGGCGATTGCGCGCGCCTGCCTTGCCCGCATGGCGGCGGAGGAGGGCAAGGCGTTCAGCCGGTTCACGCCGGACGCCGACCAGGCGCTGCTGTCTCACCCCTGGCCCGGCAATGTGCGCGAACTCCAGAACGCCATCCGGCAGGCAGTCGTGCTGAACGACGGCGACACGATCGAGGCCGCGATGCTGGGGCTTGGCGGGGACGCGATCCGCATCGATCACGCCGCGCTTGACGCCCTCGCCGACTACGCCGTTCCGCCGCTGCGGGCGCTGTGCGCCGAAACGCAGGGTGGGCTCAGGGATTTGCAGCGCGGCGCCATCGAGCGGGCAATTGCGGCGTGCGGTGGAAGCGTCCCGCGCGCCGCGCGGATGCTTGGGGTTGCGCCCTCGACGGTCTACCGGCGGCGCGTGATCAAGGGATCGGCCAGCCGTTCCTGCTGAGCGGGACGGCGCAAGCGGCAACAGGAAATCAGCGATCGGCCAGCGGCCCGGCGCTCGCCGGAACCTCGGCCTCGATGGCTTCAAGCATGTGGATCAGCTCTCGCAACTCGGGGCTCACCGCGGCGGCGCGTGCGGCCTTCGGCGGCTTCCTGGCCGGGGATTTCGCTTCGCGTTGCTGCTCGTCCATCGACGCAAGACCTCCGACCATGACCCCCCACAGACCTTCTCGCCGGTTCGTTGAGCGCGTTCCGTCCCATTGATTAGCCCGGCGCCGTTAACGAACCGCTAACCCGCGGCCCCACCCGGCCCTGGTGGTGATGCTGTGCCTTGCGGGCGGCAATGGGGCAGGCCGGTGACGAAGCGACGATGGCCAGCAGCCGTCGCAGCCGACTGGGCGGAACCCGGCCTGACTAAATCAGGCTGGCCGCTCTATCTTCTTCATTTTGCGTGATCTTTTTCCGCCAAGCGCTATCCAATTGGCGGCATGATGCGCTAGCATTTGAGGCCTCATGCCGAAGGATCAGCGCTTGCCGGACGATAACGCCTATCGCGAATGTGTGGAGCGTTTCCGCTGGCGGATCCCGGCGCGCTTCAATATCGCCGGCGATGGCGTGGCGGCGTGGGCGCGGCTGACGCCGGACGCCCTCGCCATCCTCCACGTTGCGCGCGAGGGCGGCGATCCCTGGCGGTGGACGTTCCGCGATCTCGACCGGGCGGCGAACCGCATCGCCAACGTGCTGGCGGCGCGCGGCGTCCGCCGCGGCGATCGGGTGGCGCTGCTTGCGCCGCAATCGCCGCTCACCGTCGCGGCGCACCTCGCCGTGTACAAGATCGCCGCCGTCGCCGTGCCGCTCGCCATGCTGTTCGGCTCCGACGCGCTCGAACACCGCCTCGCCGACGCCGGCGCCCGCGCGCTGGTGATGACGCTGGCCTCCGCCCCCCTCATCGCGCCGATGCGCGAGCGCCTGCCGGAGCTGGCGCACGTCCTCGCCCTTGACGGAGATGGGCCGGGGATCGCCGACCTTGCCCGCGACATGGCGCGCGCCAGCGACGCCTTCGACGCCGCGCCCACCGCGGCGGATGATCCGGCGCTGATGATCTACACCTCCGGCACCACCGGCGCGCCGAAGGGGGCGCTGCACGGCCACCGCGTGCTGCTTGGCCACCTGCCGGGCGTCGAGATGACGCATCCCGGTTATGCCTCGCCGGGCGATGTGTTCTGGACGCCCTCCGACTGGGCCTGGGCCGGCGGTCTGCTCAACGCGCTCCTGCCCGCGCTTCACGCCGGGATGCCGGTGATCTCGACCGGGTTCCACCGCTTCGATCCGGAGTTCGCCTGGGCGCTTCTCGCCCGGCATGGCGTCACCGGCTGCTTCATGCCGCCGACCGCGCTGCGGCTGATGCGCGCCGCGCACACGGCGCAGACGCCAGCGCCCGCCGGGCTGCGCGCCATCGCCTGCGGCGGCGAGGCCGTGGGCGAGGGGCTGAAGACCTGGGGCGAGGAGACGCTGGGGCTCGCCGTCAACGAGCTCTACGGGCAGACCGAGTGCAACCTCGTGCTCGAGTCGGCGCGTCATCTCGGCGTATGGAACAAGGCCGCCATCGGCAAGCCGGTGCCGGGCCATCGCGTCGCGGTGATCGGCGCCGACGGCCAACCGCTGCCGCCGGGCGAGACCGGCGTCATCGCCATCGCACGGCCCGATCCGGTGATGTTTCTCGGCTACTGGCGCAACGCGGCCGCGACGCGGGCGAAGTTCGCCGGCGACTGGATGACCACCGGCGACCAGGGCTTTGCCGACGCGGCGGGCTATGTTCATTTCCTCGGGCGCGACGACGATGTGATCACGTCCTCCGGCTATCGCATCGGACCGGCGGACATCGAGGACTGTCTCGCCCGCCATCCGGCGGTGAAGATCGCCGCCGCCATCGGCGTCCCGGACCCGGTGCGGACGCAGACCGTCAAGGCGTTCGTGGCGCTCAACGACGGGGTGGCGGCTTCCGAGACGCTCGCCGCCGACCTCAGGGCGTTCGTGCGCGCCAGGCTTTCGGCGCACGAGTGTCCCCGCGAGATCGCGTTCGTCGCCGAGCTGCCGCTGACCACGACCGGAAAGGTGATCCGACGGCTCTTGCGCGAGCTGCGCTGAACGGCCCACAATCCCGTGTCGGGCGTTCAGTGAAGTGTCGACGTCCGTTGCCGTCATTCGGACCCTTCGGGGGCCTTGCGAGGAGAAAGACTCTGATGCTGATGCGAAACGCACTGACCACGGCCGCCGCCGGCGTGGTGATGCTGGCGATGGCGGGCGCCGCGTGGGCCGGGGCCATCGAGGACCGGCAGGCGGCGATGAAGGAGATCGGCAAGGCGATCGGCGAGCTGGCCAGGATCGCCAAGAAGGAAGCGCCCTTCGACGCCGCCGTGGTCAGGGCGAACGCCGAACTCATCGCCCAGAAGCTCGAATCGGCCAAGGCCATGTTCCCCGACGATTCGAAGCCCGGCGGGGCAGTGGAGACGTGGGCGAAGGCGGAGATCTGGACCGATCGCGCCACCTTCGACGCCGCAGACGCCTCAGCGCGGGAAGCGGCGCTGAAACTCGCCGCCGTCACCGATGAGGCCGCGTTCGGCCCCGCCCTCGGCGAGCTTGGCAACGGCTGCAAGACTTGCCACGAGAAATTCCGCCGGCCCAAGGACTAGGCGCGACCGGCGCAGGAGACCCCCGGCCATGCGGTTGCGGCCAATCGCGGGCGTCGCCGCCCTCGGGGCGGTGGCGCTCGCGGTTCTGTTCGTGCTCACCCAGCCGCGCCCGCTCGCCGCGTCGGCCATACCGGCGCACACGCCGGACCTTGCGAACGGCGAGGTGATGTATCACGCCGGCGGGTGCATCTCGTGCCACAAGCCGGCCTCGACGCAGGCCGGCGCGAACATGGCGCTGCCCTCCGGCGGCGCGCCGCTGAAAACGCCGGCGGGACTCTTCTATCCGCCGAACATCACGCCGGACCGGGAGACCGGCATCGGCGCCTGGACCGACGCCGATTTCGTCAACGCCATGCAACGCGGACTCGCGCCCGACGGCAGCCACTACATTCCGGCGTTCCCCTACGCGTCCTATGCGCACATGACGCTGCCGGACATCCTCGACCTGAAGGCGTATCTGTTCTCCCTTCCCGCCGTCCACAACCCGGACAAGCCGCCGGAGATGCCGCTCGGGCGGTTCGGCGAGTGGGCGGCGCGCCGGCTCATGGGGCTGTGGCAGCTCGCGGGCCTCGACCCGACGCCGTTCACCCCCGACCCCACGCAGTCCGCCGAGTGGAATCGCGGCGCCTATCTGGTCAAGGGACCTGGCCACTGCGGCGAGTGCCACACCCCGCGCACGCTTTTGATGACCAGCGACGCCTCGCGCCGGCTTAAGGGCGGGCCGCACCCGGAAGGCGACGGCCGGGTGCCGAGCCTCATCGGCCTGATCGAACGCAAGCGCTACAAGGACGCGAACGACCTCAAGACCGCGCTGCAGTTCGGCGAAACGTTCGGCTACGACAAGCTCTCGGCCGGCGGCATGGGCGCGGTGCAGACGAACCTCGCCAAATTGCCGGACGGCGACGTGGGCGCCATCGCCACCTACCTCGCCAGCCTGAAGCCGGAAGGAAGCTGAGGCGCCCCCGCCCGGGTCAGCCCTTCAGCGGCAGGGTGAACAGCGAGCCGAATTGCGGCAGCGCGTCGTCGACCCCGGCAAGCCTGAGCGCGTGCCAGGCCATCGCGTGGTTTGAGGAGGTGATCGGAATTCCGATCTCCGCCTCGATGGCCGCCGCCGATTCGGCGAGCCTGACCGAGGTGCAGGAAACGAACACGGCGTCCACCTTCGCCGCCTCCAGGATGCGCTCCACGCCCTTGCGGATCGACGCCGGGGTGATCGAGGCGACAACGGCGTCATTGGGTTCGTTGTAGGAGCCGAACGCCGGCACCTCGAAGCCGCGGCCGCGGATGTAGCCGGCGACGATCTGGTTGACCGACGCCTGATAGGGGGTGAGCACGCCGATGCGCTTCGCCCCGAAGGCGCGGAACGCCGCGAAGGCCCCGGTGATCGGCGTCGTCGCCTTCACCTCCGGCCGGTCGCGGCGGATGTGGCCGAACACCTTCTCCTCGCCGATCGCCATGGACGCCGAGGTGCAGCCGTAGGCGATGACGTCGAGCTTCGTCCCGGGGAGGATCAGCCCGGCGGAGTCGGCGATCATCGGCTCCATCGCGCGCAGTGTCTCGGGCGAGATGGTGGCGGAGTTCAAGATGCGGGTCGCGTGGACGGCGACGTCCGGGAGCGCCGCGAAGATCCGCCGCCACTCGTGTTCGATGGTGAAGTCGGTGGCGAGCACAATGAGGCCGATGCGCCCGCGCGGCCCGATCCCGCTGTCGGTCTCGAACGGCAGATGTTCGATGAGGATCATGTCGTCGTTGGCGGCAACGTAGGTGTCTGGCATGGCGTCGGCTCCCGGAGGTGGCTTGGGATCAGCACGCAGTCATCATAGCTGAACGGCCGCTTGCGCGCCATCGAGCCCGCGTTATGCGCCGGGTGACGTGGCGGCGGAGTGGATGGCCGGGGGCGATCCACGGATGGTCGAAATCGCCGTCCGGGTCGGCCGTCATGCCGAGGCGGCGCATCACGCCGAGCGAGCGGGCGTTGCCGGGCACGGTGAAGGCGGCCACCTCGGCGAGGTCCAGCGTCTCGAAGGCGTAGGCGAGCGCCGCGCGGGCGGCTTCCGTGGCGTAGCCCTTGCCCCAGTGGGCGCGCACAAGCCGCCAGCCGATTTCCACGCACGGGCCGCCGGGCGGCTCGAACGCCGGCCGGTTCAGGCCGAGGAAGCCGGCGAAGGCGCCCGTGGCGCGCTCCTCCAGCGCCCAGAAGCCGAAGCCGTGCGCCGCAAAGTGCGCCTCCATGCGCTCGATCAGCGCCGCCGTCGCCGCCCGGCTCAGGCGTCCCGGGTCGTGGCGCATCACCACCGGGTCGGCGTTCATCGCCGCGCAGGGGCGGATGTCGGCGGCGCGCCAGCGGCGCAGGATGAGCCGGGACGTTTCGAGTTCCGCTTCGCCGCGCGCCGCGCGGAACGTTTCGACAGCAATGAGAGACACCGGAACAACGCCACCCGGGACGGACGAACACGCAAGCGACCATCAAACGCCTTAACGGTTACGGTCGCGTGTGTTAGCGTGTTACATTGTATCGACATGCGCCCGCACGCCTCCCCCTCCGGCCGCCCCGGCCACGATCACGCCGCCTGTACGGCCGACCTCATCGCCCGCGCCGAACGCGTTTGCGCGCGCAGGGGCAGCCGGCTCACCGCGCTGCGCCGGGAGGTGCTGGAGATGGTGGCGGAAAGCCACGAGGCGGCGGGCGCCTACGAGATCATCGACCGCATGGCGCGGCGCGGGCCGCGGCCTGCGCCCATGACCGTCTACCGCGCCCTTGATTTCCTCGCCTCTCACGATCTCGTCCACAAGATCGAAAGCCGCAACGCCTACATCGCCTGCAGCCGCACCCACGCCGACGGCGCGGCGGTGCTTCTGGTGTGCGACGACTGCGGCCAGGTGGAGGAACTCGCAGCGGGCGACGCTGTCGAGGCCTTGCGTGACGACGCCCGCCGGGCGGGTTTCGAGCCCCGCCGTGTCGTCGCCGAGGTGCTCGGCGGCTGCGCGTCGTGCGGGGCGAAGGGGCGGGAGGCATGACCGCCACGGCGCTCGCCGCGCACCGTCTTGCGCACCAGAAGAAGACCGGCGGAGCCACAGGCGGGCCGCTGATCGAGGGGCGCAGCCTCTCCCTCTCCTACGGCGGGCGCACGGTGCTGGACCGGGTGGACCTCACCCTCTCGGGCGGCGAGATCGTGACGCTGATCGGCCCGAACGGCGCCGGCAAGTCGTCGCTGGTCAAGGTGCTGCTCGGTCTGGTGAAGCCCGACGCCGGAACGGTGACGCGCGCGCCCGGCCTCACCGTGGGCTACGTGCCGCAGAAGTTCGCCGTGCACGACTCGATCCCGCTCAGCGTGGCGCGCCTCGTCACCCTGACCCGCCGGGCGAGCCGCGAGGAGGTGCGCGCGGTGCTCGCCGAGACCGGGATCGACCATCTCGCCGATCACCCCGTGGTGTCGCTGTCGGGCGGCGAGCAGCAGCGCGCGCTGATCGCCCGCGCCCTGATCGGCAATCCGCGCCTGATGGTGCTGGACGAGCCGGTTCAGGGCGTGGATTTCATCGGCGAGGCGCGGCTCTACGACCTGATCGCCTCGATTCGCGAACTCCACGGCTGCGGCGTGCTGATGGTCAGTCACGATCTTCGCGTGGTGATGGCGGCGTCGGACCGCGTCATCTGCATGAACGCGCACGTCTGCTGCCACGGCGTGCCGGAGAAGGTGCGCATCGATCCGGAGTTCGTGCGGCTGTTCGGAACCGACGCGGCGAAGAGTCTCGCCGTCTACAGCCACGACCACGACCACACCCACGACATCGGCGGCCACGCGCATCACGATCACGGCCACCACGATCACGCTCATCCGCACCCGCACGCGGCCGGGGCCGCCGGGACCCGGCGATGACGGGCGCCTTCGCCATGCTCGACGAGCCGTTCTTCGTGCGGGCGCTGCTGGCGGGACTGGGCATCGCGGTCGCCGCCGGGCCGATCGGCTGCTTCGTGGTGTGGCGGCGCATGGCCTACTTCGGCGAATCCCTCGCCCATGCTGGTCTGCTCGGCGTCGCCGTGGGGCTTGCGCTCGGCGTCGATATCACCATCGGGGTCATCGTGGCGGCGCTCGCCATGGCGGCGCTGCTCACCGGGCTTCGCGCGCAGCGTCTGCTCCCCACCGATTCGCTGCTCGGCATCCTGTCGCACACGGCGTTGGCGCTCGGCCTCGTGGCGGCGAGCCTCATGACATGGGTGCGCTTCGATCTCCTGTCGCTGCTGTTCGGCGACATCCTCACCGTCACCTGGGTGGACGTCGCCTGGGTGTGGACCGGCGCGGGCGTGGTGCTCGCCATCGTCGCCTGGCTGTGGCGCGACCTCCTGGCCATCACCGTGCACGAGGACATGGCGCGCGCCGAGGGGGTGAGGGCGGGGCAGATCGAGATCGCCTTCATGGTGCTGATCGCCACCGTGGTGGCGGTCGCCATGAAGATTTCCGGCTTCCTGCTGATCACCGCGCTGATGATCATTCCGGCGGCGGCGGCGCGGCGGTTCTCGACGTCTCCGGAGGGCATGGCGGCGGCGGCGTCCGTGGTGGCGATCGTCGCCGTGGCCGCGGGGCTGGTGATGTCGGCGGCGCTCGATGCGCCCTCCGGCCCGGCCATCGTGCTTGCGGCGAGCCTCATCTTCGTGACGAGCCTCGCCGCGCCTGCGGCGGCCCATGTCTTGCGAAGCCGCTAGAGAGTTGGCAAAACCCCCCGCAATCACGCCGAAACCCGTCTGCTAACGTCCGAGACCGACCGCCATGGCCTATTCCGCAGTCAGCGCCCGCCGCCCTTCCGTAGGGGTGAAGATCGGGCATGTGACGATGGGCGGCGGCGCCCCCGTGGTGGTGCAGTCGATGACCAACACCGACACCGCCGACATCGAGGCGACCGCCCGCCAGGTGGCTCAGCTCGCCGCGGCCGGCTCGGAGCTGGTCCGCATCACCGTGGACAAGCCGGAAGCGGCGGCCGCCGTGCCGCATATCCGCGACCGGCTCGACCGGATGGGCGTCAATACGCCGCTCATCGGCGACTTCCACTATATCGGCCACACCCTGCTGCGCGATCACCCGGCGTGCGCGGAGGCCCTGGCGAAGTACCGCATCAATCCCGGCAATGTCGGCTTCAGGGAGAAGCAGGACCGCAACTTCTCCATGATGATCGAGCGCGCCATCGCGTTCGGCAAGCCGGTCCGCATCGGCGTCAACTGGGGCTCGCTCGACCAGGCGATGCTGGCGAAGCTGATGGACGAGAATGCGAAGCGGTCCGAGCCGCTCGACGCCCGCCTTGTCATGCACGAGGCGATGGTGCAGTCGGGCGTCTCCTCCGCCGCCCGCGCGGTGGAGCTTGGCCTGCCGAAGGACAGGATCGTCATCTCCGCCAAGGTCTCGGAGGTGCAGGACCTGATCGCCGTCTACCGCGAACTTGCACGGCGCTGCGACCACGCGCTACACCTTGGCCTCACCGAGGCCGGCATGGGCTCGAAGGGCATCGTCGCCTCCGCCGCCGGGCTTGCGGTGCTGCTCCAGGAGGGCATCGGCGACACCATCCGTATCTCGCTCACGCCCGAGCCCGGCGGGGACCGCACGCGCGAGGTGATCGTGGCGCAGGAGATTCTCCAGACCATGGGGCTTCGCGCCTTCGCGCCGATGGTCATCGCCTGTCCGGGCTGCGGGCGCACCACGTCCACGGTGTTCCAGCAGCTGGCTCAGGACATCCAGAGCCACATCCGCATCCGCATGCCGGAGTGGCGCAAGAAGTATCCGGGGTTCGAGACGCTTCAGCTCGCTGTCATGGGCTGCATCGTCAACGGTCCGGGCGAATCGAAGCACGCCGACATCGGCATCTCGCTGCCCGGCACCGGCGAGGTGCCCGCCGCTCCGGTCTACATCGACGGCCGGAAGGTGATGACGCTGCGCGGCGACGACATCGGCGCCCAGTTCCGCGACATCGTGGAAGAGTACGTCGAGAAGCGCTGGGGCAAGGTTCCCGAAATCGCCGCGAAGTAACCTCTATGGCGCATCATCTTTTTCCGCCAGGTGGCGGCCACCTGGCGGGATGATGCGGCCGGCGGCGGACGGTCGCTGCTCGTGCGCGACGGCGTGGCAGGCGGCCATCACGCCCCCTGCCGGCAGAAGCGCCGGCGCCTCGATGCGGCAGCGCTCGAACGCCAGCGGACAGCGCGGGTTGAACACGCATCCCGGCGGCGGATCGAGCGGGGAGGGAAGCTCGCCCTTGAGCACGATGCGTTCCTTGCGATGCTCCGGGTCCGCCACCGGCGTCGCCGAGAGCAGCGCGCGCGTGTAAGGATGGCGCGGGTTGGCGAACACTTCCGCCGCCGGTCCCTGCTCGACCGGCTTGCCGAGGTACATCACTATCACCTCGTCGGCGATGTGCTTCACCACCGAAAGCCCGTGCGAGATGAACAGGTAGGCCAGCCGGTGGCGCTCCTGAAGCTCGCCGAGCAGGTTCAGCACCTGCGCCTGGATCGAAACGTCGAGCGCCGACACCGGCTCGTCGAGCACCAGGATCGCCGGGTTGAGCATCAGGGCGCGGGCGATGGCGATGCGCTGGCGCTGGCCGCCGGAGAACATGTGCGGGTAGCGGTCGTAATGCTCGGGGCGCAAGCCCACCTCGCGCATCATCGCCTCGGCGCGCTCGCGCCGCTCGGCGGCCGAAAGCGCCGTGTTGACGAGCAGCGGCTCCTCCAGCGCCGCGCCGATCCGCTGGCGCGGATTGAGCGACCCGTAAGGATTCTGGAATACGATCTGCACGGTGGGGCGCAGACGGCGCAATACGGTAGCGGAGGCGGTCGTCACCTCCTCACCTGCGATGACCAGCGACCCCGAGGTGGGCCTCTCGATCATCGCGACGAGGCGGGCGAGGGTGGACTTGCCGCAGCCGGATTCACCCACCACGGCCAGCGTCCTGCCGCGCGACAGGGTGAACGACGCCCCGTCCAGCGCCTTCAGCGTGGCGGAACCTGAGAACGCGCCGCGGGACACCTCGTAGGCGCGCTTCAGTCCGTGCGCGGCGAGCACGACCTCGCTCATTCGGCTGCCTCGCGTCCGGGACGGGGGCGGGGCGCGCCATGCACCAGCGGATGGTGGCACAGCGCCTGCCCCAGGGCCACTCCGCCAGGCTTCGGCGTCGTCGTCCGGCACAGGTCCGTGGCGAAGCCGCAGCGCGGCGCGAACAGGCAGCCGGCTGGGCGGTCGAACTGGCCCGGCACAACGCCGCCGATGGAGGGCAGCCGGCGCGACGTGGCGCGCTCGGGGAGCGCCGCCAGCAGCGCCGCCGTGTAGGGATGATGCGGATCGGCGAACAGGCCCTTGACCGGCTGTTCCTCCACCTTCTGGCCGGCGTAGTTGACGCACACGCGCTGCGCGGTTTCCGCCACCACGCCCATGTCGTGGGTGATGAGCGCCAGCGCCATGCCGGTTTCGCGCTGGAGCCTGAGCAGAAGATCGAGAATCTGCGCCTGGATGGTCACGTCGAGGGCCGTCGTCGGCTCGTCGGCGATGAGCAGGCGCGGCCGGCAGGCGATCGCCATGGCGATCATCACCCGCTGGCTCATGCCGCCCGAAAGCTGGTGCGGAAACGACGACAGCCGCTTCTCCGGGGCCGGGATGCCGACCTCGCGCAGAAGCTCCACCGCCCGCTCGCGCCGCTCGGCCTTGCCCATCCCGAGGTGCGCCTTCAGGGCCTCGGTGACCTGGAATCCGACGGTGAAGCACGGGTTGAGGCTCGACATCGGCTCCTGGAAGATCATCGCGATGTCCTTGCCGGTGAGTTTGCGGCGCTCGCGGGCGGGCATCGTCAGGAGGTCGCGGCCGTCGAAGGTCATTCGGTCGGCGGTGACGGAGGCGGTCCACGGCAGCAGCCCCAACCCAGCGAGCCTCGCCCCCGACTTGCCGGAGCCGGATTCGCCAACGATGGCCAGCACTTCGCCTGTATCCACGGCGAGCGAGACCCGGTCCACGGCCCGGAACGGCCCGGACGAGGTGGCGAAGGTGACGGTGAGGTTTTCGATCTCGAGCAGCGGCATGGCGGTTGATCTTGCTGGAACCTCGCTCAGGACAGGACATCAAAGTCGGACGCGGCGTGCCGGTCCGGGCCTTGCGCCCGTTCCGCGTCCATCGCCTCAACTCCTCCTCAAGCGCGGGTCGAGCGCGTCGCGCAGGCCGTCGCCCATCAGGTTGATCGAGATCACCGTGATGAGGATGGCGAGGCCCGGGAACGTGACGATCCACGGGTTCGACAGGATGAACTCACGGCTGTCGGCGAGCATGGCGCCCCATTCCGGCGTCGGCGGTTGCGCGCCGAGGCCGAGGAAGCCAAGCCCCGCCGCTTCGAGGATCGCGTCGGAGACGCCGAGCGCCGCCTGCACGATGAGCGGCGCAAGACAATTGGGAAGAACGGTCGAGAGCATCAGCCGCAAGGGGCGGACGCCGGCCACCTTCGCCGCGATCACATAATCCTTCGACAGCTCGCTGATGGCCGACGCCCGCACGAGCCGGACGTAGCGGGGCAGGTTGACGATGGTCACCGCCACGATGGTGTTGGCGAGGTTCGGCCCGATCACGGCGATGATCAGGATGGCGAGCACGAGCGACGGGATCGCCACGATGAGGTCCATCACCCGCTGGATGATGCTGTCCACGACGCCGCCGTACCATGCAGCGGCAAGGCCGAGCGCGACGCCGGTGAGCGCCGCCACGACCATCACGGCGAGGCCGATGAACAGCGACACGCGCGCGCCGTAGATGATGCGCGAGAGCATGTCGCGCCCCACTGCGTCGGTGCCGAGCAGGAAGCGCGGATCGCTTCCTTCCTCCCAGAACGGCGGCAGCTTGCTGAAGCCGCGGAACTGCTCGACCGGCGAATGCGGCGCGAGCAGCGGCGCGAAGATCGCCACAAGGCAGATCGCCGCCACCACCGCAAGGCCCGCCACAGCGCCGCGGTTCTCGCGGAACGCCCGCCAGAAGGCGGCGAGCGGCCCCGGCGGCGCTGCGGCCCGCACGGCCGGAATGGCGCCGTCAGCGGGCATGGCGGAGCCTCGGGTTGATCGCCGAGTAGATCACGTCGATGAGGATGTTGGTGAGGATGACGAGGCCCGAGATCAGCAGGATGCCGCCCTGCAGCGCCGGATAATCGCGCCGGCCGATGGACTCGATCAGCCACTTGCCCACACCCGGCCACGAGAAGATCGTTTCGGTGAGCACCGCGCCGGCGAGCAGCGTCGTCACCTGGAGGCCGATGGTCGTCACCACCGGGATCAGCGCGTTGCGCAGCGCATGCAGGCCGATCACCCGGAACGGCGACAGGCCCTTGGCCCGGGCGGTGCGGACGTAGTCCTCCTCCAGCACCTCCAGCATCGACGAGCGCGTCATGCGCGCGATGATGGCGAGCGGAATGGTGCCGAGCACGACCGCCGGCAGGATCAGGTGGCGCACGGCGTCGAGAAATGCGCCGTCCTCGCCGGAGAGCAGCGTGTCGATCAGCATGAAGCCGGTGACCGGCTCGAAGTAGTACCTGATCGGATCGATGCGGCCCGAGACTGGCGTCCAGCCGAGATAGCCGGAAAAGAACATGATGAGGAGAAGCCCCCACCAGAAGATCGGCATGGAGTAGCCGGTGAGCGCCGCGCCCATCAGCGCCTGGTCATAGAGGGAGCCGCGTTTCACCGCCGCCAGCACCCCGGCCGGGACGCCCAGGACCACAGCGATCAGCATGGCGCAGGCGGCGAGCTCCAGCGTGGCGGGGAACAGGCTCATGAACTCGGTGAGCACCTTCTGCTGGCTGATCACCGAGGTGCCGAAGTCGCCGTGCAGGATATTCCAGACGTAATCGAGAAACTGCTTCCACACCGGCTGGTCGAGGCCCATCTCGTGGCGCAGTTGCTCCAGCCGTTCGGGCGAGATGCCGCGTTCGCCCTTCCTCACCTCGATGGGGTCGCCGGGGACGAGGCGGATCATCATGAAGGTGATGAACATGAGCGCCACGAACGTCGGCAGCGTCAACGCCACGCGCTTGAGGATGAACCGCAGCATGGATTTCGGGATCCGGGGAAGGAGGCGGGGCGGCCCGCGCCGCCCCGCCCGAATGTCGGCGCCAGGCTACGGCTTGATCGTCACCTTGTGAAACTCGTGGCGGCCGAGGGGGCTGACCTTGTAGCCCTCGACCTCCTTGCGCACCGGCTCGAACACGGTCGAGTGCGCGATGGTGAACCACGGCGCCTGTTCCTTGAAGACGGCCTGCATGCCCTCGTAGATTTTCGTGCGCTCGGCCTTGTCGGAGAGCGTGCGGGCCTTCAAGAGGTCGGCGGTGAACTGCTCGTTGCACCACTTGGCGATGTTCTGGCCGGCGGGCGTGCCGCCGGCGCAGCCGAGCAGGAAGAAGAAGTTGTCGGGATCGCCGTTGTCGCCGGTCCAGCCGAGCAGGCCCATCTGGTGCTCGCCGGCCTGCAGGCGCTTCCTGTACTCGCCCCATTCGTAGGAGACGAGTTTGGCGTTGACGCCCACCTTGGCGAGGTCGGCCTGCATCATCTCCGCCATACGCTTGGCGTTGGGGTTGTAGGGGCGCTGCACCGGCATCCACCACAGATCGGTTTCGAGGTTCTCGACGCCGGCGGCCTTCAGCATCGCCTTCGCCTTCTCGGGGTTGTACTCGTAGTCCTTCGTGGCGGCGGAATACGACCAGATCGTCGGCGGGATCGGGTTCACCGCCGCCTGGCCTGCGCCCTGGTAGACCTCTTTCAGGATCGCCGCCTTGTCGATCGCCATGTTGATCGCCTGGCGGACCTCCGTCTTGTCGAACGGCGGCTTCTGGGCGTTGAGCGCCAGATAGCCGATGTTGAGGCCGGCCTGCTCCATCAGGTTCAGATTGGCGTCGTTGCGCATCGCTTCGAGATCGGCCGGGTTCGGCGCGATCATCACCTGGCACTCGTTCGCCTTCATCTTGGCGTAGCGCGCCGTCGGGTCGGGCGTGATGGCGTAGACGAGATTGTCGATCGCCGGCTTGCCGCCCCAGTAGTTGGGGTTCGCCTTGTAGCGGATCACCGCGTCCTTCTGGTAGCCGACGAACTCGAACGGTCCGGTGCCGATGGGCTCCTGGTCCACCTTCTCGGGCGTGCCCGCCTTCATCATCGCCTCGGCGTACTCGGCCGAAAGGATGGTGGCGAAGTCCATGGCGAGGTTGGCCATGATCGGCGCGTTCGGCTCCTTCAGGGTCATCACGACGGTGTGGTCGTCCGTCTTGACGATGGTGTCGAGAAGGTCGGGCATGCCCATGTCGTTGAAGTAGTCATAGGCGCCGCCCGAGACCTTGTGGAACGGATGATCCGGCTTCCACTGGCGCTCGAAGGAGAAGATCACGTCGTCGGCGTTGAAGTCGCGGGTCGGCGTGAACGCCTTGTTCGCGCCGAACTTCACGCCCTTGCGCAGCTTGAAGGTGATCGTCTTGCCGTCCTCGGAGATCGTCCAGCTTTCGGCGAGCCCCGGCACGACGTCGACCGTGCCCGGTTCGAACTCGACGAGCTGGTTGTAGACCGGCCGGGCGGCGTCGAGGCTGGTGCCGGTGGTGTTGATCTGCGGGTTGAAGTTCTCGGGCGAGCCTTCCGAACAGTAGACGAGGGTGGCGGCGGCGAACGCCGGCGACGACAGAATCGTGGCGGCCACGAACGCGGCGGCCATCAGTTTGCAGGTCTTCATGGACATCAACTCCCTGGAGGATTCGCGCCTCTCCGCTCTGAAGGCGGCGGATCACGCATTCGTGATCTAAGCACCTTTCGCCGGCGGAAGCATCAACCGAAGCGCCGCCCCCTTGCGGAGCGCCGGGCCGCCCGGCACTCTCCGCCGCCGCACCACATTGCTGATCCCGTCGATCCCGGAGCGTTCATGCCCGCCACCGCCAGATTGCACTTTCCAAAGTCCGAGTACGACCGCCGGATCGCGCTGGCGCGGGCGGAGATGGCGCGGCGCGGCCTCGATCTGGTGATCGTTTCGGACCCCTCCAACATGGCCTGGCTGACGGGCTACGACGGCTGGTCGTTCTATGTGCACCAGGCTGTGCTGCTGCCCATGGCGGGCGAGCCGGTGTGGTGGGGACGCCGCATGGACGCCAACGGGGCGCTGCGCACCTGCTTCATGGCGCAGGACAATATCTCCGGCTACCCGGACCATTTCGTGCAGTCCACCGAGCGCCATCCGATGGACCACCTCTGCGGCCTGATCGCGGAGCGTGGCTGGGCGAAGGGCCGGATCGGCGTCGAGATGGACAACTACTGGTACACCGCCGCCGCCCACGCCGCCCTGCAATCCCATCTGAAAGCGGCGGCGCTCCTCGCCGCCACCGGCCTTGTCAATTGGCAGCGCGTGGTGAAAAGTGACCTTGAGATCGAATTCATCCGCCGCGCCGCGCGCATCGTCGAGCGCATGCACCGGGCGATCTTCGACATGGTGGAGCCAGGCCTGCCGAAGAACCGCCTCGTCGCCGAGCTTTACAAGGTGGCGATCGAGGGTGCCGACGGCCACTGGGGCGATTACCCGGCGTTCGTGCCGATGCTGCCTTCAGGCCTGGACGCGACCGCTCCGCACCTCACTTGGGACGACCAGCCGTTCCGGGCGGGCGAGGGGACGTTCTTCGAGATCGGCGGCTGCTACCGGCGCTACCACTGCCCGCTGTCGCGCACGGTGTTCCTCGGCGCGATGCCGGAGAAGTATGTGCGCGCCGAAGCCGCCGTGCTCGCCGCGACCGACGCCGGGCTTGCCAAGGCGAGGCCGGGCAACACCTGCGAGGAGGTGGCCATCGCCTTCTTCGATACGTTGAAGATGCACGGCTTCGAGAAGGATTCGCGCGCCGGTTACTCCATTGGGCTTTCGTATCCGCCCGACTGGGGCGAGCGCACGCTGTCGCTCAGGCGCGGCGACAAAACGGTTTTGCAAGAGAACATGACGATCCACTTCATGCCCGCGCTGTGGCTCGACGACGGCGGGCTTGAGCTGTCGGAAACCATCCTTATCACCCCGGCCGGCGCGGAGTGCATCGCCAACGTGCCGCGCAAGGTGGTGGTGAAGCGCTAGGGACGGAAAGCGGCAAACTGTCATTCGCACGCTTTCGCCCAGACGACAGAGCGTCATTTGGCCAAGTGGCCGCCACTTGGTGGGATGACGATCCGGCG
Organism: Aestuariivirgaceae bacterium; assembly: GCA_036746875.1. Classification (GTDB taxonomy): domain Bacteria; phylum Pseudomonadota; class Alphaproteobacteria; order Rhizobiales; family Aestuariivirgaceae; genus DAIODI01. The sequence continues at coordinate 8,413 of DAIODI010000007.1, read as the reverse complement.
CGCCTGCGCCGCCGTCACATGTGGATGGCGCGCCCGTCAGCTGCGAGCGCCGCCTCCTTCACCGCCTCCGACAGCGTGGGATGCGCATGGCAGGTGCGGGCGAGGTCTTCCGAGGAGCCGCCGTACTCCATGAGCAGCGCGCACTCGTGGATCAGCTCGCCCGCCTGCGGGCCGACGATGTGGACGCCGAGCACCCGGTCGGTCGCGGCGTCGGCCAGCACCTTCACGAACCCTTCGGTGGTCTGATTGGCCTTGGCGCGGCCGTTGGCGAGGAACGGGAACTTGCCGACGGTGTAGCGCGCGCCTTCCGCCTTCAGCTCCTCCTCGGTCTTGCCGACCGAGGCGACCTCCGGGCTGGTGTAGACGACCGAGGGGATGACGCCGTAGTTCACATGGCCCGCCTGCCCGGCGATGATCTCGGCCACGGCGAGCCCTTCGTCTCCGGCCTTGTGGGCGAGCATCGGCCCGCGGATGACGTCGCCGATGGCGTAGACGCCGGGAACGTTGGTAGCGAAACGGTCATCGACGATCACCCGGCCCTTCGGATGAAGCGCCACGCCCGCCTCCTTCAGCCCCAGACCTTCCGTGTACGGAACACGGCCGACGGCGACCAGCACGACGTCGGCGGCGATGGTTTCGGCCGCCCCGCCCTTCGCAGGCTCAAGGTTGACGGCGAGCCCGCCGGGCTCCTTCGCAACGCCGGTGACCTTGGTGGAGAGGCGGAACGCCAGGCCCTGCTTCTGCAGGATGCGCTGGAACTGCCTCGCCACCTCCAGGTCCATTCCGGGCAGGATACGGTCGAGGTATTCTATCACCGTCACCCTGGAGCCGAGCCGCGCCCAGACCGAGCCGAGTTCAAGCCCGATGACGCCCGCGCCGATCACCGCCAGACGCCCGGGCACGGCGTCGAGATCGAGCGCGCCCGTGGAGGTGACGACGGTTTCCTCGTCCACGTCGATGCCGGGGAGTTTCGCCGAATCGGAGCCCGTGGCGATGACGATGTGCTTGGCCTGAAGCCCGGTCGTCTTGCCGTTCGCCGCCGTCACTTCAACCGCGCCGGGGCCGGCGATGCGCCCTGCGCCGTGGAACGCCTCGACCTTGTTCTTCTTCAGCAGGAACTCGACGCCCTTGGTGTTGCCCTTGATGGCCTCGGTCTTGAACCCCATGAGGCGGCCGAAATCGAGTTTCGGCTTGTCCACCACGATGCCCATCTTCGCGAACCCGTGCCCGGCTTCGGCGAACAGCTCGGAGGCGTGCAGCAGCGCCTTGGAGGGGATGCAGCCGACGTTGAGGCAGGCGCCGCCGTGGGTGGCGCGCTTCTCCACCACCGCCACCTTCATGCCGAGCTGGGCGGCGCGGATGGCGCACACGTAGCCGCCGGGGCCGGTGCCGATGACGACCAGATCGAAGGCTTGCGCCATGACGTTTTCCTCAGTGTACGGATCAGATGGCGGTCAGAGGTCGAGGACGAGGCGCTGCGGATCCTCGAGCGTCTCCTTCACGCGCACGAGAAAGGTGACGGCCTCCTTGCCGTCGACGATGCGGTGGTCGTAGGAGAGCGCCAGATACATCATCGGCCGGATCTCCACCTTGCCGGCGATCGCCACAGGGCGGTCCTGGATCTTGTGCATGCCGAGGATGGCCGACTGCGGCGCGTTGAGGATCGGCGTCGACATCAGCGAGCCGTAGACGCCGCCGTTCGAGATGGTGAAGGTGCCGCCCTGCATGTCGGCGATGGCGAGCGCGCCGTCGCGGGCCTTCCTGCCGTAGTCGCCGATCGCCTTCTCGACGCCGGCGATGGTGAGCCGGTCGGCGTCGCGCACCACCGGCACGACGAGGCCCTTGTCGGCGCCCACCGCCACGCCGATGTTATAGTAGTTCTTATAGACGAGATCGTCGCCGTCGATCTCGGCGTTCACCGCCGGAATCTCCTTCAGCGCCTGGATGCAGGCCTTCACGAAGAAGCCCATGAAGCCGAGCTTCACGCCGTGGCGCTTCTCGAACAGGTCCTTGAACTGGGCGCGCAACGCCATCACCGAAGTCATGTCCACCTCGTTGAAGGTGGTGAGCACGGCGGCGGTGTTCTGCGCATCCTTCAGCCGCCGCGCGATGGTGGCGCGGAGCCTGGTCATCCGCACCCGCTCCTCGCGGGCGGCGTCTTCCGGCGCGGAGGGCGCGCGGGCCTGCTGCGCCGCCGGGATCGCCAGCGCGGCGACGGGGGCGGCGGCGGGCTTCGCCGCGGCGGGCGCGGCGGCTGCGGCGGCTGCGGCGGCTGCGGCGATCACGTCGGCCTTGGTCCGGCGGCCGTCCTTGCCCGCGCCGGCGATCGACGCCGGATCGACGCCTGTCTCGGCCACCGCCTTGCGCACGGCCGGCGACAGCGGCGCCGCCGCCGTTTCGGGCGCTGATGTCTTCGTGGCGGGCCTTGCGGCTTCGGCGGCGGGCTTCGGCGCCACAGCGGCGGCAGCCGCGCCTTCGGCGATGGCGCCGAGGATCGCGCCCACGTTCACCGTGTCGCCCGGCCTGGCGCTGATCGAGGCCAGCACGCCGGCGGCGGGCGCGGGCACCTCCACCGTCACCTTGTCGGTCTCAAGCTCGACCAGAGGCTCGTCGGCCTTCACCGCGTCGCCCTCTTTCTTGAACCACTGCGCGATGGTCGCTTCCGTGACCGATTCGCCAAGCGTTGGAACCTTGATGTCCGTGGTCATCGCGCGTCTGCCTTTCGCGTCATCCGTCCCTGGTCCCTACTCGCCGAACGCTTCGTCGAGGAAGGCGTGGAGCTCCTTCAGGTGCTTGCTCATCAGCCCGGTCGCTGTGGCGGCGGAGGCGCTGCGGCCGACGTAGCGCGGCCGCTTCGTGGCGTTGCCGGCCTTGCCGAGGACCCATTCGAGGTTCGGCTGCACGAACGTCCAGGCGCCCATGTTGTAGGGCTCCTCCTGGCACCACACGATGTCGGCGGCCTTGAAGCGCGACAGCTCCTGCACCAGCGTCTTAAGCGGGAATGGATAAAGCTGCTCGACGCGCATCAGGTACACATCGTCGACGCCGCGCTTCTCGCGCTCCTCGAACAGGTCGAAGTAGACCTTGCCGGTGCACAGGATGACGCGGCGAATCTTCGCGTCCTCCTTCAGCGTCACCTTCCCGGTGGGGCCGAACTGGGCGTCGTCCCACAGCACCCGGTGGAAGCTCGTGTCCGGCCCGAGTTCATCGAGGCGCGACACGGCGAGCTTGTGGCGCAGCAGCGATTTCGGCGTCATCAGCACCAGCGGTTTGCGGAAGTCGCGCTTCATCTGCCGGCGGAGGATGTGGAAGTAGTTGGCGGGCGTGGTGCAGTTCGCCACCTGCATGTTGTCCTCCGCGCACATCTGCAGATAGCGCTCGAGCCGCGCGGAGGAATGCTCGGGCCCCTGGCCCTCGTAACCGTGCGGCAACAGGCAGACGAGGCCGGAAAGCCTCAGCCACTTGCGCTCGCCCGACGAGATGAACTGGTCGAACACCACCTGCGCGCCGTTGGCGAAGTCGCCGAACTGGGCTTCCCACAGGACGAGGCAATTGGGTTCGGCCAGCGAGTAGCCGTACTCGAAGCCGAGCACCGCCTCTTCCGAAAGCATTGAGTTGATGACCTCGAAGCGCGCTTTCTGGTCTTTGCCGAGATGGTTGAGCGGCGTGTAGCGCTTCTCCGTCTCCTGGTCGATCACCACCGCGTGGCGCTGCGAGAACGTGCCGCGCTGCACGTCCTGGCCGGACAGGCGCACCGGAAAACCCTCGTCGAGCAGCGTGGCGAAGGCGAGCGACTCGGCGGTCGCCCAGTCGAGGCCCACTCCCTCCTCGATCGCCTTGCGCCGGCCGTCGTAGATGCGTTGCAGAGTGCGGTGCGGCGTGAAGCCCTTCGGCAACCGGGTGAGGCGGGCGCCGAGCTCCTTGAGGCGGGCGATCTCGACCCCCGTCCGGCCGCGGCGCGGATCGTCGTCGAGGCGGGCCGCCTTCAGGCCGGACCAGCGGCCGTCCAGCCAGTCGGCCTTGTTGGCCTTGTAGCCTTCCGAGGCGGCGAAGGCGTCGTCGAGGCGCTTGCGGAAGGCGGCCTTCATCGCCTCGAGCTCCTGCGCCGTCAGCACGCCCTCTTCGATCAGCCGGCTGGCGTAGAGCTGCACCACCGTCGGGTGCTGGGCGATGCGCCGGTACATCACCGGCTGGGTGAACGCCGGCTCGTCGGACTCGTTGTGGCCGAAGCGGCGGTAGCAGAACATGTCGATGACGACCGGGTGCTTGAACTTCTGCCGGAACTCGGTGGCGATCTTGGCCGCGTAGACGACCGCCTCCGGATCGTCGCCGTTCACATGGAAGATCGGCGCCTCGATCATCTTGGCGACGTCCGAGGGGTAAGGCGAGGAGCGCGCCCAGATGGGGCTGGTGGTGAAGCCGATCTGGTTGTTGACGATGAAGTGGATCGATCCGCCGGTGCGATGGCCTTTCAGCCCGGAGAGGCCGAAGCACTCCGCCACCACGCCCTGCCCTGCGAAGGCCGCGTCGCCGTGGATCAACAGCGGCATCACCCGGCGGCGGTCGCCTTCGTGCAGGTCCTGCTTGGCGCGCACCTTGCCCAGCACCACCGGATCGACGATCTCGAGGTGCGAGGGATTGGCGGTGAGCGAGAGGTGGACCTTGTTGTCGTCGAACTCGCGGTCGGAGGACGAGCCGAGGTGATACTTCACGTCGCCCGAGCCTTCCACTTCCTCCGGCGTCGAGGAGCCGCCCTTGAACTCGTGGAAGATCACCGAATGGGGCTTGCCCATGACGTTGGCGAGCACGTTGAGGCGGCCGCGGTGCGCCATGCCGAGCACGATCTCGCGCAAGCCCAGCGCCCCGCCGCGCTTGATGATCTGTTCGAGCCCCGGGATCATCGCCTCGCCGCCGTCGAGGCCGAAGCGCTTGGTGCCGGTGTACTTGATGTTGAGGAAATGCTCGAAGCCTTCGGCCTCGATCAGCTTGTTGAGGATCGCCTTCTTGCCGGCGGCGGTGAACGCCACGCCCTTGCCCGGCCCTTCGATGCGCTCCTGGAGCCACGCCTTCTGGGCGGGGTTGGAGATGTGCATGAACTCAACGCCCAGCGTCGAGCAGTAGGTGCGCTTGAGGATGGTGAGGATCTCGCGGATCGTGGCGCGCTCAAGTCCCAGCACGTTGTCGATGAACACTGGCCGGTCCATGTCCTGCGGCCCGAACCCGTAGCTCGCCGGATCGAGCTCCGGGTGCGACTGCGGCGGCTTCAGCGCCAGCGGATCGAGGTCGGCGGCGAGGTGGCCACGGATGCGATAGGCGCGGATCATCATCAGCGCGCGCACCGAATCGAGGGTCGCCTTGCGCAGCTGCTCCGCCGACATCGCCTCGCCGCGGCCGCGCGCCGCTCGCTCCACCCGCTCGCCGACCGCTTTCCCTGCGGCGGCGGCGTCGAGGCCCAGCGCCGCCATCAGGTCGCCGTCCGCCGGTTGCGACACCGGCTCGCGTTCCCAACTCGGCCCGCCGGCGATCTTCAGCGCGTCCGAGCGGTTGTCGGAGAGCGAGGCGAAGAACGCCCGCCACTGCGGATCGACGGAGTTCGGGTCTTCGAGGTAGCGCGCCTGCATCTGCTCGATGAAGGCCGCGTTGCCGCCGTAGAGGAACGAGGTCTGCTCGAACGCGGCGTTGGTTTCGCTCTTCGTCATCGGTCGTCAGCCGGCGCATGACCGCCGGCGCCTCCTTACTCGTGGTCCGGCCGGTCGACACCGGCCGGGCTGGCCGAAGGCTCGAACCCCCGCCCGCTCGTGTTGAGGGCGGGGGCGTTCACCTTCGCGTCAATCCTTCAGCACCTTGCGCAATGTGACGCCGAGCGCGGCGGGCGACGGCGCGATCCTGATCCTCCCGCGCCGCATCGCCTCGATCTTGTCGTCGGCGCCGCCCTTGCCGCCGGAAATGATGGCGCCGGCGTGGCCCATGCGGCGGCCGGGCGGCGCGGTGCGCCCGGCGATGAAACCAACCATCGGCTTCTTCACCTTCGACTTGCGCAGGAACTCCGCCGCCTCTTCCTCGGCCGATCCACCGATTTCGCCGATCATGATGATCGATTCGGTCTTCGGATCGGCCAAAAACATCTCCAGCACGTCGATGAATTCGGTTCCCTTCACCGGATCGCCGCCGATGCCCACCGCCGTCGTCTGGCCAAGGCCCGCGTCGGAGGTCTGCTTCACCGCCTCGTAGGTGAGGGTGCCCGAGCGCGACACGATGCCCACCGAACCTTTCCTGAAGATGTGGCCCGGCATGATACCGATCTTGCATTCCTTCGGGGTGATGAGGCCGGGGCAGTTGGGGCCGATGAGCCTGGTCTTCGAGCCCGACAGCGCCCGCTTCACCTTCACCATATCGAGCACGGGGATGCCTTCGGTGATGCACACCACGAGCGGGATTTCCGCCGCGATGGCTTCAAGGATGGCGTCGGCGGCGAACGGCGGCGGCACATAGACCACGCTTGCCTCGGCGCCCGTCGCCTCGCGCGCCTCGCCGACGGTGTCGAACACCGGCAGCCCGAGGTGGGTGGAGCCGCCGCGGCCGGGCGGCACGCCGCCCACCATCTGGGTGCCGTAGGCGATCGCCTGCTCGGTGTGGAAGGTGCCCTGGGCCCCGGTGACGCCCTGGCAGATGACCTTCGTCTTCCTGTTGACCAGAATCGACATCAGCGGGCCTCCTTCACAGCCTTGACCACCTTCCTCGCCGCGTCGTCGAGGTCGTCGGCGGCGATGACGTTGAGGCCGGACTGGTTGAGGATCTGCCTGCCGAGGTCGACGTTGGTGCCCTCGAGGCGGACCACGAGGGGAACCTTGAGGCCCACCTCCTTCACCGCCGCGATCACCCCTTCCGCGATGACGTCGCAGCGCATGATGCCGCCGAAGATGTTGACGAGGATGCCCTTCACCTTCGGGTCGGCGGTGATGATCTTGAACGCCGCCGTCACCTTCTCCCTGGTTGCGCCGCCGCCGACGTCGAGGAAGTTGGCGGGCTCGGCGCCGTAGAGCTTGATGATGTCCATGGTGGCCATCGCAAGTCCGGCCCCGTTCACCATGCAGCCGATGGAGCCGTCGAGGGCGATGTAGGAGAGGTCGAACCTCGACGCCTCGATCTCCTTGGCGTCCTCTTCGGTTTCGTCGCGCAGCGCCAGTACGTCCTTGTGGCGGTAGAGCGCGTTCGAGTCGAAGTTGATCTTGGCGTCGAGGCAGACGAGCTTGCCGTCCCCGGTGACGATCAGCGGGTTGATCTCGAGCAGGCTCATGTCCTTCTCGACGAAGGCGCGGTAGAGCGAACCGACCAGCGCCACGCACTGCTTCTGCAGTTCGCCGTCGAGCTTCAACGCCGCCGCCACCGCGCGCCCGACGTAGGGCGAGTAGCCGGCCGCCGGGTCGACGTGAACGGTGTGGATTTTCTCCGGCGTGTCGTGGGCCACCTTCTCGATGTCCATGCCGCCCTCGGTGGAGGCGATGAAGGCGACGCGCGAGGTGGCGCGGTCGACCAGCGCCGATAGGTAGAGCTCGCGCGAGATGCGCGCGCCGTCCTCGATGTAGAGGCGGTTCACCGTCTTGCCCGCAGGCCCGGTCTGATGGGTGACGAGCGTCATCCCCAGCATCCGCTTGGCTTCCTTGCGGACATCGTCGTGCGACTTGACCACCTTGACGCCGCCGCCCTTGCCGCGGCCGCCGGCGTGGATCTGCGCCTTCACGACATAGACGGGGCCAGGAAGTTTCTTCGCCGCCTCCACCGCCTCATCGACGGTGAAGGCCGCAAAGCCGTGGCCGGTGGGCGCGCCGAACTGGCGGAGCAGCTCCTTGGCCTGGTACTCGTGGATGTTCATGGGCTTCGTCCCTTGTGCGCCGTTGACGGCGAAACCATCCTTATCATGGGGCCCGGCCGGTGGGCCAGTATTGGTATACCAGATACCAGCCCTGTTCAGCCAAGGTCGGGAGCAATCTTGCGGGCCGCATCCATCAGCCCCTCCACCGCCTTGACGGAATTGCGGAACTGCTCCTTCTCGGCTGCGTCGAGCCTGATTTCCACAACACGCTCAACGCCTTGCGCGCCGATCACCACCGGCACGCCAACGTAGAGGTCGTTGACGCCGTACTGACCGGTGAGGTGGGCGGCGCAGGGCAGCACGCGCTTCTTGTCCTTGAGGAAGCTTTCGGCCATGGCGATGGCCGAGGCCGCCGGGGCGTAGTAGGCCGAGCCGGTCTTGAGCAGGCCGACGATCTCGGCGCCGCCGTCGCGGGTGCGCCTGACGATCTCGTCGATGCGCTTCTGGGTGGTCCAGTTAATCGCCACCAGATCCGGCACCGGGATGCCGGCCACCGTCGAGTAGCGCTCCAGCGGCACCATGGTGTCGCCGTGGCCACCG
>DAIODI010000006.1:0-31016 GCA_036746875.1 Aestuariivirgaceae bacterium | reverse complement strand
AGCCCCATGTCGAGCGCGAACGCCGACGCCACCTGATCGTCGAGCGAAAGCTGCCCCGCCCGCCAGCCGAACCGCCCGGCCACGAGAGCGCCCGCGCCGTCCCTGAACCAGCGCACCCGGCCCGAGACGCCGTCGCCGTCGGCGTCGCGCGGGTCGGAAAGCCGGTCCAGCGCCGCCATGTCCACCCGGTCGATGGCGGCGGCGGTGCGCGCCGTCTGCGCCACCCGGAGCGAGGCCGTCACGCCCGGTGACAGCGGCTCGCCGAGCGGCGTCACCTCAACGGCGACACGCGCCAGGCCGTCGCCCGCCGGGACCAGCCGGGCGTTGACGGCGGCTTCGGGAGACACGCCGGCGATCCCGTGGGTGTGCACCTGGATGCCGTAGCGCGGGTCGCCCCTCCCCGTCGCATCGCCGAGTCGCACCACGGCCCCGGCGATGGCGAGCCCACCGTCCGGCATCGTCACGAACCGCGCCGGGCCGCCGTCCTTGTGGCAGGCGGCGCACGACCGTTCGTTGTAGAGCGGCCCCAGCCCCTCGCCGGTCCAGCGCCGCTCGAACAGCGACCGGCCCATGGCGGCGTCGAGGGCCTCTTGCGCCACCGCCAGCGCCGGAGCGGCGGCCATCAGGGCCGCGAGGATCAGCGCGCGCATGGTCATTCGGCCGGACCGGGCGCGCCGGCCAGTTCCTGCTCCAGCAGCCGTTCGATGTGGCCGCGCGCCTGGGTGAAGCGGGCGAACACCAGATAAAGGACGGGCGTGAGGAACAGGGTCTGCACGGTGGCGACGCCGAGACCGCCGACGATCACCGTGCCGATGGCGATGCGGCTCTCCGCGCCCGCGCCTGAGGCCAGCATCAGCGGGATCGCGCCCAGCACGGTGGCGATCACCGTCATGGCGATGGGGCGCAGCCGCAGCACCGAGGCTTCGAGCACCGCGTCGTAGACGCCCTTGCCTTCGTCGCGCAGCTGGTTGGCGAACTCGACGATGAGGATGCCGTTCTTCGCCATCAGCCCGATCAGCAGCACCATGCCGATCTGGCTGTAGACGTTGAGGCTGAGGCCCCCGGCGGCCATGGAGATCACCGCCGCGGCGAGCGCCAGCGGCGCCGTCAGCATGATGATGAACGGGTGGATGAAGCTCTCGAACTGCGCGGCCAGCACAAGGAAGACGATGAGCAGCGCCAGGACGAGCGTCACGTACAGGCCGCCGGACGCCTCCTGAAACTGCTGCGACTGCCCGGTGAAGGCGATCTTCGCTTCCGGGGGCAGGATGTCGGCCGCCGTCCGGTTCACGAAGGCGATGGCCTCGCCCAGCGAATACCCCTCCGCCAGCGCGGCGGTCAGCGTGATGGAGGGCAGCCGGTCGTACCGGCGCAGCGACGGCGAAGCCGCATTCTCGCGGATCGACACCAGCGCCGAGAGCGGCGTCAGCGTCGCTCCGTCGCCGGCGCGGATGAAGATGTTCTGCAGATCGCCCGGCGTCTGGCGGTCCTCGCGCCGGGCCTGCACGATCACCGGATACTCGCGGCCGCGGTCCACATAGTTGGTCACCTCGCGCGAGGCGATCATCGTCTGCAGCGTCTGCGCGATGGTCTCGACCGAGACGCCGAGGTCGTCGGCGCGCGCCCGGTCGATGTCGATGGCGAGCTGCGGCTGCGTTTCCTCGAAGTCGAGCTCGATGTTGCGCAGGCCGGGATTGGTTTCGGCCGCGTCGCGCAAGGCCGCCGCCCACGCCTTGACGCTCTCGAAGTCCGGTCCGCCCACCGCCACGCTGAGCGGCGACCGGCTGCCCCGCAGGCCGAGACCGGCGGGGGCGACGGGGAAGGCGCGCACGCCGGGAAGGCTCGTCACCTTCGGCAGCACCTCGCGCAGCACCTGCTGCTGGCTCACGGTGCGCTCGTCCCAAGGCGCAAGGCGCACCACGATGAAGCCTCGGGACGGCTGCCCCTGCGATCCCGTGATGGCGAAGATGGCGCGCACCACGCCCGCCTCCCGCAGCGGCATCAGGCGGCTTTCAAGCTCGCGCATCTGCGCGTCGGTATAGGCGGTGGTGCTGCCCTGCGGGGCGGTGACGGGAATGAAGATCACGCCGCGATCCTCCGTCGGCGACAGCTCGCGCGGCAACTGCGTGAACGCATACCAGCCGGCGGCGGCGAACGCGGCCGACAACGCCACCACGACCAGCGGCATCCCCAGCGCCCGCGTCAGCGCCGCGCGATAGACGCGCAGCGACCACGGCGGCGGCGGCGGTTCGCCCGGGTGCGCCACGACTTGCGGCTTGAGAAGCCGGGCGGCGATCGCCGGGCACAGCGTCAGCGAGACGAACATAGAGATCAAAACCGCCGCCGCGAGCACGAACCCGAACTCGATGAACAGCTTGCCGACCTGGCCCTGCAGGAACGACAGCGGCACGAACACCGCCACCAGCGTCAGCGAGGTTGCGACCACCGCAAACGTCACCTGCCGCGTGCCGGTGAAGCTCGCCAGCAGCGGGCTTTCGCCCAGCTCGATCCGCCGCTGGATGTTTTCGAGCACCACGATGGCGTCGTCCACCACCAGGCCGATGGCGAGGATGATGGCGAGCAGCGTCAGCACGTTGATGGAGTAGCCGAGCGCCGCCATGACGATGAAGCAGCCGATCAGCGACACCGGGATGGTGACGGCGGGAATGACCGTCGCCCGCCACGATCTGAGGAAAACCAGGATCACCAGCACCACGAGCGCCAGCGCCTCAAACAGCGCCTTCGCCACCTCGCGGATCGAGGCGGCGACGAACAGCGCGTCGTCGGCGCCCACTTCGATGCGCATACCCTCCGGCAGCAGCGGCTCAAGCTGGGCGATCTCGGCCCGGACCGCATTGGAGATCTGCACCGTGTTGGCCTGCGACTGGCGCAGCACGCCGAGCCCCACGGCCTGTTCGCCGTTCTGGCGGACCACGGTGGTGTCGTCCTCGACGCCGCGCTCGATGCGGGCGATGTCGCCGAGCTTCACCGGATAACCCGCCACACGCGCCACAACGATGCCGGCGAACGCGTCCGGGGTGCGCACGCGGCCTTCGAGCTGCACGGTGAACTCGCGGTTGAGCGACTCCACCTCGCCCGACGGCAGGTTGAGGTTGGAGCGCCGCAGCGCCGCCTCGATGTCGGCCACGGTGATGTTGCGCGCCGCCATGGCGGCGCGGTCGAGCCAGACGCGCATGGCGTACCGGCGCTCGCCGAAGATGGTGATGCTCGCGACGCCTGGCAGCGTCGCCAGCCGGTCGATCACGAAGCGGTCCACGAAGTCGGTGATGGCGGCCCCGTCCATGCGGCTGGAGATCACCGCGATCCGCATCACCGGATCGGAGGCGCTGTCGTTCTTCACGACCTGCGGCTCATCGGCCTCCGCGGGAAGCTGTCCACGCACCCGCGCCACGGCGCTCCTCACGTCGTTGGCCGCCTCGTCGATATTGCGGCCGACCTCGAACTCGATGACGGTGGAGCTCTGGCCCTGGCGGCTCTGCGAGTTGATCGACTTCACGCCGGAGACGCCGGCGATGGCGCCCTCGATGATGCCGGTGATGTCGGTGTCCACGGTTTCGGGACTGGCCCCCACGTAGGTCGTGGTGACGGTGATCACCGAGGTGTCGATGTCGGGAAGCTCGCGCAGCGGCAGCCGCAGCGCGGCGGCGACGCCGAACACGATGATCAGCAGGCTCGCCACTGTTGCGAGCACCGGCCGCCGGATGGAGAGATCGGAAAGGCGCATGTCACCCGGCCGTGCCCGAGCGCGCGGTTGCGGGCGCGCTCAACGGCTTTGCGTCCACCGGCGTTCCGTCGCGCACCCGCTGAAGGCCGCGCACCACCACTTCCTCGCCCTCCTTCACACCCTCGACGATCTCGACAAGCCCCGGCTCGCGCAGACCGAGCCGCACGGTTCGCGCCTCGGTCTTGCCGCCGTTGACGACGAACACCGACGCCTGCTCGCCCCGCAGCACCACGGCCTCTTCCGGAACCACGATGCCGTTGCGCTCGGCCATGAGCAGCGAAATCAGCATGAACATGCCGGCGGGCAGCGCCTGATCGGGGTTCGGCAGCACGGCGCGCACCCGGAAGGCCCGCGCCACCGGATCGACCCGGTTGTCGATCGCCGAAACCGCGCCGGTGAAGGTGCGCCCCGGGAACGCCGCCGCCGTGGCCGTCACCGGCTGGCCGCGCCGCGTCTCGCCGAAGGCCGCTTCCGGCAGCGTGAATTCGAGCTCCACCTCGCTCACATCGTCGAGGCGGGTGATCACCGTGCTGTCATCGACGCGCGCCCCTACGTCCACCTGCCGCAGGCCGGTGACGCCCGCAAAGGGGGCGCGAATCTCGCGGTCGGCGAGGCGGCGCTTCGCCCGGTCAAGTTCGGCCCCGGCGGCGGCGGCGGCGGCTTCAAGCTGCTCCAGCGTGGCGCGGGTGGAGATGTTGTCGCGGGTGAGCGTCTTCGCCCGCTCGAAGGCCTGCCCGGCCTGCGTCTTCTTCGCTTCCGCCTCGGTCACGTCGGCGCGCTGGATGTCGTCGTCGAGCCGCACCAGCACGTCTCCCTGCCGGACGGTCTGCCCGGCTTCGAAAGCGAGCGCCTCGATGCGCCCGGAGGCGAGCGGCACGATCTCCACCGAGGATTTGGCCCGTGTGGTGCCCACCGCTTCCAGCTTCACGGCCAGCGGCCTCGACGTGGCGCGCATCGTCTCCACGGCGACCGGCCCCGGCCCGCCGCCCGCCCGCTGCGCCGACGCCGGCGTCGAGCCGCCCGACGTCGCTTCGATCCACGGCTTGCCGAGCGCATAAAGCCCCGCCGCCGCGGCGGCGAGAACGGCGAGAACCAGAACCTGCTTCACAATGCTCATCGGCCTGTCGAATGTCCTGTCAGGGCTGTAGATTACGACGGAACGAGCGCAGCGGACCTGAACGGCATGACCATCCCTACCACGGCGGGGCGGAAAAGGAACGGCGCCGCGCGCCCCGCGCGCCACGCCGAGGCCCCGGCGCGGTTCAGCCGCGAACAGCCCGAGGTGCGCCGCCGGCTTCTGGTCGAGGCGGCGATCCGGGTGATCGCGCGCGGCGGCATCCACGCGTTCACCATCGACAAGGTGTGCCGGGAGGCCGGCGTTTCCAAGGGCCTCGCCGGGCATTACTTCGACGGCAAGGACGCGCTGCTCGCCGCGGTCTACCGCACCTCGCTCTATGAGCCGGTGATGGCCCAGCTTGCCGCCGCGCCGGATGGCGAAGCCGCGGCCGCACGCCTGGCCCGCCAGATCGACGCCAACTTCACGGACGCCGTATTCGACAAGGCGAACCTCCTGGTCTGGCTGAGCCTGTGGGGCGAGGCGGCGGCGAATCCGGCGATCAACCGCGAGCAGCGCCTGCTCTACCGCACCTGGCGGCAGGCGCTGGCGGATGCGATCGCGGCGGTGGCGGCCGAGCGCGGCGTCTTGGTGGACGCGCCAGCCCTCGCCCGCAATCTCATCGCGATGATCGACGGCCTGTGGCTCGAATGGAGCATCGACGGGACTGCGCTCGATCCGGCGACGGCGCGCGCCGCGTGCTATGATCTGGTGGAGACGAAGCTCGGCCCGCTGTAGTTCGCTCAGTTCGCCGGGGCGCCGCCCTCGCGCTTGCGACGGTCCATGTAGTCGCGCAACGCCTCGTCGATGGCCGGATCGATCGCCGGCTGTTCGTACTGGGCCAGCAGCTTCTTCCAGATCGCGTTGGCGCGCTGCGTGGCGGTGAGCGCGCCGCGTTCGCGCCAGGCGTCGTAGTTGTCCCAGTTGGAGAGCAACGGCCGGTAGAACGCGTCCTCGTAGCGCGCCAGCGTGTGCGCGGCGCCGAAGTAGTGCCCGGCGGGCCCGACCTCGCGGATCGCGTCGAGCGCCAGCGTCGCATCGTCCACCACCGGCGGTGAGCACCAGGCGGCCATCATCTGCAGCATCTCGGCGTCGAGGATGAGCTTCTCGAACGACGCCGTGAGGCCTCCGCCGAGCCAGCCGGCCGCGTGCAGCACCATGTGGGCGCCGCCCGTCACCGCGCCCCACAGCGACATGGCGCTCTCGTAGGCGGCCTGCGCGTCCACCGTGTTCGAGGCGGTGACGTTGGAGGAGCGGAACGGCACGCCAAGCCGGCGGGCAAGCTGTCCGGAGGCCTGCGCGGCCAGCGTGTACTCCGGCGTGCCGAAGGCGGGCGCGCCCGACTTCATGTCGACGTTCGAGGTGAAGCCGCCGTACATCACCGGAACGCCGGGCCGCACGATCTGCGCCAGCGCGATGCCGGCGATGGCTTCGGCGTGCTGCTGGGCGAGCGCGCCCGCCAGCGTCACCGGCGACATGGCGCCCGCCAGCGTGAACGGCGTGACCACGTTCACCTGCCCGTGCTCGGCCAGCGTGATCAGCCCCTCCGCCATCGGCACGTCGAGTTGCAGCGGCGAGTTGGTGTTGATGACGCCGGTGAACACGGGGATCGTCTTCAACCCCTCGCGGGTGACGCCGAGCGAGATCGCCGCCATTTCGAGCGCGTCGATGGTCCGCGCGCGGCCGAACGTCTGCGGCTGCCAGTTCTTGTCGGTGAGCGTGATCTGCGCATGGTAGAGGTCGAGATGCCGCGTCGGGGCCGGCAGGTCCATCGGCTCCAGCGGCCCGCCGCCCTCCTGGTGGATCACGTTCAGCATATGGACGAGGCGGATGTAATCGCACATCTCGGCGCAGGAGCCGGCGCGGCGGCCGCTGTCCTCGTCCATCACGAACGCCGGCCCGCCCACCGACGAGAAGATGAAATCGCGCCCGCCCACCTTCAGCGACTTCGCGGGATCGCGCGCGGCGAGCGTGAACGACGCCGGCGCCTTCGCCACCAGCGATTCGGCCAGCGCGGCAGCCATCCGTACACGCATCGACGCCTCGTCCACGGCGGCCCCGGCGGAGGCGTAGAGCGCCCGCGCCGGAGCGTCGAGCACGCGCATCCCGATCTCCTCCAGCACCTTCAGCGCCGTGCGGTGGATCGCCTCCACGTGATCCGCCGAGAGCACTTCGACCGGCCGGTACGGCAGCGACAGTCGCCGGAACGGCGGCTGCGGCAGCGCGCCTTCGCCGCGCCCCGCTCCGGTCGTGCGCGTGCGGCGCGCGGGCCGGTTCATCCGACCGACGCCCGCTCGAACGCCGAGGCCCGGCCGAGGGGAAAGTCGCGTCGCGGCCGTTCGTTCGTCGCCGCGCCCAGCTCGCGCGCCGCCTTGTGGCCGTTGTAGACGGCGTGAACGATGGCCCCCGGCGCCAGCGCATCGCCGGTCACGGTGAGCGAGCGGATCCCGGCGGCGGCGAGACCGTCGTGCCCCGCCAGCGCCCGGTGGAGATCGTCGACCGGCTCCCGGTGTCCGACGACCACCAGCGACCGGGCCGCCAGCGCCGTCTCGACGCCGGAGAAGATGTCGGCGAGCGGCACGATCTCGCCGTCGAACGCCTTCACCAGCGACAGCGTCCGGATGGCGACGCCGCGCCGGTGCAGCGCCTTGTGAATGAGCGGCTGCTCGTTGGTGTGGATGGTCCAGGCGGAGGCGAACCCCGCCGTGGTGACATAGGTGACGGGCAGGCCCTGCGCCGAGAGGTGCTCGGCGATGGCGCCGCCCATGTAGTAGTTATCGAAGTCGAACACGACGACGGGGCCTTCCGGCGTGACGCCGGCCGCAATGTCGCTCGGCGTATGAACGCGCGGGCCGGCGATCGGCTCCACCGGGTACTCGTCGGCGGACACGCCGTTGGCGAGCCAGCGCGCGCCGGTCGCGACGATCACATGCCCGGCCCCGAAGTCGAGGACGTCGGCGGCGGAAAGCCGGCTCGCCGGATAGAGCGAGACGTTCGCCATCGCCCTGAGCCGTCCCAGCCGGTAGTCGACCACGCGATGCCATTGCGACAGACCGGGGAGCTTAGACTCAAAGGCGAGCCGCCCGCCGAAGGTTTCGGCGGCGTCGGCCAGCGCCACGGTGAACCCGCGCCGCCCCAGCGTCAGCGCCGCCTCAAGGCCCGCCGGCCCGCCGCCGACGACGAGCACGCTCCCCTCGCCGTCCCGGCGCACGATCTCGGGGTGCCAGCCGCGCCGGTGCTCCTCGCCCGCCGTCGGGTTCTGCGTGCAGCGCGCCCACACGCCCTCGTGCCAGGAGGCGATGCAGATGTTGCAGCCGATGCACTCGCGGATTTCGTCCTCGCGGCCCTCGTCGATTTTCCTCGGCAGGAACGGATCGGCGATCGAGGGCCTCGCGCCGCCGACGAGGTCGAGGATGCCGCGGCGGATCTGCGAGACCATGGTGTCGGGCGAGGTGAAGCGCCCCACCCCCACCACCGGCTTCCTGGTGATCTGCTTGACGACGTTGACCACCGGCTCGTGGCTGCCCTCGCCGGTGAAGCGCGAGGCGGAGCAGTCGGTCGGGCTGTAGTCCATCTTCACGTCGAACAGGTCGGGATCGTCCTTGAGGATCTCGATGGCCTCGTGCGCCTCGGTTTCGGCGTGCGCGCCGGGCGTGGCGCGCAGCTCCTGCAGCGAGATGCGCAAGGCGACCGCGCAGCGCCCGCCGGTCGCCTCGCGCGTCGCCTCGATCAGTTCGCGGGTGAGACGCACCCGGTTGGCGATGGAGCCGCCATAGGCGTCTGTGCGCTTGTTGTAGATCTTCAGCAGGAACTCGTAGGGCAGATAGCCCATGCCGGCGTAGACGTAGATGATGTCGAAGCCCGCCTGCTCGGCGCGGCGCGCGCCTTCCGCCTGCCAGCGGATCAGATCGCGGATATCGGAAAGGTCCATCGTCTTCGGCCGCTGCTGGCCCATGAAGCCGGGATGCGTCGCCATCCACGGCAGGCCGGAGGGCGACAGCGGCGGCGTCCGCGTCGTGCGGTTCATCACGAAGCCGCCGCCGTGCCAGAGCTCGACGCCCGCAAGCGCGCCGTGGCGATGCACGGCCTCCGTCATCACCGCATGCGAGCGGATGTCGTCGTCGTCCCACAGCGTCGCGTTGGGGAAGGGCGAATCGTCCGAACTGGGGTGAATGGAGCAGGCCCCGGTGCAGATCACGCCCCAGCCGCCCTCGGCCTTGGTCTCGCGGAAGGCGGCGCGCACCTGCGGGTTGTCGTTCTTCATGCCCGACGAATGGGGCACCTGGTAGAAGCGGTTCGGCGCGAGCTTCGGGCCGATGCGGACCGGCTCGAACAGGATGTCATAGGCGGGATTGCGCGGCATGGCGGGCCGGTGTCGGTTGTTGAACAAGCGTTCAACGGGCTACCGCAACGCCGAGCCCCGCGCAAGCCGGCCGGAAGCGCGAAACGCCCGGCCTTACCCGGCCGGGCGCATGACAAGGGCGCAACCCATGGCGCCAGCGGCGTTCAGCCGCCGGCGGCGGCGATCTGCTCGGCCTTCTTCACCAGCACCTCGGCCTGGCGGATGGAGGCGTAGTCGATGAGGCGGCCGTCGAGCGACACCGCGCCCTTCCCGGCCTTCGCCGCCTCGTCCATCGCCACGAGGATGCGCCGGGCGCGCGTCACTTCCTTTTCGGACGGGCTCATCACCTCGTTGGCCAGCGCGATCTGCGAGGGGTGGATCGCCCACTTGCCCTCGTAGCCCAGCGCCGCCCCACGCTTCGCCGCCGCCCGGTAGCCGTCGGCGTCGGAGAAATCGCCGAACGGGCCATCGACGGGGCGCAGGCCGTTGGCGCGCGCCGCCACGCACATCTTCGACAGCCCATAATGCCACATGTCGCCCCAGTGCACGGCGCGGCCGTTCTCGGCGTCCTTGTCGGTGAGCACGGCGTAATCGGGGTTGACGCCGCCGATGTTGGTGGTGCGCGCCCGCGTCGAGGCGGCGTAGTCGGCGACGCCGAAATGCAGCGACTCGTTGCGCCGGCTCGCCCCGGCGATGGCCTCGACGTTCTGCATGCCGAGCGCGGTCTCGATGATGAGCTCGAAGCCGATCCGCTTCTTGCGCTTCTTCATCGTCTCGATCTGCGTCACCAGCATGTCGAGCGCGTAGACGTCGGCCGCCGTCCCCACCTTCGGAATCATGATGAGGTCGAGGCGCTCGCCGGTCTGCTCCAGCACGTCCACCACATCGCGGTACATGAAATGCGTGTCGAGCCCGTTGATGCGCACCGACATGGTCTTGGTTCCCCAGTCGATGTCGTTGAGCCCGGCGATAATGTTTCTGCGCGCCTGCTCCTTGTCGTCGGGGGCCACCGCGTCTTCAAGGTCGAGGAACACCACGTCGGCGGCCGAAGCGGCGGCCTTCTCGAACATCTGCGGCTGGCTGCCGGGCACGGCCAGCTCGCTGCGGTTGAGGCGCGCCGGCGCCTGCTCGATCACATGGAAACTCATGTCCCCCTGCCTTCTACGTTTCGCTCGTTGACGGTGCCGCCGTCACAAGCAGCAGCCGGCCGCGCGAGTCAAGCCGTCTCGCGCCACGCGGAGGGCGAGGCGTACCAGAGCGCGATCGCCTGGGCGCGGCTTCCCACGCCCAGCTTCTCGAACAGATTTCGCAGGTGGAACTTCACCGTGTTGACGCTGATGTCGAATTCCCGCGCCAGCGCCTTGTTGGACAGGCCACGGGCTAGCGCCGTCATCAGCAACCGTTCACGCTCGGTGAGCTGGCCCATCGGATCGGTGTTGAGCGCGCGCACGTCGGTGAACGGAAACATCATCTGCCCCTCCGCCACCAGACGCACGATCTCCAGAAGCTTCTCCGGCGGATGCGAGCGCGGACAGAAGCCCGCCGCGCCCGCCGCCATCGACCGCCGCACGATGCCGGGAACGTCGAGCGAGCCGTAGACGACGACGCGCGGCGCGTTCTCCATCTCCCGCAGCCGCTCGAGCGCCGGCTCGGCGCCGCCCTGGGGCAAGTGCCAGTCGACGATGGCGACACGCGCCGCCGCGCGCCGGACGGCTTCCAGGAACGACGACACCGACTTGACGGTGGCGACGAGCGACAGCCCGCCGTCGCCCTCGATGACCTCCGAAAGCGCCGTCAGGATCAGCGGATTGCCGTCGGCGAGGATCAGCGGAACGCGGTTGGGCACTGGCGATACTCCCCATTCGGGTAGTGTGATGAGAGTTACAAGGTCGCAGACTACCCGTTCGGGTGGTAAAGCGCCAGTCCGTTGGCATACTCAAAAGCAGGGTCTTCGGGTGTTGCGGCAGTCCGGCGGAAGGAATGAGATAACACGTATCGCCGCTGGAGAACCGCACGCATGGACATCCACGAGTATCAGGCCAAGGAATTGCTGTCGAAGTTCGGGGTTCCCATCCCCAGGGGCGGCCTCGCCTACAGCCCGGAACAGGCGGCCTACCGCGCCCATGAGATCGGCGGGTCGAAATGGATCGTCAAGGCGCAGGTTCACACCGGCGGCCGCGGCAAGGCCGGCGGCGTCAAGCTCTGCTCCAACGAACACGAGGTCGAGGCCGTCGCCAACGAGTTGTTCGGCAAGCGCCTCGTCACCCACCAGACCGGGCCGGCCGGCAAGGTCGTCTACCGCCTCTATGTGGAAGGCGCGGTGCCGATCCGGCGCGAAATCTACCTGGGCTTCGTGCTCGACCGGCGCAGCGAGCGCGTGATGGTGGTCGCCTCCGCCTCCGGCGGCATGGAGATCGAGGAGATCGCCGAGACGGCGCCGGAGTCGATCATCCGGTCGGTGGTCGAGCCGGCCGTCGGCATGCCCGCCTTCCAGGCCCGCGAGATCGCCTTCGGTCTCGGGTTCGAGGCGGCGCTGATCCCGCAGGCGGTGAAGACCATCCTCGCCTGCTACCACGCCTTCGAGGAGCTCGACGCGACGATGGTGGAGATCAACCCGCTCGTCGTCACCGAGGACAACCAGGTGCTGGCGCTCGACGCCAAGATGACCTTCGACGACAACGCCCTGTTCCGCCTGCCGCACATCGCCGAGCTGCGCGACAAGTCGCAGGAGGACCCGCGCGAGACGCGCGCCGCCGACCGCGGCCTCGCCTATGTGGGCCTCGAGGGCAACATCGGCTGCATCGTCAACGGCGCAGGCCTCGCCATGGCGACCATGGACATGATCAAGGCGGCCGGCGGCGAGCCCGCCAACTTCCTCGACATCGGCGGCGGCGCCACGCCCGACCGCGTGGCGAAGGCCTTCCGCCTCGTCATGTCGGACCAGAACGTGCAGGCGATCCTCGTCAACATATTCGCCGGCATCAACCGCTGCGACTGGGTGGCGGAGGGCGTCGTGCAGGCGCTGGAGAAGAACCCGGTGGACGTGCCCGTGGTGGTGCGCCTCGCCGGCACCAACGTCGAGGAGGGGCGCAAGATCCTCGCGAGATCCGGCCTGCCGATCATCCGCGCCAACACCCTCGCCGAGGCGGCGCAGCGCGCCGTGGCGGCCTGGAAGAGCAATCCCGCCGCCCGCACGACCGCCTGAGGACAAACCCATGAGCATCCTTCTCGACCGCAGCACGCGAATCCTCGTCCAGGGCGTCACCGGCCGCATCGGCGGCTTCCACACCAGGGAGATGCTGGAGTACGGCGCCAACGTCGTCGCCGGCGTCACCCCCGGCAAGGGCGGCACGACCGAGCAGGGCGTGCCGGTGTTCAACACCGTCAAGGAGGCCGCCGAGGCGACCGGCGCCACGGCGTCCATCGTGTTCGTGCCGCCGCCCTACGCCGCCGACTCCATTATGGAAGCCGCCGACGCCGGTCTGAAGCTCTGCGTCGCCATCACCGACGGCATCCCGGCGCAGGACATGATCAAGGTGAAGCGCTACATGCGCCGCTACCGGCAGGAGAACCGGATGCGTCTGGTGGGGCCGAACTGCGCCGGCATCATCTCGCCCGGCAAGGCGCTGCTCGGCATCATGCCCGGCCACATCTATCTCCCCGGCCACGTCGGCATCGTCGGCCGCTCCGGCACGCTCGGCTACGAGGCGGCCTCGCAGATGAAGGAGCTGGGCATCGGCGTCTCCACCAGCGTCGGCATCGGCGGCGATCCGATCAACGGCTCATCGTTCAAGGACATCCTCGAGTTGTTCGAGGCCGACCCCGAAACGCACGCGGTGATGATGATCGGCGAGATCGGCGGACCGCAGGAAGCCGAAGCCGCCGAGTTCATCAAGGAGCGCATGACCAAGCCGGTGGTCGCCTACGTCGCCGGTCTCTCGGCGCCGAAGGGCCGGCGCATGGGTCATGCCGGCGCCATCATCTCGGCGTTCGGCGAAAGCGCCAGCGAGAAGGTGGAGTTGCTGCGCGAGGTCGGCGTCTCCATCGCCGCCTCTCCGTCCGAAATCGGAACCGCCGTGGAGTCCGTGCTGAAGACGGCGGCCTGAACGGCGGCCGGGGATAACCGCCGGGACCACGTTGAGTTCCGGCGGCGTTCGATTGCATCCTGAGACGCGACAACGGGGGAAAGCGATGGCGAAGCCGCTCGATACGGACGGGCTGCACGCGGCGGAGCCCGAGCGCGACACCCTGTATCTCGATCGGCTGATCGAACTCCTGTGGGGGGAGTTCGTCGCCGTCGTCGGCGTTCGTGAACCGCGTCTGCGGCGCTATCTCGACGACTCGAAGAACCCAGGCGACGCCGACCCGGCGCTCCAGGTGGCGCTGATGCAGGCCACCGGCATATGGTTTCAATTGCTGCATATCGCCGAGGAAAACGCCGCCATGCGCACCCGGCGCAAGGTGGAGCAGGACGGCGGGCCGGATGCGGTGGTGGGCGCGTTCTCCAACGTCATCAAGGACATCGCAGCAGCGGGAGTAGCCCCCGCCGAGATGGCCGCCATGCTCGCCGCCGCCGACGTGCGCGCCACGCTCACGGCGCATCCGACCGAGGCCAAGCGCGTCACCGTGCTGGAAATCCATCGGCGCATCTACCGCAAGCTCGTCGAGCTCGAACACAGCCGCTGGACGGCGCGCGAGCGCGCCCGGCTGGTGGCCGAGGTGCGCGCCGAGATCGACATGCTGTGGATGACCGGCGAACTGCGCCTTGAGCGCCCGACCGTCGACAACGAGATCGCCTGGGGTCTGCACTTCTTCCGCGAGGTGCTGTTCGACATCATGCCGCAGGTGCTGGAGCGCATCGAGTTCGCGCTGAAGCGGCACTACCCGGAGACGCCCATCGAGACGCCGGCGTTCTTCCGGTTCTCGTCGTGGATCGGCGGCGACCGCGACGGCAATCCGAACGTCACGCCCGCCGTCACCGCCCGCGCCATCGACGAGGGCCGCCGCGCCGTCGTCGAACGTCTCCAGGGCCGGATGTCGGAGATGATGCGGACCATCTCGATCAGCCAGAACAACGTCCAGGCGCCGGAAGCCTTCGTGAAGCGGCTCGTGGCGCTGCTCGACGAAAGCGGCAGCGGCCCGGCCATCGCGGCGCGCAACAGCGACGAGCCGTTCCGGCAGTACTTCGCCGCCATGCAGGAACGGCTCGCCGCCTCGCTGCAGCTCGCCGCCATTCCTTGCGGCGCCAAGCCCTACAGGGAACCGCGCCAGATCATCGACGACCTCAAGCTCGCCGAGAGCGCGCTGACGGCGATGAACGCCGAAACCGTCGCCCGGCTCAAGGTCAGGCCGCTGCGCCGCGAGGCGGAGGTGTTCGCCCTACACACGATGACTCTCGATGTGCGGCAGAACTCCACCGTCATCAATCGCTGCCTCGCCGATGTCTGGAAGGCGACCACCCGCGCCGCCGATCCGGCGTGCGTCCCGGGAAGCGAGGAATGGTCGGAACGGCTGCGCGCCGACCTTCGCCGCGCCCGCGCGCCGCGCCCTGCGCTCGAAGGCATCGGCGACGAGACGGTGGAGACGCTGGAGCTGTTCACGCTGCTGCGCGAGACCCTCGACGGGCCGCTGTCCGGCGCGGTCGGCGCGTTCGTCCTGTCGATGACGAAGTCGGCCGACGATCTGCTCGCCGTCTACGCGCTGGCCAAGTTCGCCGGCCTCGGCTCCGACCGCGAGGGGCGCGAGAGCGTCCGGCTGCGCATCGTGCCGCTGTTCGAGACCATCGACGACCTGAGGCGAGCGCCGCAGATCATCGACGAGCTGATGTCGGTTCCGATGGTCCAGCGCTCGATCTCGCGCGCCGGCGGCGTCCAGGAGGTGATGCTCGGCTACTCCGACTCCAACAAGGACGGCGGCTTCCTCTCCTCCACATGGGAGCTTGTGAAGGCGCAGAAGCAGATCGTCGCGGCCGCCGCGCGCCACGGCGTGAAGATCTCGTTCTTCCACGGTCGCGGCGGTGCGGTGAGCCGCGGCGGCGCGCCGACCGGGCGGGCCATCGCCGCCCAGCCGGCGGGCACCGTCGGGGGCCGCCTGCGCGTCACGGAACAGGGCGAAGTGGTGTCCTCGAAGTTCGCCAACCGGGGCACGGCGCTGCACAACATCGAGCTGCTCGCGGCGAGCGTCATCGCCCACACGCTGAAGTCCGAGAAGGAGGCCGCGCTCAAGGCGAACCCCGAGCACGAGGAGGCGCTGGAGGCGCTTTCGGGCATGTCGCAGGCGCACTACCGCAACCTTATCGAGCTTCCCGGCATGGTGGACTACTTCCACGCCGCAAGTCCGGTGGAGGAGCTGGCGCTGCTCAACATCGGCTCGCGCCCCACCCGGCGGTTCGGCGCCAAGGGCATCGACGATCTGCGCGCCATCCCCTGGGTGTTCGCGTGGAGCCAGAACCGCCACCTGATCACCGGCTGGTACGGGATCGGAACGGCGCTCTCACAGTTCATGAAGGTGCGCGGCGCGTCCGGCGAACGGCTCTTGCGCGCCATGTACGACAAGTCGCGCGTGTTCCGGCTGGTGATCGACGAGGTGGAGAAGACCATCTGCACCGCCGACATGGACATCGCCCGCCGTTACGCCGCGCTGGTGCCGGACCGCGATCGGGCGGACGCCATCTTCGGGGCGGTGACGGCCGAACATGCGCTGACCGCGGCCCAGATTCTGCGGATCACCGGCGAGGCCGAACTCGGCGCGCGGTTCCCCGCGTTCAAGCGCCGGCTCGACCATGTCCGCCCGATGCTCGAGCGAACGCACGCCCTGCAGGCGGAGCTGCTGCACCAGTTCCGCCACGAGAAGCAGGCGGGGGCGCAGCGTCCGAAGGTTCTGCCGCCGCTGCTGCTGTCGATGAACTGCATCTCGGCGGGCCTCGGCTGGACGGGCTGAACGCTACGCCTGCGATGATCCGGCCGGCAGTGCGAGGCGCTTCGGCAGGAGCGTATTGATCAGCCGCGCCTGCGCCGGCAGGCAGACGCGCTCGAGGTCGTATCGGCGCTCGACGGTGGCGCGCGCCGCCTTGCCCAGCGCGGCGAACTCCGCCGGCCGCGCAAGCACGTCGCACACGGCGTCGGCAAGCTGCGCGGGCTTGAGAAAATCCACCAGCCGCCCGTTCACGCCATCCCTGAGGACTTCACGGATCGCCGCCGTATCGGAGGCGACGATCGTCGCCCCCATCGCCATCGCCTCCAGCAGCGACCACGACAGCACGAACGGTACCGACAGGTAGACGTGGCACCGGCTGACCTGAACGACGCGCCTGAACCCCTCGTAGGGAACGCGGCCCAGGAAGTGCACGCGCGACCAGTCCGCACGGTCCCCCACTTCGGCCATCAGTTCACCCCGGAAGCCGCCCGGGTGGGTGGATTTGCGGCCGTAGGACACCTCGTCGCCGCCGATGATGAGGATGCGGGCCCGGGGACGGCGCGCCAGAATGTCCGGCAGCGCCCGCATGAAGATGTGGAAGCCGCGCGTCGGTTCGAGGTTGCGGGCGATATAGGTCACGACCTCGTCGGCGCGCGTCAGCGGCCGGTCGAGGCGGCTCAGGGCGAGCTGCGCGTTCGCATCCGGTTTCAGGCCCGCGGTGTCGACGCCCTCGTGGACGACGGTGAGCCGGTCCTGGAACGGTTGCGGATAGCGATTGAACTGCCACCGCGTCGCCGTTTGCCCGGCGTCGCAGGAGCCCAGCGCCACCCACTGCGTGGCGTTGCGGGCGGCCATGATGAACGGCATCTGGTCGGAGATCGGGTATTCCGGATCGAACCCCACGGCGCCGCCGAGGGCGGAATAGAAGTATTCGAAGTAGGCCAGCACCGGCACGCCGGGCCAGACCTCCTTGAGGAACAGCGTTTCGCCCCACCCCGCGTGGCCGATGACGATGTCGGGCCGGAAGCCGTCGCGGTCGAGCCTTCGGCAGAGGTTGGCGACCTTCAGGCCCGCGGCGGTGCAGGATTCGTAATCCCTGCTGAGGGCATAGGCGTCTTCGGCCGCCTTGTGCGCCGGTTCGTAGCGGATGATGCGATGGTCGCGCGCGTCCGGAACCTGCCCTCGCTGGGTGAGGAAAACGATGCGGTGCCCGCCGCGCCCTGCGAGCCACTTCAGGAGGTGCTTGTACTGGCCAGGATAGTTCTGGTGAACGAACAGTATGTTCACGGCCGGTTTGCTCGTTGACCTGCCTCACGGACGCCACTTATGGGGGCGAACGCGTCAGGACACAACCTGAACAGACTGTAATGCGGCTCGCGGCGGTTGCGCGAGGGCGCAAACGTTACGGATTGGTTGAGACAGTTTACCGCAGCGAAACCAGCACGTGAGGGCGATCTTTCGCGGCCATCGATTTACGCTACCTTGGGAATGCGCGGGCATAAAGCCCCCGGATGCCCGCTCGCTACGTGAGGGCTGCAGTCCGTGACTGCAGCCCTCGCACGCTTGTCCGGACTCCGGGACGGCCGGGCTTGTGCCGCCCGCCCGGGATGCCATCATGCGAGGTGATCCCGAACGGAGCGATCCTGATGACCCGCCTCATATCGGCCCTCGCCGCCGCCCTCCTCGCCGCCGCAATCGCCACGCCGGCAAGCGCTGCGCGCGACTTGAGAACCGGCCCCGATCCGCGCTGCTCCTGGTACAAACAGCAGGCGATGAACGAGGGCCGCAAGGCCCGCGCGACGACCGGGCAGACCTCGAAGCAGCACAAGGCGAGGTCGGAGGCTTACTGGAAAAGGTACAACGAGTGCCTGCGCGGCGACGACTGGTGAGACAGGGCGCCCGCACCCGTGACAGCGAGGCTTGTTGTCGACTGCGACCCCGGCCTCGACGATGCGCTGGCGCTGACGTTGCTCGCCGCAGCCGCGACGCCGGCCATCGCGCTCGTGACCACGGTCGCGGGCAACGCCCCGCTTGACGTCGTCACCGCCAACGCTTGCGCCATCGTTGACAAGCTGGCGCTGCCCTGCCCGGTCGCCGCCGGCGCGGCCGGTCGCGCCAATGGCGAGGCGCGGCTTGCCACCACGCTCTGGGGTGGCGACGGGCGGCTCGGCCTGCCGCCGGCGCCGGGGCGGCGGA
This sequence comes from Aestuariivirgaceae bacterium, assembly GCA_036746875.1. Classification (GTDB taxonomy): domain Bacteria; phylum Pseudomonadota; class Alphaproteobacteria; order Rhizobiales; family Aestuariivirgaceae; genus DAIODI01. The sequence continues at coordinate 12,704 of DAIODI010000006.1, read as the reverse complement.
CGCTTCGGGCGGCGAACGCCTTCGCCGCGCTCGAGGGCGCGGTTTCGGCGCTCGCCATCGGGCCGCTGACCAACGTCGCCGCATTCCTCGCCGCGCATCCGGGTACGGTGACGTCCATCGCGGCCATGGGGGGCGCGCTTGGCCGTGGCAACGCCACGCCGGAGGCCGAGATGAACATCTGGGCCGATCCCGACGCCGCGGCGGCGGTGTTTGCTTCGGGCGTGGCCGTGGCGGTGGCCCCGCTTGACCTCACGCGCGAGCTTCACCCGCCCGGGCGGTTCGCCGTCCGGCTTGATCCGGCGCGCCCGCACGCCGCGCTCGCCGCCCGGCTGTTCGCCAGGCTCGGCCAGCCGCATGAACCGGCGACGCCGCATGATCTTGCCGCCGCCGGGTGGCTGCTGTGGCCGCACCTGTTCGAGACCCGGCGCGGACGCATCATCGTGGTGAGGGATACCGGCCCCGCAGAGGGCAAGACGGTGTTCATGGAGGACGCATCCGGTCCGCACCTGGTCCTCGCCGGCTTCGACCGCGAACGGTTCTGGACCGCCGTGGCGGATACCCTGAACGGGGGCTGACATCGCGCGCTCGATTGCGGCTCAGCGCGCCATTGGCTAAGGTTCGCTTCTCGTTCGCGCCGCACCTGAGAGGTCGCCATGATCGGATTGTCCCGCCGCCACGCGCTGATGCTGGCCACGTCGTTCGCCGCCGCCGCAAGCCTGCGCCCCGCCTTCGCCGCGGGCGAGATCAAGGTGCTCAACTGGCAGGGCTACGGCACCGACGAGAAGTGGGCGACGGACCTGTTCACGCAGAAGACCGGCTTCACGGTGGTGCACGACTACTTCAACTCCGAGCAGGAGATGCTCACCAAGCTGAGAACCAGCCCCGGCGTCTATGACGTGGTGCTGATGAACAACATCTTCGTGCCCGAGGCCGTGAAGGACGGGCTGATCCAGCCCATCGACCCGGCGAAGATCGCCAACTTCGCCGACCTGACGCCGTCGTTGCGCGACAGCGAGCGCTTCGTTCACGACGGCAAGCCCTACGCGGTGTCGTGGGTGTGGGGGCTGACCTCGTTCGCCTACAACACCGACCGGATCACGGAGCGCCCGGACTCGCTTGCGGCGCTGTGGGACCCGAAGCACGCCGGCAAGGTGGGCTGGCGCGACGACGCCCTGGAGTCAGTGCAGCTCGCCGCGCTGGCGACGGGCCAGGACATGAACCGGCCCGCCGACATGGCGAAGGTGAAGGAGAAGCTCACGGCGCTCAAACCCCAGATCAGGACGTTCTGGTCGTCCGAGGACGAGTGGAACAAGTACATGGCGGCGGGCGACTACGATCTCGCCACCTACTGGTCGGGGTCGGCGGCGCGCTCGAAGAAGGCGATGAAGCTCCCGGTGGAGTTCGTCGTGCCGAAGGAAGGCGCCATCGGCTGGTATGACGGACTGACGGTCGCGGCCGACGCGCCCAACAAGGACGCGGCGCTCGCCTTCGTCGACTTCATGGTGAGCCCGGAGTTCTATGTCCGCTGGGACAACGAGGTGGGCGCGCCCGCCTCCGCCAACGCGAAGGCGAACGCGCAGCTTCCCGAAGACGCGCTGAACCGTGCGGTGCTCGGCGATCCCGACATGATCAAGCGCGTGCAGTGGATGGCGCCGCTCACCGATGACGAGCGCAAGGCCGTGCAGGAGCTTTGGGACGAGGTGAAGACCTCCTTCGCCCAGTAGACCGGCCGCGCGCGTCCATGCAGGCCCTGCGCCGGGAGCGGTGGACGATCGCCGCGCTCACCGCCCCGGCGTATCTGTGGCTCACCGTCACGGTGTTCCTGCCGCTTGCGGCGATGTTCTGGTTCAGCTTCCTCTCCGCCACGCCGATGGGCGGCCGCGAGGCGGAGTTCACGCTGCGCAACTACGGCGACTTCTTCTCGAAGCCCGTCTACTGGCGGAACGCGTGGCGCTCCATCGAGCTCGGGCTCTGGGTGACGGGCTTCTGTCTCCTCATCGGATACCCGGCGGCGCTGGCGCTCGCCCGCCACATCCGCGGCCGCTGGCGCGAGGCCCTGTTCCTGCTTGTCATCCTGCCGTTCTGGACCAACGCGCTGGTGCGCACGTTTTCGTGGACGATGGTGCTGCGCTGGCCGTTCGATCTCCTGCACACCTGGCCCGCCATCGTCATCGGCCTCGTTCACGCCTACCTGCCCTACGCCATCCTCACCTGCTACATCTCGCTCCAGGCCATCGACGAGCGCCTGCACGAGGCCGCGCGCAGCCTCGGCGCGACGCCGCGGCAGACCTTCCTCAAGGTGACGCTGCCGCTCTCGGCCCCCGGCGTCGTGGCGGCGGTGCTTTTGATCTTCGTGCCGGTGATCGGCTCGTTCATGGAGCCGCGCATCCTCGGCGGCAAGAACGCCATCATGCTGGGGCCGATCATCGAGGGGCAGTTCACGGCCGCCTTCAACTGGCCGCTGGGCGCGGCGCTGTCGTTCATCATGCTGGCGGCGATCCTGCTCATTCTCGCCGCCGCCGCGCCGCTGCTCAAACGCTACGCGGAGCTGCGGTGATGGCCGCGTGCGCCCGCATCTACCTCGCCGCGATCCTCGCGTTTCTCTATCTGCCGATCGCGGTGATGATCGTCATGGCGTTCAACCAGTCGCCGCTCTACCAGACGCCGTTCGTGTTCGATCTCGTCTGGTTCGGGGCGCTGGCGCAGAACGGGAAGCTGCTCGCGGCCGCCTGGAACAGCGTCTGGATCGCCGCGGTGACGTCGCTCGTCGCCACCGTCGTGGGCACGCTCGCCGCCATCGCCTTCCGGCGCCACCGGTTCCGCTTCAGGCGGCTGATGCAGCTTCTGCTGTTGCCGCCGATCACCATCCCGTGGCTGATCACCGGCACGGCGATGCTGATCTTCTTCTTCTGGACCGGGATCGGGCGCGGCCTGCACGCCATGCTGCTCGGCCATGTGGCGCTCGCCATCCCCTATGTCGTGTTCGTCGTCTCGGCGCGGCTGCAGTCGTTCGATCCGGCGATCGAGGAGGCGGCCGCCGCGCGCGGCGCAAGCCCGCTTCAGGTGCTGACGAAGGTGACGCTGCCGGCGATCCGCCCGGCGCTTGTCGCGGCGGCGCTGTTCGCCTTCGCCGTGTCGTTCGACCAGTTCGTGGTGTCGTACTTCCTCGCCAGCCCCGGCCAGTCCACGCTGCCGGTGGAGATCTACACAGCGATCAGGAAGGGCTTCACGCCGGAAATCAACGCGGTGTCCTCCATCATCATCGCGGTGTCGATGGGGATGATGCTGGTCGTCGCGCGCAGCTACCGCTTCGGCGGCGAGGCCCGGCGATGAGCCGCGTCGGCGTCGAGGGCGCGACGAAGCTCTACGGCGCGTTCAGGGCGCTGGACGCGGTGAGCGTTGACGTCGGCGACGGCGAGTTCTTCGGGCTGCTCGGGCCCTCCGGCTCGGGCAAGACGACGCTGCTGCGCGCCATCGCCGGCTTCGTGCCGCTGAACGAAGGCCGCATCCGCTTCGACGGCGAGCCGGTGGAGGATGTGCCTGCGCACCGGCGCGACATCGGCATGGTGTTCCAGTCCTACGCGCTGTTCCCGCATCGCTCCGTGGAGCGCAACGTCGGCTTCGGCCTTGAGGTGCGCGGCGCCCGCCCCGGAGAGATCGCCGCCCGTGTGCGCGAGATGCTGGCGATGGTGCGGCTTTCGGGTTTCGAGGCGCGCTCCCCGAACGAGCTCTCCGGCGGCCAGCAGCAGCGCGTGGCGCTGGCCCGCGCGCTCGCCCCTCAGCCGCGCGTGCTGCTGCTCGACGAGCCGCTGGGCGCCCTCGACCGCCGGCTGCGCCAGGAGATGCAGATCGAGTTGCGGGAGATCCAAAGGCGGCTCGGCATCACCACGATCTTCGTCACCCACGATCAGGAGGAGGCGCTGACGCTCTCCGACCGTATCGCCATCCTCAATGACGGGCGCATCGTGCAGGTGGGCGAGCCCGTGACCGTCTACGAGCGGCCGGCCAGCGTGTTCGCCGCGCTGTTCCTCGGCGACGCCAACGTGTTCGCCGGCCGCCCGGACGGCCGCCGCCTGGTGCTTCAGGACGGGACCGCCATCGCCACGGCGGGTGACGCTTCCGAAACCGCGATCGTGCGGCCGGAAAAGATGACGGTGACGGCGCACGCGCCGGCAAGCAGGCGGAACGCGCTGTCGGGGCATGTGGTGCAGGCGACCTATGGCGGCGCGTCCGTCACCTACCGGGTTCGCGTGGCGGGCCTCGGCGAAGCGCCGCTGCTGGTGTTCGCCCAGAACCGCACCGGGCGTTTCCATCAGCCCGGCGATCCGGTAACGGTGACGTGGGACCCCGCCCACACCATCCCGGTGACGCCATGACGCCGCTCAGGTTCGGCCCGCTCGACCGCAACGCCGTCCACGTCTGCGTGGACATGCAGCGCTTCTTCGCCGAAGGCAGCGAGTGGGCCGCGCCCGCCACCTTCGGGGTGCTCCCGGCCGTCGAACGGCTGTGCGCGCATGCGCCCGCCCGCACCGTCTTCACCCGCTTCCTGACGCCGCACCGGGCCGAGGACGCGAAGGGGCAGTGGCGCGCCTACTATGGCCGCTGGACCTCGGTGCTGGCGGACCGGCTGGATCCGGATATGTTCGAGCTGCTGCCGTCCCTGCGCCGCTTCACGCCGCCGGCGCATGTGATCGACAAGCGGGTGCATTCGGCCTTCGAGGCGGACGCCTTCCAGCCTCTGCTCGATCGGCTCGACGCCTCGGCGCTCATCTTCTCCGGCGTCGAGACCGACGTCTGCGTGCTCGCCACGGCGCTCACCGCAGTCGACCGCGGCTACCGCACCATCCTTGTCACCGACGCCATCACCTCCTCGTCCGCCGCCGGTCACGACGCCTCGCTCGAGGCCGTCTTCCCGCGCTTCGACATGCAGGTGGAAACAACGTCCACCGAGGATCTCCTGAAGCAGTGGCCGCGATGAAACGCACCTTCCTCGAGACGCCGAACGTGCCGCTGGCGCGCGCCTTCAACACCTGGGCGGCGGACCGCTACGTGGAGATGACCTTCCGGCCGCTCGGCCTGCGGCTCACCCCGCTGGCGTTCTCGGCCAAGGCTGGCAAGGCCGTGCTGTTCGGCCCGGGCGACGACGTGACGCTCGGCGCGCATGACGTGGATGGATCGCGCGTGGAGGCCACGCTGCGCCACGCCGGCACCGCCCTTGACTGGTGGTGGCGGAAGGCCTCGCCGTTCGCCCTCTCCGGCGGCTGGCGCACGCGCGCGCACGGCGAATGGGGCCTGAGGTTCTGGGTGTGCCTGTGCGTGAGGATCGACACGGGCGAAGCTGTCCGCTGGGACGGGGAGAACCGCGTGGCGCTGGTGACGCATGGACCGCGCACGGCGGCGATCGTCTTCGACCGCGCGCCGCTGCTCGTCACCGGGCATGCGGATGTCGCGGCGCTGGCGCAGGAGTACGAGACGCTCGGCTACTGGCATCTCGACTCGCGTGTGGACGAAGCGCCGCTGCTCGGCTTGCGCTTCAACCTTGAGGAGGCGGCGGAGAACCGGTTCGCCCTCTCCATCGCCGACCGCGCGGATCTGGCGATCGCCGGCGCGCGTTCGGCGCTCGCCGGGGCCTCGCCGCCAGCCGCCGAGGCCGGCGGCGCGGTGGAGGCGGTGCGCGACGTGATGGGGTGGAACGGCGTCTGGGACGAGGTGAACCATCGCCCCTACATCACCTGTTCGCGCAACTGGGACTTGAAGAAGTTCGGCGGCTTCGGCTTCTGGCTCAACGACACGGCGGTGAACGCGCTGCTCGTTTCGATGTTCGACACGGGTCAGGCGCGCGAGCAGATCGCCACGCTGCTCTCCGGCGCGACGCCGCAAGGCAATCTTCCCTGCATCCTCACCGGCAACGACCAGTGGGTGGACCGCACCCAAAGTCCGGTCGTGTCGTTCATCGTCTGGCAGCTGCACCAGCGCGCCCCGGACCGGGCGCTGATCGAGGCTGCGTATCCGCTGCTGAAGGCCAACAACGACTGGCTGTTCTCGGCGCGTGACGGAAACCGCAACGGCCTTCTGGAGTTCGGCTCCTCGGCGGTGGGCCACGGTCTCTATGTGGGAACCAGGCTCGCCGCCAAAGACGAGTCGTTCATGGACAATTCGCCCGTCCACGACGAGGCGCGATGGGTGGAGGAGAGCCGCACGCTCGATTGCGAGGACGTGGGCCTCAATTGCCTCGCCTGCCTCGACGCCGAAATGCTGGCGATGATGGCGCGCGAACTGGGGCGCCACGGCGAAGCGGCTGCGCTGGCCGATCGGGCGGAGCGCCTGCGCCGGCTGATCTCGACGGAGCTTTGGGACGGGACGCGGAACATCTTCGCCAACCGGCTGTGGTCGGGAGCGTTCGTGCGTTCGCTGGCGCCGACGAGCTTCTATCCGCTGCTGTGCGGCGCGGCCTCGCCCGAACAGACGCGGCGCCTGCTGTCCCACCTCGATGATCCAACGATGTGCGGCGGCGCGTTCGGCCTGCCCTCGGGGGCGCGCAGCGACCCGGCGTTCGCCGACAACGTCTACTGGCGCGGCCGCATCTGGCCGATCCTCAACTTCCTCGTCTGGTCCGGGCTGCGGCGAGCCGGCGAAACGGAAGCGGCGGCGCGGCTGGCGGCGCGCGGCGAGGCGCTGTTCTTCGCCTCGTGGAACGACCGCCGGCTCTGTCCCGAAAACTACAACCCGGTGACCGGCGAGGGCCTGGACCAGGCCGACACCGATCCGTTCTACTCGTGGAGCGCCCTGCTGCCGTGGATCGTGGCCGCCGAGGCGATGCACTTCTCCGCCTTCGACGGCTGGCGCCTGAACCCTGCCGGACCGGATGTCGCGTTCCCGCCCACAAACACCCCCGCCGGCCCGCTCGGCGTGGAGCGCAAGGCGGGAACGTTGCGGCTGTCACGCGACGATCTGGCCGTGCTGGAGACGGACGCGGTTCTGTCGCGCCTGACGCTGTCGGGCGAGCTGGTGGCCGCCACCGTAGCGCCGGGGCCCGCTGGGCGCGCCGTGCGGGCGGCGGCGGGCGGCTCCCGCCTCATCGCCTGTCATCTGGGCGACAGCGCGCACGCGGCGACCGTCGCCAACGGATACGCGGCCGTCACCGTGCCCGAAACCTCCGCCCCGCAACGCCTGAGCCTCGTGTTTTCGCCATGAAGATCACCGCGATCCGCGCCACGCCTGTCAACATTCCATTCCGCGCGCCCTATGTGTTCAGCTACGGCTCCATCGCCTCGCTGACCAAGACCATAGTCGAAGTCGACACCAACGCCGGCGTGACCGGCCTCGGCGAGTGCGCCGACGGCGACCGCTCCGGCGAGGTGCTCGCCATGCGCGAGCGGCTCATCGGCGTCGACATCCGTGAACTGACGATCGCCGAACGGCGATGCGTGCCGCAGATGAAGTATTCGCCATGGCAGAACATCACGCCGCTGCGCCGCGCCTTCGGCGGCGTCGAGATGGCGATGTGGGACGCCCGCGCCCGCCTCGAGGGCGTTCCCCTCCATGTGCTGCTCGGCGGCGCGGTGCGGCGCGAGATCGCGCTCACCGAGTATTTCAGCTTCCGCATGCCCGGCGCGGACGAACCGGGCGAGTCGAGCGCGCTCGACATCGCACGCTACTGCGCCCGCATGGTGGAGCGGCACGGCTCCGACGCCTTCGAGGGCAAGGTGGCGACCGTCTCCCTCGACGAAGAGGTGACGATGGTTCGCGAGGTGCGAACCGCCATCGGCGACCGGATGCTGCGCCTCGACGCCAACGGCGGCTGGACCGTGCCGACGGCGCGCGAGGCGCTGCGGCGACTCGATCCGTTCGTGATCCATTACTACGAGGACCCTGTCGAAACCTACGCCGAGCTGGCCGAGCTTCGCGCCGCCACCCGCGCCTCGTTCTCCACCCACGTCATCGATCTCGCCGAGGCGGTCCGGTTGCGCGCGCCTGACTGCATCGTCACCAACCTCAACGAGCTGGGTGGCGTCCGCCGCACTGTGGAGTTCATCCGCGCCTGCGAACTGTTGAATGTCGCGTTCCGCTTCCACAGCGGCGAAACGAGCGTCGCGAGCGCCGCCTACCTCCATGTCTCCGCCGCCATGCCGCACCTGCGCGAGCCGAGCCAGACCCTGTTGCGCTGGTACGCGGACGACGTGGTGGCCGAAGGCACGTTTACCCCGCAGAACGGGCGCGTCCCGGTGCCTGACGGGCCGGGCCTTGGCGTCACGCTGGATGCGAAGGCGCTGAAACGCTGTCACGAACGCTTTCTCAGCGAGGGCGCGTTCCCGCAAGGCAGGGGCGGAAGGCCTTTCCGCTCGCACTTCTCGAAGGATTGACGGAGTGGCCGAAACCACAGCGGCCCCCCTGCCGCCAACTCTCTACCGCTACGTCTGGCAGGTGAGCCGCACGCGGCAACTGAAGCTTCTCGCCATCACGGCGATCCTTGCGCCGCTCGGCATCGTCCCGCTGGAGATGCAGCGCCGCATCGTCGACACCGCGGTCGAGCAGAAGGAGCTTCACCTGCTGTTCTGGTTCTGCGGAATCTACTTTGCCGTGCTGCTTCTCTACGGCGGCCTCAAGTACGTGCTGAACATGGAGAAGGGAGCGGTGCTGGAGGAGGTGACGCTCGACCTGCGCACCCGCGCGCTGCATCGCCTGGCGGCGGGCACCGGTATGCCGGGCTCCGCCGCCGCCTCGGCGGGCATGCGCGGCACGTCGCTCTCGGTGGTGGCGATGGAGGCCGAGGAGATCGGCGCGTTCGCCTCCGACGGCCTGTCGCTGCCGATGCTCCAGGGCGGCACCATCGCGTGGACGCTGGGCTACCTGATCTGGGTGCAGCCGCAGGTCGCGCTCATCGCCGCGCTCGTCTACCTGCCGCAGATCATTCTGGTCCCGAAAGTGCAAATGCAGATCAACCGGCTGTCGCGCCGGCGCACCGTGTTCATGCGGGCGCTGGGGCAGAGCGCCGTGGACGCCGCCGGCCACCACAGGGTCGTCAACCGGCCGCGCCGCCACGCCCACGCCGCCGTTCTCGCGCAGCTTATCTTCCGTGTACGAATGATGATCTACCGCAAGAAATTCTTCCTCACCTTCCTCGGCAATTTCCTCGACTCGCTGGGGCCGCTGCTGATCCTGCTGGTCGGCGGCTGGCTGGTGATCCAGGGAGAGGCGCAGGTGGGCACGCTGGTGGTGTTCATCTCCGGCTTCCACCGGATCGCCGAGCCGTGGAGCCTGCTCGTCAACTTCTGGCGGTCGGTGTCGAACATGCGGGTGGTGTATGATCTGATCCGCCGCGCCGTCGCCATCGAACCGCCCGGAGCGTGATCTTCCTTCAAGGAGCAACCCTGGCCGAGGCAAGGAATCAGGAGGTTTATCCATGAGCGCGTACACCGTTGCGGTCGAATGGTCGCTTGGCGCAGGCGAGCTTGCCCACGGCAAGTACTCCGCCGATCACACCGTCAGCCTGGGCGCGGAACGCCTGCGGGTGTCGGCGGCGCCGGAGTTTGGCGGCAACGCCGCGCTCGCCGACGCCGCACAGACGCTGACGGCGGCGCTGGCTAGCTGCCACATGCTGACCTTCCTCGCGCTTGCGGCCAAGGCGCGCTGGAAGGTCGTTTCCTACACCGACACACCGCAAGCCACGCTGGGCAAGACGCCGGACGGACGAACCCGCGTCGCCGCGATCGACCTCAGGCCCGTGGCGGCGTTCGCCGGCGAGCCGCCGCCGCCGGAAGCGCTGGCGGACCTGCACGAGAAGGCCCATCGCTTCTGTTTCGTCGCCAACGCGCTCGCCTGCGACATGACCGTATCGCCATCCGCCGCCCGCGCCTGACCGTCACCTTGCTGGCGGGGGGTCAGCCGGCGGCGCGATGTTCACCGGCCTGTCACACCGCCACGGTAACGCGCAGATATCGCCGCGCTCTGCGGCAGGGGATTCGCCGATGACCGAGCCCGTCTCCGTCCACCCGTCAAGCACCCGCCATCCGGGGCGCCTGCTGGCGCGAGCCGTTCATCGCCACCGCACGCTGTCGCGCCAGGGGTTGAGCGAGCGGCTGTTCACGCTCGCCTTTTCGGGGCTGGTCTATCCGCAGATCTGGGAAGACCCCGTCGTCGACCTCGCGGCGATGGAGCTTTCGCCCGATCACCATGTTGTCGCCATCGCGTCCGGCGGGTGCAACGTGCTGAGCTACCTCGCCGCGAGCCCGGCACGGATCACCGCCGTTGACCTCAACCGGGCGCACGTGGCGCTGACGCGCCTCAAGCTTGAAGGCGTCCGGAGGCTTCCGTCCTTTGACGATTTCTACCGCTTCTTCGGCGAGGCCGACGAACGCGCCAACATGGCGGCGTTTCGCCAATGGATCGAACCGCACCTCGACTCGGAGACCGCCACGTTCTGGAATGGACGCTCCATATACGGACGCCGCCGTATCGGCATGTTCGGCCGCAACATCTACCGGCGTGGACTGCTCGGCCGTTTTATCGGGTTCGGTCACGGCCTCGCCCGCGTCTACGGCGTCGACCTGCGCGGCCTGCTCGCAGCGCGCACGCTTGAGGAGCAGCGCGCCTTCTTCGAGGTCAACATCGCGCCGCTGTTCGAACGCCGCATGGTGCGCTGGTTGTCGGCGCGGCCCGTGTCGTTGTTTGGGCTCGGCATTCCTCCGGCGCAGTACGCCGAACTCGCAGCCTCCGGCGGCGGTGATATCGCATCTGTGCTGAAGCAACGGCTGGAACGGCTCGCCTGCGGCTTTCCTTTGCGCGACAACTACTTCGCCTGGCAGGCCTTCAACCGCGCCTACGCCCCGGCGGGCGCGGGTCCTGCGCCGCCCTACCTTCAGCATGCGAACTACGCCGCCATCCGCGCCGCCGCCGGGCGGGCCGAGGTGCGGCGCATGTCGTTCACCGAAGCGCTCGCCGCCATGCGGGACGAGAGCGCCGACAGGTACGTTCTGCTCGACGCCCAGGACTGGATGCGCCCGGACCAGCTTGACGCCCTGTGGCGCGAGATCACGCGCACCGCGCGCCCTGGCGCCCGCGTGATCTTCCGCACCGCCGGCGAGGCCTCGATCCTTACGGGCCGGCTGTCGGCGGCAATCCTCGATCGATGGCGATACGAGGAAGATCGCTCCCGCGCCTTGACGCAGGCCGACCGCTCCTCGATCTACGGCGGGTTCCATCTCTACGTCCTTGAGGACCGGGTATGCCCGAAACGGTGATCGGGGACCGCCAGCATGGCGCGCTGCTCGACAGCATCTATCGTCGCCAGCGCCACATCTACGATGTGACGCGCCGCTATTACCTGTTCGGCCGCGATGAGATGCTTGCGGGCCTGCTTCCGCCGCACCGGGGTTCGGTGCTGGAGATCGGCTGCGGCACCGGGCGCAACCTGATCCACGCGGCGCGGCGGTCGCCGGACGCGCATTTCTACGGAATCGACCTCTCCGCCGAGATGCTGAAGTCGGCGCGGTCGGCGGTCAGGCGGGCGCACCTCGAAGACCGCATCGCGCTCAGGCAGGGCGACGCCGCCGGCTTCGACAGCAGCACGCTGTTCGGCCGCGACACTTTCGACCGCGTGTACTTCTCCTACACGCTGTCGATGGCGCCGGACTGGGAGGCCGCACTCCGCACGGCGGCGCAGCACATCGCGCCGGGCGGATCGTTGCACGTCGTCGATTTCGGTCAGTGCGAGGAGCTGCCGGACGTATTCCGGCGCGCCCTGTTCGCGTGGCTTTCGCGTTTCCATGTCACGCCGCGCGCCGGCCTGGAAACGGCGCTTGAGGGAGTCGCTGCAAGCGCCGGCGGGCGGCTGGAGTTCAGCCGCATCCTGCGCGGCTACGCCTGGCTTGCCGTGGTCCGGTTTCCGCCTCAGGCCGCCCGTTCGCCGGGCCAGGCGGGAACCATGTAGTCTGCGAACACTCGCGCCGTGCGCTCCCACGTGAAGCCCAGCGCATGGGCCCGCGCCGCCTCGCGCGGAATCGCCAGCGCCCGCAGGATCGCCGCGTCGAGGTCCGCGTCGAGAGCCCCGCTCACGCCGTCCGCCACCACATCCACAGGACCGGGCACGGGATAGGCGGCGACCGGCGTTCCGCTCGCCATCGCCTCCAGCATCACGAGACCGAAGGTGTCCACGCGGCTTGGAAACACCTTCACATCGGCCGCCGCCATCCAGCGCGCCAGGTCTTCGCCGAACTGGTAGCCGGCGAACACCACCTCCGGGTGGCGCGCGGCGCACCGCCGCCGGTCCGGCCCGTCGCCGACGACGACCTTCGTGCCGGGCGTCTTCGTCGCAAGAAAGTCGGCGACGCCCTTCTCGGCCGCCACCCGCCCGGCGTAGAGCAGGATCGGGCGGGACAGCCCGCCGGGGTCGGCGCGCTTCTGCGGATGGAACAGGCGATGATCGACGCCGCGCGTCCAGGTCCGCACGTTGCGAAAGCCTGCGGCCTCGATCTCGCGGGCGACCGCCGCTGTCGGAACCAGCACCGCCGACGATGGCCGGTGAAACCAGCGCAGGACGCCGTAGCCCAGTTCCAGCACGCCGGGCGCCGGCAGCCGTGCGGCCGCGAATTCGGGAAAACGCGAGTGGAAGCCGGTGGCGAAGCGCATGCCGCGAACGAGGCACCACGAGCGCGCGGCGCTCCCCAACGGGCCCTCCGTCGCGATGTAGCTGGCGTCGGGCGCGG
>DAIODI010000005.1:23675-33102 GCA_036746875.1 Aestuariivirgaceae bacterium | reverse complement strand
TGAGACCCATCCCGCCAGGTGGCCGCCGTTTGGCGGAAAGAGATGATGCAAGACCCAATAGATCAAGCGGCCGGATGCAGTCGGGTCGGACGCCGCCTCAGTTGGCGAAGCGCAGATACTGCGCCACGTAATCGAAGCCGCCGAGGCGCGCGATGTATCCGTCCATCAGCCGCCGCGTCACCGGCCCCGGGGTGGACCCGGTTCCCACCGGACGGCCGTTCAGCGAGCGCACCGGCGCAAGGCACCAGCTCGTCGAGGTAATGAAAACCTCCTCGGCCACATAGGCGTCGTAGAGGTCGATGTCGGCCTCGCGCAGGCCGACGCCGATGGCCCCGGCGATCTCGATCACCGTCTGGCGCGACAGGCCGGCAAGCACGAATCGCTCGTGGGGCGTGAGCACCTCGCCGTTCCTCACCACGAAGATGTTGGAGCCCAGCCCTTCGGCCAGACAGCCGCGGGTGTCGAGCAGCACGCAGGTCGCGCCGGGCTTGAGCGCCTGCACCTCCTGGTCGCCGGCGGCGAGGTTGGCGTAGCTCAGCGATTTCATCCGCGGGCTGATCGCTTCCGGCGGCGTCCGGCGGATGCCCGGCGGCGTCACCACGTCGAGGCCGTCGCGCATGCCGCGGGCGCGCTCGCGCAACGGCAGCGGCGCGCATTCGATGATCACGGTGGGCGCCGACGCCGCGCCGGACCGGCTGAGGCTGCGCTCGCCGCGCGACACCCACTGAGTCACCCAGTAGTCCTCGCTGTCGGGAAGCAGCGGCAGGTTGCGCTCAATGGTCTCGCGGGTGCGCCGAAGCATGTCCTGCGGCGCGAGACCGGGATCGAGGCGGATGTAGGCCAGCGAGCGGTAGAGCCGCGCGACGTGTTCCTCCAGCAGAAACGGCCTGCCGGCGAAGGTGCGCGCGGTGTCGAACACCCCGTCGCCGACCGAAAAGCCGTAATCGCGGAAGGATACCTTCGCCTCGCTCTCCGGCACGAACCGGCCGTTGAACCAGGCGACGCGTTCGCCCTGCATGATGCTTTCCCCCAACGGAGCGGCAGATTGCCCGGCGCCCTCGCATCGGGCAAGGGTGTGTTGTTGAGCGTGACGATGCACGCGGCGGCGAGCGCCACCGTTGAGGCGATGGCGGCCAGGCATTTGCGGCCGCCAGACTACAACCGCCCGGCGCGCATGGTTTCCCTGCCGAAAAGCCCGCTTGTGGATGCGCAAATCCCTGCTACCAAGCGGCGATCCCGGTCTTGCGAGCCCAGCGACGATGTCTTCACCGCCTCCCCTGATGCGCGACAGCGGCCGCGGCGTCGCAAGCCTGTGCCTGGGCGTGGCGGTGTTCTCGATCCAGGACCTGATCATCAAGCTGATCAGCGGCGACTACCCCGTGCACCAGGCGCTGGTGCTGCGTAGCCTGACCGCGTTCCCGCTGCTGCTGGCGCTGGTGGCGCTGGATGGCGGCCTTCGCACCCTCGCCACCTCGGGGTGGAAGGTGCTGCTGGCGCGCGGCGCGATCATGTTCACCGCCTACACGGCTTACTATCTCGGGCTGGCGGCGCTGCCGATGGCGACGTGCGTGGCGCTCTACTTCACCGCGCCGCTGTTCATCACGATCCTGTCGGTTCTGTTCCTCGGAGAGCGTGTTGACCTGCAACGATGGCTGGCGCTGGTCCTCGGCTTCGCCGGCGTGGTGATCGTGGTGCGTCCTGACACCGACGCCTTCGACTGGGCGATGCTGCTTCCCGTCTACGCGGGCTTCTCCTACGGCCTGTCGATGGTGATGGCGCGCTGGCTCGGCGGGCGCGAAACAGCCGCCGTGATGGCGACCTACGGCAACGCGGTGTTCCTCGCCGGGGCGCTGGCGCTCGCGGCCGTGTTCGGCGACGGCGAGCACGCAAGCGAAGCGCACAAGAGCCTCGGCTTCCTCCTGCGCGGCTGGTCCACGCCGCCGCTCACCGATCTGCTGCTGATGGCGGCATGCGGGATCGTCGCCGCGGCTGGCCTGGTGCTTCTGACCCAGGCCTACCGGGTGGCGGAGGCGAGCGTCGTGGCGCCGTTCGAATACACGGGCCTGATCTGGAGCGTGCTCCTCGGCTTCCTGTTCTGGAGCGAGTGGCCCGACACCCGGGGCTGGTTCGGCATCGCCGTCATCGTCGGCGCCGGTCTCTATTTGCTGCACCGCGAACAGCGGGTGAAGCGCCGCGCCGCAACGGAAGCCGCCTAGGGCAGGTCTCGACCTGACCGATCAGGGCGCCTGCTCTATCGCTTTGTATTCGCATCATCTTTGTCCGCCAAGTGGCCGCCACCTGGCGGGATGATGCACTAACCGCCCTCGGCCGCCTCAGTCAGGGCCAAACGGAGATCGGCCACGAACGACTCCACAAGATCCCTTTGCGGAAACGGGCGGGAGCGCGCCCACTCCTCCGGCGTGAAGGCCGGATCGAGAGCCATCAGCCGGTTCGCCATCTCGCGCGCATCCCTCATCCGGCCCTGACGCACCAGGGAAACGGTGAGACCGATACAGGCGCGCACGTAATCCGGATGGCTGTCGAGGACTTCGCGGTACACGCGCTCGGCCTCGAAGCTATCGCCCAGCGCCAGCAGTGAAAGACCGAGGTTGGACGCCATCCATGCCGGGGAATGCGGCGCCAGTGTCAGCGCATGCGTGTATGACCACACGGCCCCGCGGAAATCGCCAACCAGGTCGAGAAGCGCGCCCCGGTAAGCCACAATCTCCGGGCTCTGGGGAGCGAGCGCCACCGCGCGAGTCATGGTTTCGAGAGCCTCCACATGGTCGCCCCGGAAGAAGTTGATGTAGGCGAGCAGCGCCAGCACGTCGGGGTGGTTCATCGATATCGCCTTCGCCCGCTCGAAGATCGACGCGGCGGCGTTGACCGATGCGGCCTCGTCGGCGCTCCACCCAAGCCTGACCTCATCGAGATGGCAAAAGCCGACAGCGACTATGGCGCTGAGATATTCGGCATCCTGAGCCAGGGCTTCCTCATAATACGCCTTGGCGCGGGCGTGCGACTGCCGGGTGTACCGGCGCTCGAAATCGTGGCCGCGCTGGAAACTCTCCCACGCCCGCCCGTTGGAGGTTCCGCGTTTCCAGAGCTGCGCCTGCTCGCCCTCCGTCAGACTGATCTGCAGCGCCGACACGATCTCGCTGGCGATCCGGTCCTGAAGGTTGAAAGACTGGGTCAGGTCGCTCTCGAACCGCTCTGCCCAGACGGCGCGACCGCTCGAACGCGCGTCAAGGCGGCAAACGAGCCGTATCTTTGGGCCAGCCTGCTGGATCGTACCGACCAGCGTGTAGTCAGGTCGCGTGTCGGGAGCATCCTCCTCATGCAGGACCTCGAGCGATCCGCTCAACCGCGAGAGTACGAGATGAATCTCGTCCACCAGCGCTACGCTGATAAACGCCAGGTCGTCGTTCCCGGCGGGCACCTTCAGTCTTTGCAGCCTCACGACCGGTTTGCGCAGGTGCTGAAACAGCCGGGCCGGCAGCGTGCCCCGGCGCACTTCCCTCGACAGTAGCTTGTTATACTCGCGGTGAGAGGCGCGATAGACCGATATCTTGCCGCCGATGTTCTTGAGTTGTTTCGCGCCCACGTTATGAACCGTAAAGCCCTCGGGAAACGTCTCGCGGCCTGGCACCTGATCGCTGAACCAGATTTCCCCCGCCGCGGCGAGAGCCTGCAGGCGCGAGGCGACGTTGATCGGCGTTCCGTAATAGTCTGAATCGACGCAGAACATCTCGCCAACCTCGACGCCGATCTTCCAGTGGCCTCCCTCCACGGTTCCGCGGGTCATGCAGTGCTTGAGTATCTCGCTCTGCGCGGCCGCCGCCGCCGGAAGCGCTGATTCCGGGCGATCGAACGCGGCGAGCACGAAATCGCCTGGCGTTTGAAGCACGTTCCCGCCGTGCATTTCGATGGCGCCGACAATGTACGACCGGGTTTCACGCAGGGTGGCGATACCCGCGTGGGGATCGAGGAACACCAGCGAGCTGTATCCGACGAGGTCGGCTGCAATAATGGCCGTCCTCGTCCCCTGCCCCGGACGGTTGTCCTGAGGTTCCCGGTAACGCGCCCCAGATGCCGCCACTAGTTTCCTCGCTCCCCGCTTGCGACATGCTACAATAAATGCCCGTCGGATTGCCAGCTTGGTGAAACGAAGGCGCATGGCGGACGCTCTGAGACTCGTCGATCTCAACGAAGAGGCCGGCTGCCCGGTGCTCATATCGGCCGCCGTGCTTGAACCGCGCCCGAATGGTCAAATGCGCGTGGTCAGCGGTTGGGGGTTCAGCCGGGATGAGGCGCACCGGCGATGCCGGATGGAGGCGGCCGAGCGCGCCGCCGCGATCTATCGTCCGAACACGGCGACGGAGCTCTTCAGCTTCAGCACGACGGCT
This sequence comes from Aestuariivirgaceae bacterium, assembly GCA_036746875.1. Taxonomy (GTDB): domain Bacteria; phylum Pseudomonadota; class Alphaproteobacteria; order Rhizobiales; family Aestuariivirgaceae; genus DAIODI01. Next base: position 28,696 of record DAIODI010000005.1, on the reverse strand, counting down.
GTTGAAGCTATCGATCCCCGCCGGCTTGTTCTGCTGTCGAGCCGGCAATACGAAACGCGACACCGCTGGAACCGGCTGCACGCCCGGGACCACCATTGGCCTGCGCCCCTCGATCCCCAGCGCCCGCTTGACTGGCTGGTGGCCCGATCGCTCGTGGACGGCAGGGAAGTTCGTGTTCCGGCGGCCCATGTCCTGCTGGGTTATCCCGATCCGCTGGAGGAAGGGTTCCCCGTGTCTGACAGCAGCGGCCTTGCCGCGCACCATGATCAGGAGCGGGCGTGCGCGCATGCGCTGCTGGAACTGATCGAGCGCGATGCCGTGGCGATCTGGTGGTACAATGAGCTTGAGCGGCCGTCGATCCCGGTCGCGACCCTGCCGGCGCAGATTGGGATCTTTGCGGACTGGACCGAAAGCCGGGGACGGCGCTGCTGGGTTCTCGACCTGTCGAGCGATCTCGGCGTGCCGGTGGCCGCGGCGATAACCTCCTCGCAAACCGGCGACGATCTCTCGCTGGGGTTTGGCGCGGGCTGGACACATGGCGAGGCGGCCCTTTCGGCCGTGGGCGAACTGGCCCAATTCGAGGCCAGCAAGCGGTTACGCCGCAGCGGCGATGCAGGCGGGCCGGATCTCGTTGCGCTGGCGGGGCGACTGACGATCGCGCAGGCGCGGTGGCTTGCGCCCAAGGGCGAGGTGAACCCTCGCGGCTGCGGTCCCGGCTCGCTTGCCGACCTCCTCGCAACGCTGTCCAGGGCAAATCTGGAGGCTTTCGCCGTGACCCTGGCGCAAGAGCCGGTCACCGTGGTCCGCGCCATCGTGCCGGCCTTGCGGCCGATCTGGCCCCGCCTCGCTCCGGGACGGCTGTTCGACGTGCCGGTCCGGACTGGAGAACGCCCGGCGCCCCTGGCGGAGGCCGGGCTCAACCCCAATCCCATCATCTACTGAGCGGGAACGGCGGCTGGTTCTTGCCCGGCGCCGCGATCAGCGTTGCTTCGAAAGCCAACTGTTCCTTTGACGCCGCTGGAGCAGGTTGCGCCGCTCGATTGCGCCACACGCAGGCGACTCCTGCGCCAACACGACCGAGAACGGATATCTGGGCGACTCCTTGTCGCCGATCATCGCGAAGATCTCATACTCGCCAAGAGCCTTCGTGACTTCGCGTCCGATTCTCACATCGAGGTTGGACGGCAGCAAGCTCGTGTCAATCTCGAGTTCAATCAATGCCGGCCGATCTTGCGATTGGACCGGACTGACAAACATCTTGACCGGGCCAAGGAACACTCCTGTGAGGAGGAACCATTGTTCGCTGTCGTGGATCAGCTGGCTGATGCCCGGGCTCTCAAGGACCGGCCGGTTCGATGGCTCAGTCTGCGTTTCTTGTGTCATCGTCCGCACCCGAACAGAACGGCCCTGCCGAGGGCCGCATAATCGCTGTTACTGGAGAATTTGTCGTCGATGTATTTTTTCCACGCCTGGGCCTTGTCGGCGGAACCGTCTTCTTGGTTAGCGCTTGGATCAGGCATCGGCACCGCAATCCAGACAAGGCGCGTGTCGTCGTCGAGGTCTTCGTCGAAGACAAAATCATACACCACCGTGCGCTTGCGGCCATTCGTGTCGTCGCCATCGAGCTTCGAGGCCATCGACTGTCGAAGATAGTCGCGGATCATCGCGGACCACTTCTGCGGGTCTTCGCCGCTGTCAATCGCCTTCCGCCAGGCTTCAACGATGGTTTTCCCGATCTCCGTCACGTTACTGCGTCTGCCAACTTTCATGCTCTGGCTCCTTCATACAAACCCAAGCCGGAGCGCGGAAAGCTCGCTGTCCGGCGGCGCTTCGCCCTCCGGCAAGACCGGCAAGTACCATTGTTCGCCCCGCAAACCGGGTATGCCGCCGACGACAAGACCCAGGAGATTGCGCGACTGGTCCAAAACCGCCGCGCCTGAATCGCCGACGGCGCTGAAGTTTCCCCAGACCGTGCGCACCAGGTAAAGGGTGGTCGGGGCGGTGTGATCGATGGCGCGCCAGACAAGCCCGAAATCGAGGCCAGCGGTCAGTCCTGTTGTGGCGCCGTATTTCAGGACGATATCGCCGGCCGCGGGCTGCCGCATGCCTTGGATCTTGCCGAGACCGCGGACGACCAACTCATCAGCAATCCTGTTGTACGGCTTGGCGACGGCGACATCGGTCCACTTGCCGGCGTCGGGGAGCGGGCTCGCCCATTCCACCGTCATGCAAACGCCGAAAGGTCCGGCTTCGACATCTGTATTCTGCGGGTGCTGCAGGACATGGGCGCAGCTGACGCAGGCGTGGTCGAACTGCCGCCCGTCGATCCTGACGGAACTGAAGAAACTGATCGTGCCGTATCCGCACCACGCGGTGTTCTGGCAGTAATCGCCGCCGCGCAACCGCCCCGGGAAGATACGTGGCGCCGGCCCGCCCACAAACAGGTTGGCGGCGTTCAACCGGCTGTGGGTCTCGCAGCGAAGGGTGACGACAAGCGTTCGCCGGCCAGTGTAGACGAAGACCGGGTCGGAGAGATCGACGCCGCCGACGTTCATCCGCACGATGCAGTCCGCCGTGCCGTCCTCGTCAATGAAGACAGGACCGATTCCCCAGATCCCGGCGACGCCGATGTCGCCGAGCAGGGTCTTGACCCGCCTCAAGACAATCGCGTGCTCCCAGTCCATGCGTCACCACCCACCGGTTCGAAGCCTAGCAACTCACTTAACAACTTATCTTATTTCACGCTCAGTGTGTCTGTGACTTTTCTCACAATCAACGCAAGGTGCGATTGATTTTTGCGGCCTGGAGCGGAATCCGGTCTGGCGCAGCCCGATTTGGTCATGCTTTCGCCCGGCCGCCACGCGAAACATCACCGCGGCGCGCCCGGGATCAGGCGCTTCCACGCGCCACGGCCACGCCCGCCAAGGTCGGCGACGATGCGCATGGCGGCGTTCCGGCCCGGAGCGCCGGAGACGCCGCCTCCAGGGTGAGTTCCCGAACCGCACAGGTACAGCTTGTCCACCGGGGTTCGGTACTGCGCCGCATCCGGATGGGGGCGAAGCGAGAAGATCTGGTCGAGGTCGTGGCGGCCATGGAAGATATCCCCCTCGGTCAGTCCGAAAATCTGCTCAAGATCCGCCGGCGACAGGACCTGCCGCCCGACGATCAGGTCCGGTAGGTTGGGGATATGGCGCGCCACCCGCCGGATAATGGCGTCGGCCACCTGTTCCTTGATCTGCGTCCAGTCGCCTGCGCCCGCCAGCCGGTAGGGATAGTACTTGCACAGCAGGCTCATGACGTGATGGCCGGGCGGAGCAAGCGTGGGATCCTGGCTCGACGGGATCAGCATGTTCACATAGGGCGCCTCGTGGATCCTGCCTTCGCAGGCCGCCTGATATCCCGCCTGGATCTCGAAGCCGCTCGGATAGATGTAGAGCGCTGAAGCGCGTGCGAGGTCGTTGTCTCCGGCGGAGAGCCCGGCGAACTCCGGCGCGCCGGCGAGGGCGAGGTTCATGCGCAGCGAGGCGTGGCCATACCGCAGGTTGGCGATGGCGTCGGCGAAGCCGTCCGGCAGGCGCTCGCGCCCCACCATCTTCAGGAAGGTTCTCTTGGGATCGGTGTTCGCCACGACGATCCGGCTGCGGATTTCCTCGCCGTTGTCCAGACGGACGCCAACCGCCTTGCCCTGCTCGATCAGGATGCGATCCACGGGCGCGCCGCACCGGAACGCGACGCCGTGCTCTGCGCCGGCCCTCGCCATGGCCTGCGTGATCGCGCCCATCCCGCCCTTCGCCAGGCCCCAGCCGCCGCGGCGCCCTTCGAACTCGCCCAGCGCGTTCTGAAACTGCGGCAGGGCGGATCCCGGCGCATCCATACTGGCGAAGTTGCTGGACACGCAGTGTCCTAGGAACTTGTTGCGGACGCGCTCGCTCTCGAACCATTGCTCCGCCAGGCTCGACGCTGAAGAGGTGAAGAGCTGCATCAGGAAATGCCGATCGGCGCCCGGCAGCTTGCGAAACGCGTTTCCCGCCGGCAGCAGGCGCGCCAGATCGAAGGCTCCGCCGCCGAGCGGCGGCGGCTCCCTGAGCCATTGCGCCCGCAGCACGGCCCCGACGCGCTCCACCGTCTCGTAGAACCGCACCGTCGCGTCGTAGTCGGCGTTGGAGTGGCGGGCGTAGGCCGCACGATCCCGGGTCTCGACGCCGGTCAGCAGCATCGGTTCGCCCTCGGAGAACATATAGAGAGACCCCTTGTGCGCGATGGTCTCGTAGCCGTGACGCTTGAGATCCAGTTCGGCGATGACCTCCGGGCGCAGAAGGCTGACGGTGTAGGATGCGATCGAGTTGCGGTAGCCGGGGAAGAACTCCTCCGTCACCGCCGCGCCGCCGAGGACCGCCCGGCGTTCGACCACAAGGACGCTCAGCCCGGCCTTGCCGAGATAGGCCGCCGTGGTCAGTCCGTTGTGACCGCCTCCGACAACGATTGCGTCATAGGTCATCGCCGGTGATCCCTTGAGGATGGCTGGCCGCCGTCAGCGTGCAACATCGACGGTCGCGTCGTGCTTCCTTGAGGCAGGCCGGCTCGTCCCACGTGGTGACCGTCCCCTTCGCGATAAAGCACACGTCGCCCGCGACAAGCGTCTGGCGTACGCCGTCCGCCGTCGCAATGGTCACCTCTCCCCAACCATCGCTTCGTTCCTTCCGGTCGCCCAGCCGGGCCGGACTCACGGCGGATCTCCAGTCCCGTAAACCGCCCGCCGCGAGGCGGCTCCACGGCCTCTTTCGCGTCGCGGCCCGTTGCGGCGAGGATCGCCGGCGATCACCGGCCGGTCATGTTTGAGCGGCAGGTCGGGATTGATGGGGGCGTCCATCTCCTCGGCGTACCGGCGGCCCGAGTAGACCGCGGCGGCGACGATTGCGGGGGCCTCGCAATCGCCAATGCGGGAAAGCCTGAACGGCAAGCGCGAGTCGTCGCCGCCGGCGGTCGCGGCAAGCTCATGAATGAGCTCGTCGGTGGGCTTT
>DAIODI010000005.1:0-23665 GCA_036746875.1 Aestuariivirgaceae bacterium | reverse complement strand
CCTACCCCACTTGCGTTAACCCCTCACCGCCATCCCCTTGGCGGCGCCGCGGCTGGCCGCGACAAGCTCATGATAGAGCGCGGCGTTGGGCTTTCTCGCCGTCACAAGAACGACGGCCCCGGCCGGAACCTGAATCCGCGCGCCGGAGTACTCGCACGACAGCGTCGCCGCCTGCCCATCGAAGGCGGCGAGGCTGTGCGCGGTGACGATGGCGACGCCGACGTCGACCAGCCTGGCGCGGATGCGCCAGCGCTCCGAGGTGTTGCCGGCCCACGCCGACACGCTGTCGGAATCGGTGACGTAGGTGACTGCAAGTCCGCCGGCGCGCAGCTTCTCGGCGATGACGCCACCGAGATAGTAGTTGTCGCTGTCGTAGACGACGACCGGGCCTTCGGCCGGAAGCCGGCCGTCCATGATGTCGTCGGGCGTGAAGACGGCGACTCCTTCGGCGGCTATGGGCACGAAGGTCTTGCCATCGAAGCAATCGCGCCGCCACGACGCGCCGGTGGCGATGGCGACATGATCCGCTTCGACGGCGAACACGTCGTCGGCCGTCAGACGGCTCTCGCGGAAGACTTCGACGGTCGCAAGCTTGAGGATTTGCTGCTCACGGTGGTCGCGCACGCGACCGTAGGCGCTCATGCCCGGCAGGCGCGCCTCGCGGACGACACGACCGCCGAGTTCGCGGCCCGCCTCGGCGAGCTTGACCTCGTAGCCGCGGGCCCCGAGCGAACGGGCCGCCTCGAGGCCGGCCGGTCCCGCGCCGACGATCAGGATACGGCTGTTCGACCCCTTGATCCGCACGCGCTCGGGATGCCAGCCCTTGCGCCACTCCTCGCCCATCGCCGGATTCTGCGTGCAGCGGATCGGCACGCCGAGGCTGTCGCCCGAGTAGCAGACGTTGCAGCCGATGCACTCGCGAATGTCCTCAAGGCGGCCCTCCTCGACCTTCTTCGGCAGGAATGGATCGGCGATCGAAGGACGCGCCGCGCCGATCAGATCGACGATGCCGCGCCGGATCTGGCTCACCATGGCGTCCGGTGAGGTGAAGCGGCCGACCGTGACGACCGGCTTCGACGTGACGCTCTTGACCCACGACATGTAGGGCTCGAGCGCGCCTTCCTGCACGAAGCGCGAGACGCCCATTTCGAGGGTGTAGTCGGCGATATTGATGTCCCACAGGTCCGGCAGGCCGGCGAGCAACGCGAACATCTCACGCCGCTCGCCGAATTCCGGAACGCCGTCCTGGCCGATGGTTTCGTCGGCCTTGAACCGCACCGCCACGGCGCAGCGGTCGCCGATCGCTTCCTTCGTCTCCTCGATCAGCTCGCGAACCAGCCGCACCCGGTTCGGCAGCGAACCGCCGTACTCGTCCGTCCGCGTGTTCATGCGCGGATCGAGGAAGTTCGCCAGCAGGTATCCGTGGGTGGCGTAGACATAGACGATGTCGAAGCCGGCGTCACGCGCCCGCAGGGCTGCGAGGCGATGCCAGCGGCGCAAGTTGCGGATGTCGGCCTTGTCCATTGCGCGCGTCTGGAACGGGTGGCCGGCGAGATTCGGGATGCTGTCGACATCCATCGAAACGAGGCGGGTGAACTGGTTCGAAGACCGGGCGCCGCCGTACCAAAGCTCGGCCCCGGCGAGCGCGCCGTGCTCATGGACGGCGTCGGTCATCAGCCGGTGCGCGCCGATGTCGTTGTCGTCCCACAACGACGCCGAAACATGGGTGAGATCGTCCGAGGTGGGATGGATGGAGTTGTACTCCGTGCACACCACGCCCCAGCCGCCCTCCGCCTTGACGCCCCGCATGGCCGCCAGCATGTGGGGGCGCAAATACCCCATGCCGGTGCAATGAGGCGCCTGATAGAAGCGGTTCTTCGCGGTGACCGGGCCGATCCTGATCGGCTCGAACAGCACATCGTAGCGGGGATCACGGCTCACGTTCTGGTTCCTTCAGTCATCAGTCCACGGCAAGCGCAGGTCACGACGGGTCGAGGCCGGGCCGGGCGCCGGCGCAGTCACGGCGTGGCCTCCCACTGGCGCGTGATGTGGCGATGGCGCGCCTCGCATGCGCCGCACGGGACCGCGACGCCGCCGGCCTCCGCAGGCCTACCCGCCGGCGGCGCGCCGTCGGCGAGACGATCCACGGCGCCCGAACCGCCGCGCGCCAGATGGCGCTGTCCCGTCAGGACGCCAAGGACGACCAGGGCCAGAACGCACAGCGCGACCGCCGCACGCAGTGCAGCGCCATGGCCGGAGCCCGTCATGCGCTTCGTCGCCCCTACTGGCCTCATGGCGTTCCCAGGCATTGACCCGGCGCGTCACACGGCGCGGCGGCCTCGGCCGAAGCGCCGAAGTGCCGGGGAAAATGCGTGGCGAGCAGCGTCCGGGTTTGCTGGCGGGCGGCTTCCCGGGTCATACGCTCCGGATAGAGCAGCAACGCCAGCCACAAGCCGTCCGCCAGCGACTCGATCGATTGCGCGATGACGTCCGGATCGGCTTCGGGATAACCTCCGTCGTCCTTGAGCGCCGCAATGACGCCGGCGATGGCCGTCGTGCGTTCGTGATCGAAGGCCTTGACCATGTCGCGGTAGACCTGCCGGTAATGGGCGTCGCCAAAGAAGGCGAACCACACGGCGATCTTGACCGGAGTGCACACTTTCGGGTCGTAGAGGCAGTCGACGATGGCGCCAAGCTTGTCGGCGGGGCCAAGCCCGGTCTCGAGAACGACCGGATACCACTGCGCCTGCAGCTCTTCCGCCAGACACGCGAGCGTGGCGGTCAGCAGCTCTTCCTTGGAGGTGAAATGGTGGTTCACCGCGCCGACCGAGAGGCCGGCCCGTTCGGTGACGTCGGAGACCTTGGTTCCCATGAGGCCCCGCTCGGCGACCACCTGGAGCGTCGCCTCGATGAGCTGTCGGCGGCGTTCTTCCGGGGGTGCGAAGCGGCTGCGGGGCGTCTCGGCGGCTTGGGTTTGCATCTCTTGCGATCCCTGTAATCCTTGAATCGTTCCTGACGGGAACAGTCGGCGGGTGGAGTTGAGACTTCAGTCGGGGTCCATCACCACCAGCGCATCGTTTCGCCACGTCAGCCAAACGGGGCGGCCCTCAGCGAGACGCCCGGCTCCGGTGCTCGCGGTGTTCTGCTCGGAGACCAGAAGCGACGTCCGGCCCCCCGGGACACGGATCGTCAGGTGGTTCCGCTCACCCAGATACTTCGCCGCCGCCACCTCGCCCTTCAGGGCGCGCTGGTCGGCGGCGGGCGGAGCGTCGTGAAGCGCGAGCTTCTCCGGCCGTATCGAAACGCACAGCAAGGCGCCAACCGCGCCGGGCGCCGCGTTCGCCGGAAGATCGAGAGCGCCAAGGCTGTCAATCTCGAGCGTGACGCGGCCGTTACGCCGCGATACGACGCGCGCGTCGAGCAGGTTCGTCTTGCCGATGAACGCCGCGACCCGCCGGGATCTTGGCCGCTCGTAGAGATCGCCGGGGCTGTCGACCTGGAGGACGCGCCCATCCTCCATCACCCCGATGCGGTCCGAGAGGGTGAGGGCCTCCTCCTGATCGTGCGTGACGAAGACGAAGGTGATCCCCACCGTCCGCTGAAGCCGGCGCAGCTCAACCTGCATCTGGTCGCGCAGTTGCCTGTCGAGCGCGCCAAGCGGTTCGTCCAGCAGAAGCACCTTGGGCTGCAAGACCAGCGCCCGCGCCAGCGCCACGCGCTGCCGCTGGCCGCCCGACAGTTCATGGGCGCGCCGCAAGCCGTAGCCCGGCAGCTGCACCAGTTCGAGCATCTCGTTCACGCGCGCCAGCCGCTGCGCGCGCGACAGTCCCAGCCTGCGCAGACCGTAGGCGATGTTGTCCTGCACGTTGAGGTGCGGAAAGATCGCATAGTTCTGAAACACCATGTTGATCGGCCGGCGATAGGGCGGGACCGCCGTCATCGGCCGGCCGTCGATATAAATCTCACCCCCGCTCGTTCCCTCGAAGCCGGCGATCATGCGCAGAAGCGTCGTCTTGCCCGATCCGGACGCGCCGAGCAGCGAAAAGAATTCGCCCGCCCGGATGTCGAGGGAGACGCCCTTGACGGCCTCGTAGTCGCCGAACCGCTTCGAGACATTGCGGATCGATATCAGCGGCGGCCTTTCGTTCATGGACGCGCGCTCCCCGCGGCGCGCTCCACGGCGCCGAGCCGGCCGATCCACAAGGCCGCGAAAACCAGAACGAAGGACGCCACGATGATGATCGTGGACAGGGCGAGAACCGAAGGAAACTCCTGCGGGAAGCGAAGCTGCGACCAGATGTAAATGGGCAGCGTCGGATCGGCGCCCGAGAGGAAGAACGCCATGATGAACTCGTCGAACGAGACGGTGAACGTCAGCAGAAGGCTCGCCACCACGCCCGGCGACACGATCGGGAAGGTGACGCGCCAGAAGGTCCACCAGGCGTTCTCCCCCAGATCGGCCGAGGCTTCCTCCATCGACCGGTCAAATCCCTCGAACCTCGGCAGGAGCGTCGAGATGGCGAACGGCAGGCAGACGATCAGGTGGCCGAGCGTCACGGTGTAGAGCGACAGCGGAACGCCCAGGCGGCTGATCAGCACGAGCAGCGCGACGCCGAAGATGACGCCGGGGATCACGAGCGGCAGCATGACGAAGGCCACGATCGCGCTCTGTCCCGGCAGGCGGTTGCGGGTGATGGCGCGCGCCGCCAGAACGCCCAGCGCCGTCGAGATCACCGACACCACGAGGCCGACGCGCAGACTATTGCCGAGCGCGTCCCAAAGGGAGCCGCGATCTGCAAGCTCGACGTACCAGTTGGTGGTGAACCCCTCGATCGGAAAGCGCACATAGATCGACGTGTTGAAGCTGAAGAGCGGGATGAACAGGATCGGCACGTAGAGAACGATCAGGAACAGGGCGGCGTAGACCTGCAACGGTCGGTTCGGTCGCTGGAGATACGCGGCGCCGGTCATACCACACGCTCCCGGAAGGTTCGCGCCAGAAACAGAAACACGACCGAAACCGCCGCGATCCAGAGCATCAGCACGATCGACAGCGCCGCCCCCATCGGCCAGTTGTTGACCGGCCCGAACTGCAACTGGATCAGGTTTCCGATCATCGCTCCGTCGGGTCCGCCAAGCAGGACCGGCGTGATGTAGTCGCCCGAGGTGGGAATGAAGATCAGGAACATCGCCGCGATGACGCCCGGCATGGAGAGCGGCAGGGTGACGCGCAGGAAGCGTCGCACCGGCCCGTCGCCGAGATCGGCCGCCGCCTCCAGCAGCGAGCGATCGATCTTCTCAAGGGAGACGTAAAGCGGAAGGATCGCGAAGGCGGCCCAGGCGTGCGCCAGGGTGATGATCACGGCCGTCCTGCTGTAGAGCAGGAACTCCAGCGGCGCCTGGATCAGTCCGAGGCTTTGCAGGCCGGTGTTGATGACGCCCTCGTAACCGAGGATCACCTTCCACGCGAAGACGCGCAGCAGGTAGCTCATCCAGAACGGCAAGGTCATCAGGATGATCCACAGCATCTTGCGCCGGTGGACGTGGAACGCCACGAAGTAGGCCATCGGGTAGCACAGCAGGACCGTCGCGATCGTGACGATCCCCGCCACCCAGAACGAGCGTAAGAGCAGCACGCCGAAGATGGGTTCGTTCACGACGCGCGCATAGTTCGCGACGGTCGGCGTCGTGTCGAACCCGAATCCGGCGCGGCTCCAGAAGCTCGTGGCGATGAGGATGAGGACGGGAACGGCGACGCCGATCGTCATCACCACGAGCGTCGGAGACAGCAACAGACAGCCCCGCAAGGTCTCGCTGCGATGGAACCATGCGGCCAGACCGCTTGAGCGGCGGGAGTCCATGGGAGGCGCGCGCCCCGGTGAAAGCGGTGAGTCCGTCATCGCGCGCGCATGCCCATGGGCGCGGCCTCGCCTGCGCCGATCGATCGCCGGAGCGCGTCAGAACCCGGCCTTGATGGCCTCGAAGGTTTCGTTCATGCGCGCCTCCCACTCCTGCGACTGCGGGATCTGGAAGTGTCCGGCGCTGAGGATCTTGGAGGGGTCCCTGCTCAGGTTCAGCCCGGCGAGCTTCGCGTCGTCGAAGGCGTCGAACGACTTCCGGTTCGAATGGCCGTAGCCGTAGTCGTTGATCATGAACTTACCGGAGTCGACGCTGAGCAGGGAGTCGATGATGTCGTAGGCGCGATCCGGTTGCGGCGCGTCCTTGTGGATCATCATTCCGCACACCCAGGTCAGCGCGCCTTCCTTGGGCTGTGCGAAGCGCACCGGAACGCCCCTCGCCTTCAGGGAGGTGGCCGAGCTGTTCCACGTCATCGCCGCGGCGATCTCGCCGGCGGAGAGCGCCTGCTCAAGCGTGGTGATGTCGTCCGTGTACATACGGATCAAGGGACGCTGGGCGCGCATCACGGAGGAGATTTTTTCGAACGCCTCGTCGGTCGCGATATCCTTGAACGGCACGCCGGCCTTGATTGCGCCGCACCACCAGGCGTCGCCGCCTGAGGCAAGCGAGCCGAGACGCCCCTTGTAGCGCTCGTCCCAGAGCATGTCCCAGCTCTCTTCACCCTTGAGCTCGAAGAGATCGGTCCGGTAGGTGATCGAGGTCTGCCCCCAGTCGAAGGGCACGAGCCACTTCTTGCCGTCTCCGGCGTCGTTGCCTTCGAGCGAGACCAGTTCGGGGATCACGTCGGGCCAGTTCGACAGGCGCGAGGTGTCGACTGGCTGGAAGAGACCGGAGGCGATCCAGCGCAAGAGCCCGGCGTTGCAGGGATGGGCCACATCGACGACGAACCCGCCGCGCAACTTGGTCAATCCTTCCTCCGAACCGCCAAAGATCGCGAAGTTCGGCAAGGCGCCGTTCTTGGCCTTGTACTGACCGAAGAGCTGGGGCACGTCGTAACCGCCCCACGTAAAGTACGTCCCCTGCTCTTGCGCAAAGGCCGGGCGCGACAGCATCGGCGACGTCACCAGCGCTATACCGGCCCCGAGCAGCGCCCGGTTGAACGACCGGCGGCTGAGCTGGCCTGTCTTCAACGCGTTCAGATGGTCCACAACGTCCATGGTGTTTCCTCCGCCCGCAGGCGATCAGCTGACTCTTCCGGTCAGTTGAGCTTCGAATGAATGACCATTCGAACACCAGTCTATGACGTGCGCCGAGCTCGTCAAGGCGAATCGGCGCGATCACTACCCCGCGTATGCTGCGGCGACGGACGTTCGCGGGCGGCGCGGCGCCATCCGTCCGCCGCGGCGGAAGCGGCGACAGCGGCCGCTCCCCCGACGAGCGTCTCAGTGCATTATCCCGCCAGATTCCAATCGGCCAACCCGGCGCTCAGGCCCGCGACCATTCCCAGGGGAAGATGTACTGGGTCGGATGCGCCGAGAAGCCCTTGACGTCGCTCGACATGGCCATGAACAGGTTCTGCCAGACCGGTTGAACGATCGGGCCTTCCTCCTGCATCAGCTCCTCGATTTCCTTCACGACGGCCCGGCGCTGTTCGACGTTGAGCAGACCTTCCGCCTTTGTGAGCAGCTCGTCGAACCTGGGGTTCGACCACTTCGATTCGTTCCACGGCGCGCCCGTCCGGAAGGCGAGGCCCAGAACCATGACGCCGAGGGGGCGGTGCGACCAGGCGGTGAAGGCGACCGGCGCCGTCTCCTTGTCCCAGATCTCCCAGTACTGCGCCGCCGGCAGCACCGTCACATTCACCTTGACGCCGACTTTCGCCCACTGCTCCGCCATGACGTTGCAGGCGCGCGGTTCCCACTCGGGGCTGGCGACGCAGAAGATTTCCGTCTCGAACCCGTTCGGGAACCCGGCCTCCGCCAGCAGCGCCTTGGCCGCCTCCGGATTGTACATGTTGGGCAGGGGGCTGTACTCCGGGTGGATCGGCGCGACCTGGTGGTGCTCGGCGGCGACGCCCTCCCCCGCAACAGCGATCTTCGTCACCGTTTCTGAATCGATCGCCAGGCGCATGGCCTTGCGCACACGCGGATCCTTCCATTGCGGGTTCGTCTGCTGCATGCGCGCAACGCCCGTGTCGGCCGTCGTCACGCTGTACAAGGTCACCCAGTCCATGGCGCGAACGGCCGCACGCTGGGACGGGTTCACGTTGATGATGCCGTCGACCTGCTTCGACTGCAGCGCGGCCACCGCAGCGGCGGGATCGTCGCCATGGTCGATGAACATCACCTCCTCAAGATACCCTTCGCCGCGCCAGTAGCCGGGACGCCGTTTCACGACGCATTTCTTGCCGAGCTCGAACTCCGTCATCTCCGCCCAACCGGTGCCGAGCGAGCCGACGCCGAACTTGCCGTCGGAAGAGGGATGGAGGATCAGCATAGGATAGTGGAAGAAGTGCTCGGGCACGGCCAGCTGCGGGTTCCGGCCGTTCAGGCGGAACGTATGGTCGTCAACCTTCTCGATGGCGTTGGCGTCCCACAGCGCGTCGCCCTTGTCGTTCATCATGTAGTTGGCCATCAGGCCAAGCGTCGACGAGCCGACGGCCGGATCGAGAGACCTCTTGATGTTCCAGATGACATGATCGGCCACGAACGGCTCGCCGTTCGACCACGTGACGCCCTTGCGCAGATAGAACGTCCAGGTCTTCAAATCCTCGGAGGCTTCCCATCTCTCGGCCAGCCAGGGCTCGGTCACGTTGTCATCGCGGGTGCGCGTCAGATACTCGACGACATTGCGCGCCATGTTCGAGTCCATGACCCACGAATAGGTGTGCGGGCTCTCGATGGGCTGGACGCGCATGGAGAACCTCACCGCACCGCCGACCTTCGGCGAAGCCACCGCCGGAGCGGCCAGCGGCAGCCCGGCGATGGCGTAAGCCGCGGCGGAGGAAAGGCCGAGCAACGTGGCGGTGCGCAGGAATTCCCGCCGGCTAACCTTGCCGTGCTTGAACGCCTGGGCGAACTCGGGCAGATGGCGATGGATTTTCTTCAGGTCGTCTCTTGTCATTGGCGGACTTCCTCCCTTGTGAGCGTATTGCACCGATCCGGTCCTGATCTGCCGGGGCGGCCAGTATCGTCGTCACGGCGCGCGCATTGTTTCAGTGTAAACGTGAACGAAGACGCGGTTGCCGGCTTCTAGCCGCTCGTTGAACGGACCCGGTTCGTACGCCGGGGACCGGACGCCCTTCTGAACGAGCTCGCACAACACATTGTCCTCCTCGCGCGTGACCGCGCCAAGCTCGAGGTTCGCCGCGGTGTAATGAACACCCTCGACGGCGTCCTGGTGCACGAACTGGAGGGAACGGATGAGCGTTTTCGTCGGCCCCAGGGGATAGAACGCCGCCGCCGAGGCGCCGTCATGTCCCGCAAACAACTCGAACACGCTGAGATGCCACTGGAGCACCGTAGACCCCGACAGTTCGTGACCGGGCTTCAGAATGGCGAGCCCTCCGCGACTGCGCTCCACGCCCGGCAATGACGGACGGTCGGGAATGTAGTCGAACTCGGCGGCCTGCCTGGCGTTCAGCTGGTCTCCGTAGTCGTCGATCGGGACGAACTTGCACAACGTCGGATGATTGAGCGCGCAGTGGTAGCATTCGAGGCCGTTCTCCCAGGCGAGCTTCCAGTTCGCCTCGATCACGTAATCGCGCGACCATGCGATCTTGAGCTTGTCCATCGCGAAGTTGCCGAAGTCCACGGAGGCGAGGCGGCGGGCGATCGGCTCGGGCGCCGTCCGTGCAAGACTGATGAAGACGAACCCGTTCCAGATTTCCGTATGCACCGGCTTGAGGCCCAGCCCCTCCCGGTCGAATCCCTCGTGCATCTTCGGCGTCGCCCGCAGGCTGCCATCGAAACGGAACGACCACCCGTGATAGGGGCCTACGAGATTGTGCGTGCAGTGTCCGGAATCCGAACCGACGAGCGGCGATCCCCGGTGCCGGCAGACGTTGTGAAACCCTCTCACCTGGCCGTCGTCGCCCCGGATGACGATGACGTTGTCGCGATCAAGCTCGAAGCGGCGGTAGTCGCCTTTTTCCGGAATCTCGGATTGATGGCACACGAACAGCCACGCCCGCCGCCAGAACCGCTCGAGCTCCAGGTCGTACACGTCGTGCGACGTATACTGCTCGGCGGTCAGGCCTCTCGTGGCGGTCTTGGCGGTCGCAATGACGTCGAACATGGGCGAACTCCATCCGTTTGGGCCGATCGGCGCCGGTACGGGTCGCAGACGGGCGAACGCGGCGCCGATGGACTGTCATCCGGTCGGGAACAACAGCTCCATCGCACCTGATGGGGAGCACGATACCTCCCGCGCCCCTGGATCTGCTTGCCAGGCCCCGTCAGTTTTTTGCCCTGGATCGCCACATCCGCGGATCGCCACATCCGCAGCCTCCCGGAACCGCACCGATCAGCGGTGGGTCAGAATCGGCGAGGAGAGGCGCCTCTGCCGGCGGTAATCCATGGGTGTGACGCCGTAGGCCCTGCTGAAGGCGCGGGTGAAATGCGACGGCGACTGGTAGCCGCAGGCGGCCGCGATCTCGGTGATCGGCATGGGTGTCTGGGTCAACAGATGCTCGGCCTTACGCAGCCGGATCTGCGTGTATACGGCGAGCGGCGCAAGACCAAGCTCGCGCTTGAACCGCCTTTCCATCCGCCGCAGTGGAACGCCCAACTGGCTGGCGATGGCGCCCGGCGTGATTGGTTCCCCCCAGGTCTGCTCCATGACGATGAGCGCCTGCGCCACCAGTTGATCGCGGGCTCCGTGCAGGTCCGTCCGCGGCGCCTGCCGCGACGCCGGCTCCGGGGCAGGGACATGGTTCAGGCGGCTGGAAACCCGGCTGCTGAGCGCCCGGCCGTGGTCGTCGGCGATGGCATGCAGCATCAGATCGAGCGTGGCGGCGCCTCCGGAGCAGGTGAACACATCTCCATGGCACGCGAAGATACTCCTGGTGACTGGAATCGCCGGAAATCTTGAGCGAAAGCTGTCCTCATGATACGCGGGCAAGCTGCAGGTCCGCCCCTCGAGCAATCCTGCCGAAGCCAGCACGAACGCCCCGCCGGCGATGCCGCCGACGGCGCCGCCATGCCGGCGCAAACGGACCAGATGCGAGGACACGATCGAACACGGGTCGCCCTCGAAATTCACACCGGCGCAAACGATCGCAAACGCGACCGAGCGATGATCGAGCAACCGAACGCTCCTCGTCTCCACCGACACGCCGCAGCTCGACGAGACCACGCCGCCCATCGCCGAGAACAGGGCGCACTGGTAGACGTTCTGCCCGGAGATGACATTGGCCATCTGCAAGGCCTCGACGGAGACCGCGAAGTCCACGAGCGAGAATTCGCTTCCCAGAACGATTGCGACATTGCGCTGCGTGGCGCTGCCCGACCTGTCGCCGGCCGGGGCGGGATTCCGGCAAGGGGCGGATGGCATCAGCCTGCCTCCCCGACGCTTCGCAACTCGGCCGGCGCAATGTGGCATGCGATCCGGTGGCCGCCGGTCGTCGTTTGCTCGGGCGGGACGGTCGTATCGCAGATATCGCCGAGCTTGCGGGGGCAGCGGGTCGAGAACGGGCAGCCCCGAGGCAAATCGATGGGGCTCGGGACCGTGCCCTCAAGAATGATGCGCGTCTGTCTCTGGTCGGGATCGGGGACCGGAACCGCCGACAGCAGCGCCTCGGTATAGGGATGATAGGGAGGCGCGAACACCTGCCGGGCGCCGCCAAACTCGACGACCTTGCCGAGGTACATCACCGCCACAAAGTCGGCCATATGCCTGACCACCGAGATGTCGTGCGAAATGAACACGAGGGTGGTCCGACGCTGCGATTGCAACTCGAGCAGCAGGTTCAGGATCGCGGCCTGGACTGAAACGTCGAGCGCGGAAACCGGCTCGTCGGCGATCACGACTTCCGGGTCGCCCGCAAGCGCGCGCGCAATGGCGACACGTTGTTTCTGGCCGCCGGAAAGCTGGCGCGGCATGCGGCTCAGGTGCTCGGGCGGCAGCTTGACCGTTTCCATGAGCCTGCGGGCCTCCTCATCGAGGCGAGGCCCGCTGACGCCCTTGAGGCGTCTCAGCGCGCGGGCGAGCGCATAACCGATGGAATGGCTCGGGTTGAGCGAGCCGTAGGGGTCCTGGAAGATCATCTGCATCTTCCGCTTCAGCGCAGGCGACCGCTCGTCGACCGGAACCGCGCCCACCTCCTCGCCCGCCAGGCGCAGCCGGCCGCCGGTTGACGTCTCCAATCCGGCGAGCACCTTCGCGAAGGTGGACTTGCCGCAACCGGATTCGCCGACGATCGCCAGCGTCGTTCCCCTCCCGGCAAACATGCTGATGTCGTCGATGGCCTTCACTTCATAGGCGCGAGCGCCGCCGAAGACGCCCGGCCTTTGCAGATAGCTCTTGCGGAGGTGGTCAGCTTCGAGCAGCGCCTCGCCGTCCGCAGCCGGGCCGGCCGGCGAGACCGGGGCGGCCTTGCGACTCCAGGCCGGCAGCTCCCTGGCCCGGATGCACTGCGACCGGTGCGGCGCCGTGGGATGGGCGCGCATCTCGATCGCCGGCATGCGCCCGTGCAAACACCGCGCCTCGTCGCGCTCCTTGCAGCGGCCGGCGAAGATGCAGCCGTCCGGCCTGTCCGCGGCGCGCGGGACGCCGCCCGGGATGGGAACGAGCGGCGCCGAGCGCTTGTCGGAACCGATGGCCGGGATGCATTCGAGGAGACCCCGCGTGTAGGGATGGCGCGGGTCACGGAAAACGTCCGCCGTGCGCCCCTCTTCGACGAGGCATCCGCCATACATGACGCCGATGCGGTCGCAGACGCGGACCACGGTGCCGAGATTGTGGCTGATGAAGATGATGGCCGTGCGACGCCTCTTGCGCAGGGTCCCGACAAGGTCGAGCACGGCCGCCTCAACGGTGACGTCAAGGCCCGTGGTCGGTTCATCCATGATGAGGAGCGCGGGCTCGGCCATCAGCGCCATGGCGATGACGACGCGCTG
Organism: Aestuariivirgaceae bacterium; assembly: GCA_036746875.1. Taxonomy (GTDB): domain Bacteria; phylum Pseudomonadota; class Alphaproteobacteria; order Rhizobiales; family Aestuariivirgaceae; genus DAIODI01. The sequence continues at coordinate 10,688 of DAIODI010000005.1, read as the reverse complement.
CTGCTGGCCGCCGGAGAGCTGATGCGGATAGCGCCCGAACACCTTCTCCGGGTCGGCCAGCTTCACTTCCTCAAGCATCTGCAGCGCCCGCTTGCGCGCCTCGGCCGCGCTGATGCGCTGATGAATGATCGGCACCTCCATCAGCTGCCGGCCGATCGTCATCACCGGGTTCAGACTGGACATCGGGTCCTGGTAGACCATCGCCAGCCGGCTGCCACGCAATTGGCGCAGGTCCCGCTCCGACATGGCCGCCATGTCGCGGCCTTCAAAGAGGATCCGCCCGCCCGTCAGGCGGCCGGAACCGCCGAGGTATCGCATCACGGCGTAGGCGATCGTGGATTTGCCGCACCCCGACTCGCCGACGAGACCGATCGCCTCGTCCTGCGCCAGCCTGAAACTGACGCCCGACACGACGTTCGCTTCGCCTGCGCGCGTGAAATACGAGATGCGCGCCTCTTGCAGCTCCAGCACCGGCACGTCGGGTTGGGCGGCGCCATCCATGGCCAACTCAGTCCTTCAGGCCGAGTTCACGCAGTCCGTCGGCGAGCATGCTGAAACCGACGACCAGCGAGGACAGCGCGATCGCGGGCGCAAGCGCCATGTGCACCTGGCCGCCCAGAATGTACGCGTAGTGATCGCGAATCATGCCGCCCCATTCGGGATCGGGCGGCCGCAGGCCCACTCCAAGGAAGCCCAGCGTTCCGATGATGATCGCCGTGTAGCCCGTGCGAAGGCACGCATCGACCACGAGCGGTCCGCGGGCGTTTGGCAGGATCTCCATCAGCATGATGTACCAGTCCGGCTCGCCCCGGAGCCTGGCGGCGGCCACGTACTCGCGATCCCTGAGTTCGAGCGCCTGACTGCGCACCAGCCGGGCGACCTGGGGCGAGGCGATGAACGTGACTGCGATGATGATGTTCAGGGCCGTCGGACCGAACTTCATCATGATGATGACGTAGAGCACCAGCACCGGGAACGACAGAATGACATTGCAGACCTGCATGATGACGACATCGGTCCAGCCGCGGTAGTAGCCTGCGAGCAATCCGAGGACGATCCCGACGGCGTAGCCGCACAGCGTCGCCAGGGGCGCGATCGTCAGCACGATCCGCGAGCCCCAGATGACCCGCGAGAGGATGTCCCGACCCTGGTTATCCGTTCCGAGCCAGAACTCCGGCGACGGCGGCATCAGCGGCGCGGCGAGGTTGGCGTTGGGCGGATATGGAGCGATCCACGGCGCGGTGATCGCGATCAGGACCCAGCCGAACACGATGAGCAGCCCGACGCCGCCGACCACGCTTCGGCGAAGCTGAAGCAGCTGCGTCAGCCAGCCGGAGGCGACGCTCCTGCGCAACACCGGGGCTGGAAGGCGTCGATCCATCGGGCGATCTTCAGCTGAAACGGATACGGGGGTTGAGCAGCATGTAGGTGAAGTCGCCCACGATCTGCGACACCACGACGATGAGCACCGCGAACAGCGAACCTGCCTGGACGGTCGCCACGTCCTTGTACAGGGCGGCTTCGACCAGCATGCGGCCGAACCCCGGGATCGCAAACACGGCCTCCGTGACGACAACGCCGGTGAACAGGAAATTCAGCTGCAGAAGGATCGCCGTGAACGGCGTGATGAGGGCGTTGGGCATGGCGTGCCGGAGCACGACTTCCCTGAAGGACAGACCCTTCAGCACGGCCGTGCGGATGAACGGCTGCGTCATGGTCTCGACCATCGATGCGCGAACCATCCGGACGAGATAGCCCAGATAGAAGGCGGTGAGCGTCGCGACCGGCAGCACGAGCTGGCTGGCGATGGACCATCGCCCCGACGCTTCGAGGGGGGCGGTGCCGGGAAGGACGCCGAGCCAGATCACGAATATCGTGACCAGAAGCGCGCCCATGGCGAACTCGGGAATGGACGTCGTGACGGTGCTGAGAAGCGAGGTGACGCGGTCCAGCCGGGAGCCTTCCCGCATCCCGGCCGCGACGCCGATCACGATCGACAGGGGAGCGATGATGGCGAAGGCGACCAGCGCCAGCATGGCGCTTGTGGCGATCCGATCCCAAATGAAGGTGTTGACCTGCGTCTTCCACAGACTTGAGTAGCCCAGGTTTCCCTGCAGCAGCCCGTTGAACTCGCCCTTGTGGTTCGGCCCGACACCCAGCCAGCCGGCGTAGCGTTCCAGAAACGGCCGATCAAGGCCGTGCTGCTCCCGATACTTCTGGAGTTGCAGTTCGGTGGCGAATTGCCCGAGCGCTCCGCGCGCCGCATCGCCCGGCGAGAACTCAAAGGTGGCGAACACCAGAAACGACACGATCAGCATCGTGGTGACCAGGTTGATCAGGTGCTTTCCGAAGAAGACGAGCATCGATCTCCCGTATCCCTGTCAATCCCGCCGCCGGCGGCGTCGCGCCCTGATGACCGCCAGGCGCGCATCGAGCCACAAGCTCGCCGCACGACCATCGCTCCCGGATAGCACGATCGGAGCCGTCGCCTCGACCCGCACCGGCGTCACGGCGCGGGCGCCAGAACGAGGTCGAGGAACCGCCGCACGTCCGCGCCGTCGGCAAGCGCGGCGATCTCGCGGGCGATGTCGCCGGCGCGGCCGCCGAGCGCAGGCTCCGCCACCGCCGTGTACTTGTCCATGATTTCGCCGTCGGAGAGCGGCCGCTCGGCGTCGCCGCGCGCCGGGGTGGTGTCGCTCGCGAGCGCCCGCCCGTCGGCGAGGCGCACCGTGACCCGGGCGAGGCGCTCGGCCGGAAAGCGGGCGTTGAGGTCGTCGGCCTCCCGCAGGATCACGCGGTCGCTGACGGCGAGGACGGCGGGATCGCCGAGGGCCGCGCCGGAGATGTCGGTGGGCGCAAGGCGACCCTTCACCATCGCCGCCGCCACCGGGAACGGCAGGCTGTACTGCGCCTCCTCGGTGCTCGCCGGACGGCGCTGGTCGAGGCGCACCGCTTCGTGGAAGGTCTCCACCTCGATCGCCGCGATCTGCTGGGGCGCAACGCCGTGCGCGCGCCGCAGTCCCAGCGCCGCCTCGATGGCGGGTTGCGCCCAGCGGCACACGGGGTAGGGCTTGAAATACATCTCGGTGATCCGCCACCGGCTGCCGAGATCGCTCCAGAGGCCCGCGACGGGCGCGCTTTCGACCACCAGCGCCGGCGCGCCGGTGCACCCGCTGGCGGCGAGGTCGGCGGCGGAGAGGCCCACCATCGCGCCCCATCCCGAGCCGTCCTTCAGCATCGTCGGATGATCGATGCAGCGCATCATCTGGCTGCGCGGCCCGTGGTACTCGGCGATGCCGAGCGCGTGCCGGAACGCGGCCTGATCGAGGCCCGCCAGCCGGGCCGCCACGGCCGCCACGCCGAGCGCGTTCCAGGCGCCGGAGGTGTGATAGTCGGGACAGGTCGCGTGCTGGGCGATGCCGGCGCGGATCGCCACCTCGTAACCGACGGCGAGCGCGGTGAGGAACCCCGCGCCGGACAGCGGCTCGCCCCGCGCATCGGCCACGGCCAAAAGCCCCGGCAGCACGGCGCACCCCGCATGCCCCTTGGTGAGAACGTGGCCGTCGTGGGCGTCGAAGCTGTCGATGGTCATGCCGCCGGCGAGGGCCGCGCCCGGCGGACTGGCGCGGCGGCCGTCGAAGAGGAGGCGGGCCGCCGGAGCGCCCGCGCCGGCGCCGAAGGCGCGCACCGCATGGTCCCGGATGATACGCGACAACGCCGTTGACAACCCGGCCGCCGCCGTGCCGGCGAGGTCGAGGAGGCAGCGCCGCGCCATCGCCGCCACGGGCGGCGGCAAGTCGCCGTAGGTCGTCTCCATCACGAACCGGTGGATGTGCTCCATCAGTGATCCACGTCCTTGAGCGCCTCGCGCCGCTGCGCCACGAACGCGGCGAGCGCCTCGGCTACGGCGGGATCCATGGCCGGCGCCTCGTAGGCCGCCAGCGCCCGCTGCCACACCTTCGTCGCCCGCTGCGTGGCGGTGAGGCCGCCGGCGATCTCCCACGCCTCGTGGTTCCGCCAGTCGGAGATCAGCGGCTCGTAGAACGCCGTCTCGTAGCGGGAAAGCGTATGGCTCGCGCCGAAGAAGTGGCCGCCGGTCGCAACCTCGCCAAGCGCCGCCAGCCCCGCCTGCAGTTCCGCCGCGGAGGTATCGATGGGCTTCAGCGTGAGCGCCATCATCTGCAGCATTTCCACATCGAGCACGATCTTCTCGAACGAGGCGAGAAGCCCGCCCTCCATCCAGCCCGCGCCGTGATAGACGAGATTGGCGTGGCCCATCACCGACGACCAGATAGACATCTGCGATTCGTAGGCGGCCTGCGCGTCCACGGTGTTCGCCGCGCAGGCGTTGCTGGCCCGGTAGGGCAGCCGGTAGAAGCGGGCGAGCTGGCCTGCGGCGAGCGTCGCCTGGGCGTTTTCCGGCGTGCCGAAGGCGGGCGCGCCCGACTTCATGTCGACGTTGGAGGTGAACGCGCCATAAACCACCGGCGTGCCCGGCCGCACGAGCTGGGCCAGCACGACGCCGGCGAGCGCTTCGGCGTTCTGCTGCACCAACGCGGCGGCGAGGCTCACCGGCGCCATCGCCCCCATCAGAGTGAACGGCGTCACCACCACCGGCTGGCCCCATTCGGCCATCGCCATCAGCCCGTCGCTCATGGCCTCGTCGAAGCGGCGCGGCGAGTTCACCGAGATGACGGTAAGGACGCCGGGATCGCCGATCATCTCCTCACGCGTGAGCCCGCGCGACAGCGCCATCATGTCGACGCCGTCGAGCGCCCGCTCGCGTCCGATCGCCGAGCAGTGACAGACCTTGTCGGACCAGGTGAGGTTGGCGAGGTAGCAGTCGAGGTGGCGGGTGCGCGCAGGCAGCTCCACCGGCGCGGTCGGCTGGTTGCCGACGTAGTGGATGATGTCGAACGACTGGGCGAGCCGGATCAGGTCCTCGTAGTCCGCAAGGTTGCCGGAGCGGCGGCCGCGCAACGCATCGTGCACGCTGGGCGGGCCGGCGACGAGACTGAACGAAATATAGTCCTCGCCCACGATCATCCGCCGCGCCGGATTGCGCGGCGTCAGCGTGAAGCGGCTCGGCGCCCGGGCGACCTCGCCGATCACCAGCTCGCGCGGCATCCGCACCAGGCCGGTGTGGCGGTTCACCTCCGCCCCGGCGCGGGCGAAGGCGTCGCGCGCCGCATCGCCCATGAACTCGACGCCGATCTCCTCCAGCACCGTGAGCGAGGCCTCATGGATCGCCTCCACCTGATCCGCCGACAGCGGCTCCAGCGGCCGCATCGGATTGCGCAAGGCGGGCGAACCGGTCAGACCCAGCCCGAGGGGCTGGCTGTCGCGGCTGCGCCGCGGGCGGCGCGTGGGGCGGGCGGTCGACACCGTTTCATCTTGCCGGTTCGGTCTTCCCCGTATCAACTGAAGCCGAAGTGAACTTGACCCGATGCGACATCGACCGAACAGGCTTCGCACCAACAGGCCCGCTGACGCGGAGCCGTTCCACGTCGGGATCGTGTTCACGCCCGGCTTTTCGCTCATGGCCTACGCCTCGACGGTCGAGTCGCTGCGGATGGCGAACCTGATCGGCGCCGGCGATCTCTATCGCTGGTCCCACCTGTCGCCGGTTGGAGGGCGCGTCGTTTCGGGCGGCGGGCTCGAGGTGATGACCGAGCGGCTGCCGAAGCTCGACCGGCGCCGGCTCGACATGGCCGTCGTTTGCGGCGGCATGACCAGCCACCTCTACCGCGACGCGGCGCTTGACGCCTTCCTGCGCGACGCCTTGCGCCGCGGCGTGGTGCTCGGCAGCGCCAGCACTGCGACGTTCATTCTGGCGGCCGCCGGCGTCCTGCGCGGCCGGCGCTGCACGATCCACTGGGACTATCTCGACGCCTTTCGCGAGGCCCATCCGGAAATCGAAACGAGCGGCGATCTCTACACCATCGACAACGGCGTCTTCACCTGCGCAGGGGGCATCTCCGCGATGGACGTGATGCTCCACTTCATCGGCGAGCGTCACGGGCGGGAGTTCGCGGCGAAGGTGGCGGAGCAGTTCATCTACGGCGGCGGACGCGGTCCTTCGGATCGCCAGCGCATCGGCCTGGGAACGCGGTTCGGCGTCACGCAGCCCAAGCTCATCCGTGCGCTCGAACTGATGGAGAACGCCGTTGAGACGCCGTTGCGGACGGCCGAGATCTCCAGCCGGGTCGGCGTGTCCCTGCGCCATCTGGAGCGCCTGTTCCACGACCACGTCGGCTGCACGCCGTCGCAGCACTACCTGCGCATCCGGCTCGACCGGGCGCGGAAACTCCTGCGCGGCACCGCGCTTTCGGTGATGGAGGTGTCGCTCGCCTGCGGCTTTGCGTCGGCCTCGCACTTCGCCCGCGCCTATCGCAGCCGCTACCGCCTTTCGCCACGGGCCGATCGTCAGGGCGGCAGCTAAAGTCCCGGCCTGACTGAATCAGGCCGGCCGATCTATCTGCTTTCATTCGCATCATCCTGCCATGTGGTGTCCACTTGGCAGGATGATGCGCTAGGAAGGCGGCCCGTCGCGCCGGATCGTCCCGAGCCGCGACGCCAGCGCCTCACCGCCGGCCTGCCGCGCCAGCGGTTTCAGCGCGCGGCGGCTCGCCTGCGCCGGTTGGGGCGGGGCGGCGGCGGCGTCCGGGCGCTGTGGCTCTTCGGCGACGGCCGGGACCGGCGCGCTGTCCGCTGCATCGGCAGTGCCGGGCGGGTCGTTGGCGGCCTTGAGCGGCTGGCGCTGTTCCTCGATCTCCCGCGACAGGTCGGCAAGCTCGTCGATGCGCATCCGCAGGCGCTCGGCGGCTGGCCCGGGAATTTCGGCGGCGGGCGGCGCTTGCGGCGGCACCTGAACCGCCGTGCTCGCCGACGGCTCAAAGCCCTGCTCCAGCTCGACCAGACGGCGATCGCGGGCCGCGATGTCGGCGGCGAAACGGTCGGCGGACACCCGCAGGGCGGAGATTTCGTCCTCGCGGGCGCGGAGGCTCCGTCGCAGTTCCGCGATCAGCCGGTCGCGTTCCGCGATCTCCGCTTCCAGCGTCTCGATGGCCTGGCGCGCTTCCGTCTCGAGCGCGGCAAGTTCAGCCCGGGCGCGCTCCTCCAGCGCCCGGTCGGGCCTGTGCGCGCGATGGCGCTCCAGTTCCGCCGCCAGCAGGTCGACGCGGTCGCGGTCCCGGGAGGCGCGGGCGATGAGCTCGGCGTTGCGGGCGGACAGCGCCTCGGCCTTGCGCTCCAGCCGCACCGTCGTCACGGCGTTTTCGGCCCTGAGGCGGTTGATCTCGGTGCGCAGATCGGCGTGGGTGGCGGGGGCCTGGCGCAGCGAGCGCAGCCGGCCCAGCCGCAAGGCGTAGAGCCACAGCGCCCGGGCCACGACCAGGGCGAGAAGGGCCGCCACAGCGAACCCCAGCGCAAACAGCATCAGCGTTTCGAGTTGCAGCATGCCGCGCCCTGCGCCCGCCGGTTGGCCGGACCCTCGCCGTCCCGGCTCCTCTATAGCCGAACCGGCGGCGGAGCGCGCTACAGCATCATTCCGGCAAGTGGCTACCACTTGGCGGAACAGGATAATGCGAAATGGAGGAGAAAGAGCGGCCGGCCAGATTCAGTCAGGCCGGATCCCGTTCCAGCGCCGGATCGCGTCCTCAGGTTCCGTCGCGGCGAACCGTTCCGGCAGGCGGCGTCAGAACGGATTCCAGGTTGGGCGTTCGGTGTACTTGAGGTAGCCCACGTTCGCCCCCAGCCGCGCGCCGACGCCGGTGCGGATCGGGGCCAACTGCAACTGCTGGTTCGTCTGCCAGTTCACGCCGAGCCCGCCGATCAGGTAGGCCGAACCGTCGACACCGATGAAGCGGTCGTAGATCTGGTTGGTGTCGCCGATGTTGTAGACGAGCACCAGCACCCGCGAGCCGTTGCCGCCCCAGTCGAAGCCGATGGACGGACCCTGCCAGTAGACCTTCTGCTGGGTGCCGTCCTTCATGTAGAGCGTGCCCTCACCGTAGCGCAGGCCGCCGATGAAGGCGCCGGCCGCCTCCTCGCCGATGATGTAGCCGGTGGGCCGGCCGGCCCTCGCGAACACCGATTCGACAGCCTGCGCCACGCCCTTGGTGGTGTTGCCGAAGAAGGTCTGTCCGGCGTCGACGATTTCCTCCGGCGAGTAGGTCTTGGCCTCGGACTGCTGGCCCGTGGCGGAAGCGGAGGGCGTGTAGGTCTGGTCGCCGCCGACGGCGTTGGCGGGCGGCGTGGGCCAGAGAGCGGCTGCGGCGGCGAGCGCGAAGGCGGCGAAGGCGTGGAGCAAAGTCGGGCGCATGGGCGGACGTCTCCCGGATCGAAACGAGTCGGAACGCGCAAGGCCCCGCCCTTCCCGGGCGGACGCGTAGTGTTACGCGATGGTTGCAGAAGAGGACTTATTTTTGGTTAAGCGGCTGTCCGGAGGCGATGAACGGCGGGTTCGCCCAGGTCTTGTGGCGTTTGCCATAGACGACCGGCTTGCCCTCCGGCGTCTCAACCGTGCCGCCGGCGGCGGAAAGCACGGCGTGGCCGGCTGCGGTGTCCCATTCCATGGTGCGGCCGAAGCGCGGGTAGAGGTCGGCTTCGCCGGCCGCGATCAGGCAGAACTTCAGCGACGATCCGGCCTGAACCACTTCGCAATCTCCCAACCGTTCCAGGAACCCGCGCGTCGCATCGTCGAGGTGGGAGCGGCTCGCCAGCACGCGCGGGCGATGGCGGGCCGGGGCGACCGCGATCGGCCTGACGCTCGCGGCGTCGAGCGCGCCCTGCAGCAGTTGCGCCTGCCGCGCGCCGCGCCCGCGCTCGCCCCAGAAGGCGCGCCCGACCGCCGGCGCGCACACGACGCCGGCCACCGGCTCGCCGCGGTCGATGAGCGCGATGTTGACGGTGAATTCGCCGTTACGGTCGATGAACTCCCGCGTGCCGTCGAGCGGGTCGACGAGAAAGAACCGCTCGGCGTCTCCCGGTTCGTCGCCTTGCGCCATGCCCTCCTCGGCGACCACCGGGACGCCCGGAAACGCTTCGTGCAGCCGCGCGACGATCACCGCCTCGGCGGCGTGATCGGCGGCGGTGACGGGCGATTCGTCGGCCTTGCGCGACACCGCGATGACGCCTGCGTAGACGTGCATGATCGCCGCGGCGGCCTCCAGCGCAATGCCGAGAAGACGCTCCGCCGTTGGTGTGGTCCCGTCCATGCCGCCTCGCCTCCAATCGCTTGCCGCCTTCGTGCGGTGCAGTAGTGTAGCCCATCGATCAACGCCGCCGAATCGGCATTTTCCGCCGCCGCGCCACGAGGCCCCATGACCGCCACGCTCACCGATCTCGATCTCGCCGCGCTGCTGTGCAGCCGGGTCTGCCACGATGTCATTTCGCCGGTCGGCGCGGTGGCGAACGGGCTTGAGGTGCTCGACGAGGAGGACGACGAGGAGATGCGCAAGATGGCGCTCGACCTGGTGCGCCGCTCGGCGAGGCAGGCCTCCGCGAAGCTCCAGTTCTGCCGGATCGCGTTCGGCGCGGCCGGTCAGCCGGGGTCGATGCTCGATCTTGGCGAGGCAGGCGAGATTGCGCGGCTGTTCGTCGGCGAGGAGAAAGTGAAGCTCGACTGGCGGGCCCCGCCCGGGCCCCGGGAGAAGTCGGAAGCCAAACTGCTGCTCAACATGATGCTGATGGCGATGGCGGCGATTCCGCGCGGCGGCGTGGTGACCGTCGGCGCGGGCGACACGTCGCTTACGGCGGTCGCCGAGGGCGAGGGCGCGCGCGTGCCGGAGAAGACCTCGGCGGTGCTGGCGGGGGCGGTCGCGGCGCGCGAGTTCGACGCACGGATGGTTCAGGTGTATTACGCCATGCGGCTGGCCGACCAGGCCGGCTATGCGCTGACGACAGCGGCGGAAGGCGCGCGGGTCTCCATCGTGGCGGAGAAGATCGCGGCCGGCGCGCCGGCGGCGTGAAGCGGCGTCAGGCGGCTTCGGAGGAGGCGTTCTCGCGCAGCACGTAACCGCGGCCCCACACCGTCTCGATGTAGTTCTTGCCGCCTGCCGCCGTCGCCAGCTTCTTCCTCAGCTTGCAGATGAAAACGTCGATGATCTTCAGTTCCGGCTCGTCCATTCCGCCATAAAGGTGGTTGAGGAACATCTCTTTCGTCAGCGTCGGGCCCTTGCGCAGCGAGAGCAGTTCGAGCATCTGGTATTCCTTGCCGGTGAGATGAACGCGCTGGCCGCCAACCTCCACGGTCTTGGTGTCGAGGTTGACGATGAGATCGCCGGTGGCGATGACAGATTGGGCGTGGCCCTTGGAACGGCGCACCACGGCGTGGATGCGGGCCACCAGTTCATCCTTGTGGAACGGCTTGGTCATATAGTCGTCGGCCCCGAACCCGAGGCCGCGCACCTTGTCCTCGATGCCGGCGAGACCGGAGAGAATGAGGATCGGCGTGTTGACCTTCGACACGCGCAGCGACTTGAGCACCTCGTAGCCCGACATGTCCGGCAGGTTCAGGTCGAGGAGGATGATGTCGTAGTCGTAGAGCTTGCCGAGGTCGACGCCTTCCTCGCCGAGATCGGTGGTGTAGACATTGAAGCCCTCGGACTTCAGCATCAACTCGATGCTCTGCGCCGTCGCCGAGTCGTCCTCGATCAAGAGAACCCGCATCGCAAACCCCTTCCAGT
>DAIODI010000004.1:0-33366 GCA_036746875.1 Aestuariivirgaceae bacterium | reverse complement strand
CACGACATATCCGGTGACCGCGCCGTTGCGGACCACTGGCACGCTCAGCGGCTCGAGCTTCACGTAGTCGATGCCGCCGAAGGCGGCGGTCAGGGCCTTCTCCGGCGGCGCGCCGGCGAGCCAGACCGCAGCGCCGTAAGCGGCCCCGGCCGTGACGACCGCTCCCCAGACGCCGAGGATGACGAGCTTCATCATGGCTTCGGCGTCTTGCGGCGGGACGGCGTCGCCGAGTAGGTGCGATCGGATTCAGCGTCGTTCATGGCCTTCGACACGGTGTCAAAAACCTGCCGCGCCGCGTTCAGGTGCAGCTCAAGCGCGGCGCGATTCTCGTCGAGGCGCGCCCGCAGGGCCTCCATTCTCTCGCGCACCCGCGCCGAAGCCGCCGTCTCCATGTCCGTATGGCGCATCAGCCGCGCCAGTTCGAGCAACGCCTGGCTCTTCTGCGTCGCAAAGGGCGTCGTGTCGATCGGCCTGAGGGCGCGCAAGGCGTCGGTTTCCGAAGCCACCAGCTGGTCAAGGCGGTCGATGACGCCAAGGAGCAGCGTCTCGCGCGCGCTATCGGCCGGCGCCGGCGCCGGACCGGGAACGGGGGCGCTCATGATCCGGACCGGTCCCGGCCCTGTTCGAGAAGCGCTGCGACGCCGATACCTCCGGCGCGCGCCATCGCGGCGGCGATATGCTCGGTGAGCAGCGACGCCCAGATCCCGCCCGCCGTGCCCCCGCCAGCCATGGCGGCGGCGGCAGGGGGCATCATCGCGCCAATGAACGTCTGCAACGCCGCCGCCTCGAACTGTTCGGCAACCGCCGGCGCGGCGGCCGCCCTGCCCTCGCCCGGCGCGCCGCGATTGAGCAGCGCGATCCTCGCCTCCTCGATCCCGAGGCGGACGGCGGACGGCGGCTCGGGCCGCGCCGGAACCACATCGGCGAGCACCTCGGCGAACGGCCTCGCGTCGGCGACTGTCGCAACGTCCGCCGTATCGGCGGCCGGAGCGGCGAGGCCGGGAACCGCGCCCGCCGTCGCGCCCTCGTTCGCCAGCGCGCCGAGCCGTTGCGCCGCCAGCCTTTGCCGCGCCGGATCGCCAGCGGCGAGCACTCCCGCGATCAGATCTGTCTTCAATTCGAGCGCCACGTCCTGTCTCCATCCTTGCGGTTGACGAGCGCCCGGCCAAGCCGGGCCTCCACGATGTCGTTGAGTTCGGCCCGCCGTGCGCGGTCGGCGGCGGCGGCGTCGAGCAACGCCAACCGCCTGGAGACGACCGCCTCGCGGCCCTTTTCGCGCGCCAGGCGCTGGCGCTGGCGTTCGGTCTCGTCCTCAACCGCGCGCCGCTGCGCCGCCAGGGCGGCAAGACGGCGGGCGAGGTCACCCGCCGGCGCGCCGAACGCCCCGTCGCCGTCGAACCTCGCCACGGTTTCCGTTTCCCGGGCGAGCAGCGCCAGCCGCGACGCCTCAAGCGCCGCCCGGCGCATCTCCTCGCGTTCGGCGAGACTCGCCTGGACGCGATGCAGACGGCGGACACGGGCGAGGCGAAGCGGGTCGGCGGTCATGCCTGCTATCCGTGCCGCAGCCAGAGAGCGAAGCCGTCGGTGAAGATCGCGACCGCATGGCCGCCGGTCGCGTAGAGGATCGCCAGCGCACCCGCCAGCATGAACGGCATCGAGATGAAGAACACAGGGATCTGCGGCGTCAGCTTGTTGGCGAGCCCGATCGCCAGATTAACCACCACGGCGTAGAGCACGAACGGCGCGCCGGCCCTGAGCGCCAGCGCAAACGCCCCAGCCAGCGCTTCGGTGTACTCCGAGAGGGCGGGGCCTGGAGCGAAGAGCGAGGCCGGCGGCAGCGCCTCGTAGCTTTCGGCCAGCGCCAGCGCCACTTCGGCGTGAAGTCCCGCGACGAAGAACATCGTCGTCGCGGTGAGCGTGATCAGGCCGGCAAGCGGCGCGGCGCCTTCGGTGTCCTCCGGCGCAAGTCCTGGAATGCCGGCGTAACCCGCCATCGTGGCTGCCCCCTGCATCATGAACTGCAAGGCGGCCAGGAACGCGCGGGCGCAGGCGCCGATCAGCGCGCCGATGGCCATTTCGCTGATCAGCAGCGCCAGTAGCTCGGGATGCGAGGACCGGCGCGCCACCGGCGACAGCGCCGGTTCGGCGAGCGGGGCCAGCGCCAGCGACAGACCGAGGGCGAGGGCCAGCCGGACCTGCACGGGCACACGGGGGCTGGCGATCCCCGGCATCAGCATCAACGCCGTGCCGACGCGGCAGAACACCAGAAAGCCGACCGTCAGCCATGTGGCGTCCGCGGCCGGCGTCATGACACGCTGCCCACCGCTTCGATCTTCACGCCGCGGGCTTTTTCGATTTGCTACAGCCCGGCCTGCGTCGGGTGAAGGCGCTCGACCATCATCCGCACGTAGGTGCGCACGTCCGGGGTGGTCACCAGCACGAACGGCGCGCCGCCTGCGCGGTCGCCGACCGCCTGGTTCAACTCGCGGCCAAACTGCTCGACGAGCCGCGGTTCGACGTCGAAGTCGACCACCTCGCCGCGGGCGTCGCGTTTCAGCGCCTGGTGGAAGGCGAGATCCCAGCGGTTGCCAAGCCTGAGAATGCGCAGCGTGCCGCCCTCGGCGAGATCGCCGCACAGTTGCGGGGCGATGCGCATGCGGACGTGGTCGACGATCTGCTCGGTGCGGCGCAGATGCGGGGCAACCTCCGCCACCGCTTCCAGGATCTGCGGCAGGTTGCGAATCGAGGCCCGCTCGGCGAGCAGCATCTTCAGCACCGCCTGAAGGCCCGAAAACGATAGGTGCGCCGGACAGATCTCCTCGACAAGGCGCTTGTAGTCGGGTTCGAGACGTTCGATCAGCGCCCGCATGTCGCGGTAGGAGAGCAGTTGCGCGAGGTTCGACCGGATCACCTCGGAGAGATGGGTGAGAAGGACCGACATGGCGTCCACCGGCTCGAAGCCGGCGCGCTCGAGTTCGCCCTGGAACACCCGCGGCGACCACATGGCGCGCAAACCGTACGCCGGCTCGCGCACCTCTTCGCCAGGCACCTGCGGACGCGGCTGATCGCCCAGAACCACCAGGCACTCGTCGAGGCGCAGCGTCTCGGCGGCCGCGATCGTGCCGTGGATGCGAATCTGGTAGGCTTTGGGGTCGAGCGTGAGATCGTCGCCGATGCGGATTTCCGGCACCACGAAGCCGTACTGGCGCGCGAACTTGCGCCGCATCTTCGCCGCCCGATGGGCGAGCTCGCCGTGCGCGGCGAGAAAGGCCGCCGACACCTGCTTGCCGAGCAGCACCTCGATCTCGCGCGTCTTCAGCTGCTCCTTCAACGACTGGCGCTGCTCCTCCTCAGCCTGGCGGCGCGTCTCGGCTTCGGCGGCGGCCTCCGCGGCAGCAGCCCTCTGCGCCTGGCGCGGCACCAGCCATGCGACGGCGGCGAACGCCGCCGCCAGCACGGCGAAGGGCAGGAACGGCAGGCCCGGCATGATCCCCAGCAACCCCATCAGCAGCGCCGCGACGGACAGGGCGCGCGGGTAATTGCCGAGCTGACCGAAGACCGCCTGATCGGCCGAGCCGCGGTTGCCGCCCTTGGTGACGAGGAGGCCCGCCGCCAGCGACACGATCAGCGCCGGGATCTGCGTCACGAGACCGTCGCCGACGGCGAGCTTCACATACACGTCGGCGGCGGAGGCGAGGTCCATGCCGTGCCGGGTGATGCCGATGACGACGCCGCCGAAGATGTTGACGGCGGTGATGATGAGGCCGGCGATGGCGTCGCCGCGCACGAACTTCGAAGCGCCGTCCATCGATCCGTAGAACGAGCTCTCCTCCTCCAGCTCGCGGCGGCGCGCCTGCGCCTGCTTTTCGTCGATGAGGCCGGCGGAGAGATCGGCGTCGATGGCCATCTGCTTGCCGGGGATCGCGTCGAGCGTGAAGCGCGCGCCAACCTCGGCGATGCGCGTCGCACCCTTGGTGATGACGAGGAAGTTGACCGTCAGCAGGATGATGAAGACGATGAGACCGATGACGAAATCGCCGCCCATCACCAGTTGCGAGAAGCCGCCGATGATATGGCCGGCGGCCGTCACGCCCTCGTTGCCGTGGGTGAGGATGAGGCGGGTCGTCGCGACGTTGAGCGACAACCTGAGCATCGTGGCGATGAGGAGGACGGTCGGGAAGGCCGAGAAGTCGAGCGGCCGGTCGATCCACAGCGCGACCATGAGAATCAGCACCGAAAGGGCGATCGACAGCGCCAGCCCGATGTCGATCAGCAGCGGCGGAATGGGAATGAAGAGAACCGTCAGGATGACGGCGACGCCGATGGCGAAGCCGACGTCGCGCCCGCCGCGCACCGCGGCGGCCCGGGCCGGCGGCAGCGCGGCGTCCTGGTTGGTCACGAAAAGCCCTTTTCGAGCCGCGAAAACACGATTTCGGAGAAGGCCTGCATCTCGGCCCCGATGAGCGGCGCGGTGAGCATCGAGACGAGGAGGATCACGACGATCTTCGGCACGAAGGTGAGCGTCACCTCCTGCACCTGCGTCAGCGCCTGCACGAGGGCGATGACGATGCCGACGGCCATGGCGGCGGCGACCGCCGGCCCGGAGCACACGATGACGGCCCACACGGCGAGCCGCATCATTTCGAGCGCGTCGGTCTCGTTCATTCCCCGCCCCTGTCCCCCGACCGTTGCGCTCAGGCGACGATGACGCCCTGCGACAGCGGCAACTCCCGTCCGTCCTCGAGAATGGCGACGTTGGTTCCGGCCTCGATCCGCACGCCCGAAACCGTGCCGGTGACGGCCCCGTCCGGCGAGGTCACGGTGCGGCCGATCATGCTTCCGGCGCTGGTCAGCGAGGAGGCGGCCAGCAGCGTGTCGAGCTTCTGGTTGGCGCGGACCGCCTGTTCCACGTTCGAGAACTGCGCGAGCTGCGCGACGTACTCGGCCGGGTCGACCGGCCGGGTCGGGTCCTGGGCCCGAAGCTGTTCGATCAGCAGCTTGAGGAACGCCCCGTAGTCAAGCTCGCCGCGCGGCGACGGCGATGGCGAGGAAGCCATGGCGGCCGTGTCCTGGACGAGGCGGGTGTCGATCATGCGGTCCTCCGGGTTTCGGACGCGCCGGACGGCCCGGCTGCGTCGGCGTCGGCGAGCGGGATCAGTGTACGGATGATTTTCAGCGCCTCGAACGGGCGGCGGGCCTCGACCATGCGGTCGGCGGCGGCGAGGCCGGCGCGCACCGCCGCGTCGCTCGCGGCCTCGCCGAGAGACTGCTGGAGCGGCTTGTAGAGGCGCATGGCCTCGGCGACGCTGGCCGGATCGATCAGCATGGTCTGGACGACGAAGTAGAGCTGTCGCAGCGGCGTCGTCGCCTGTTCGGGCTGCATGACGTGGCTTTCCAGCAGGAACGTCACATCGTTGAGAAACTCGATCGAGACGCGCCGGTCCGGGCGCAACACCGCGCCGTTGACGTAGATCTTCTCTCCGGCCTTGAGCGAGATGTGCATCGTCAGTCGAGTCCGCCGAGGATCAGCGTGGAGGTGTCGATCAGCGCCCGGAAACCACGGCGCCGGCCGCTTCGGATGTCCTCGACCTCACGCAGGATCCACAGACCGATGGAGATCATGTCGGCCCGCAGCTTCACCGGCAGACGGTTGTCGGGATGGGCGAGGTCCTCCACCAGCACCGACCACAGCCGCTGGGTGTAGAGAAGCGCCTCCACCTCGTCGCGAGAGGACGGTCCGCTCTCCTCGGCCCGGCGCATCAGTTCGATGGAGCGGGCGAGGGCGCGGCGCTCGCCGGCCCGCGCGCCGGAGGCGTCGTCGGCGGCGACTTCACGATAGGCCCGATGGGCGCTGGCGATCATGGACGGCGTGACCTCAGAGATAGCGAACGAGCGACAGGTTCTGGATGCGCGCGGTGAGCGCATAGGACACTTCAAGCTGATCCATGAGCGCGCGGGCCCGTGTGGCGGCGTCGAACGGATCAATGCTCTCCAGCGTGTTCACCCGCCGGTCGATGATGTTGATTTCGGCGGTCTGCCGTTCGGCGGAGTCGGCCAGCGCCTGTTCGGCGGTCCCGAGGCTCGCCGCTTCGTAGGAAAGGCCGACGGCGGCGCGCGCCACCAGCGTCAGCGAGCGATCGATCAGCGTT
Source organism: Aestuariivirgaceae bacterium (assembly GCA_036746875.1). Lineage (GTDB taxonomy): Bacteria > Pseudomonadota > Alphaproteobacteria > Rhizobiales > Aestuariivirgaceae > DAIODI01. The sequence goes on along the minus strand of DAIODI010000004.1, from coordinate 27,217 downwards.
TGGAAGGCGCCCTCGGAAATGTCGCCGGACCCGACATCCGACAACATCACATAGACGGCGGCGAGATCGCGGAACGGCTGCGCGTTGGCGGTGACCGACGTGGCGATGGACTGCGACTTCGACATGCGCGTCACCACCGGCTGGCTGGTCGCGCTCGACCAGAGGCTTTCCCACGCCGGCGAGGCGAACAGCGGCATGAAGTCGTCGGCGATGAAGGCTTCCATGTCCGCCGGCGTGATGTTGGCCGCCTGCGGATCGCCGATCGGCAAACCGAAGCGGGCGAGGAAGGCGTCGCGCACCGCCGTGCGCGCGGCGGGCGGCGGGTCGGCGAAGTAGTCGGCGAGCGGCTGAAGCTGCGACTGCGCGCCGCCGAAGATGCGGGCGCCGTCGAACGTCGTGGCGAGGCCCTCGACGAGGCCGCTCATCGCCAGCTTCGCCTGGGCGCGGATGATATCGGGATTAATCGAAACGCCGCGCGCCGGCCCGAGCGTGTCGGTCATCGATTCGGCCGTGGCGCGCATGCCGCCGAGCTGCGCCTGCAGCACGTTGATACGCGCCCGGGACAGACCGATCGCCTCGATCGTGGTGGCCCGTTCGCCGCGTTCGAGGCGGAGCGTGATCGACGCCTCGAGCCGGAACCCCAGCGCGCGGCCGGTGTCGGCGAGCCGACCCTGCGACAGCTCCTGCTGGGCCTCGGCGAGACGTGCGCGCAAGAGTTCGGCCGAGCGGCGGCCGGACTCCCAAAGCGCAGCGGATGAAATGGATGCGACACGCATGACGCTACCTCACGACGGACAACAGGGTCTGGTACATCTGATCGACGGCGCGGATGAGTTGCGCCGAGGCTTCATAGGAACGCTCGAGATTCAGCATCTTCGCCATTTCGGCGTCGAGATCGACGCCGGTCGCCCGCGACAGCGCATCGGTCGCACGCGCCGCAAACGCCTCTGCGACGTCGGCGTCGCTGCGCGCCGACCGCCGCGCTTCGGCGAGCCAGCCGGCCGATGACGCCGCGAACGCGGCGATCGGGCCACGGCTCGCCGCTCCTGCGGCGGGATCTAATTCGCGAGACGCGCCAAGTTCGTCGATCAGGTTCTCGATCCGTCCGGCGTACCCGGGAGAGCCCAAGGTGTTCCAGATATAGGCCGCGCCGTTCATGCCGCCGTCGCGCACGACAAGCGGGTTGCCGCCTTGGCGGGGATCGGCGGCGGCGTTGATGGTGAGCCTTGCCGCGAGACCCGGCGACTGCGTGGCGGTGACGGGGACAGTCGCCGAACCGGCGTCCGTGAACAGGCCCGCACGCGCCGGCAAGGTGGCCGGCGTACTGCGATCCGTCTCGGCGAAGGCTTCGATCAGGCCGCGCGCCACCTCGTCGAGTTGCGCTGCGTAGGTGAGCGAAAGCCCGTCGCGAATCTCGGCCAGACCGGCGAGCCGCCCGCTCTTCACCGCCATCGGCGCCGACTGGCCGGTGATCGCAACGCCGTCGGCGTAAACGACAGCGCCCGCGCCCGTGGGCGGCAGCGCCACGTTCGCCATGGCGACGGCGCGCGGCACGGCGTCGAACAGCGTCACGCCGCTGTCGGTGTAGATCGCCACGTCGCTGTTGGCCCGTGTCACGGTGCGGACACCGATCTCGGCCGACAGCTCCGTGAGCAGGCGGTCGCGGTTGTCCAGTTCGTCGGTCAGATCCGCCGCCGTTCCCTGGCCGCGCACGATAGCGGTGTTCGCGGCCTCGAAGCGCGCCAGCAGCGTGTTGATCCGCGACACAGCATCCGCCATGTCGCGGTCGGCGTCGCGGCGCACGCCGGCGACATCCTCGGCGGCGGCGCGCACGACGCCCGCCGCCTCGCTGGCGGCGGCGACAAAGGCGGCGGCGCGCACCGGGTCCTGCGGCCCGGTGGCGTAGGTTTGCAGCGCCTGCGTCATGCGCCCGATGGCGGCGGCAGGCGAGCGCTCGCCGTCAGGGTCGCCCACGGTGTCGAACAGCCGGGCCGCGTAGGCCGCGGACGCCGCCCCTCCGGCCGCCGCCGACGTCGCGGTGAGCGAGCGGTCGAACAACGCCTGATCGGCGGCCCGCGTGATCGACATCACCACGACGCCGCCGCCTTCCAGGGTGCCGAGACCGGCGATCTTGCGCGACGCGTTCGGCTGACCGACGCCCGCGACGTTGCGCGACACCAGACCGGTTTCCGTGCCGATGGCGATCAGCGACGAACGCGCGGCGTTGAGCGAGGCCTTCAGCGACATGGCGAGCGGCTCACCGCTTCAGCGTCAGCAGGACATCGAACATCTCGGCCCCGGTCTGAAACACCTTGGAGTTGGCGCCGTAGCTGCGCTGGGCGTCGATCATCTCGGTGAGTTCGTCGGCGATATCGACGTTGGCGTCCTCAAGCGTCCGGGCGACGGTGCGTCCGAGACCGCCCGACTGCGGAAAGCCGAGCACGATATCGCCGGACTCGGCGCTCTCCTCGAACACCTCGCCGCTGCGGGACCTCAGCCAGTCGGTTCCCCGAGCGTCGGCGAGCGGCAACCGGTAGACCGCGACCCGCTGGCCGGTCTCGTAGGTCAGGCTAACGATGCCATCCTCGCTGATCTCCACGCTACGCGCGGCGACCGGCGGATTGCCGTCCACGGACGAAGCGATCATGGTGAATCCGGTGGCGAACTGGCTCATGCGGGACAAATCGATGGTCAGCGGCTGGCCGCCGGGAACCGTCAGGGCGATCGACGTGGGCGAGGCGCCGGCGAGCCTCCCGGTCGTTCCGTCGAACACCAGCGTGGTGGTTGACAGCGCCGCCGCAGTGTACGGGAAGGACACGCCCGGCGCGGCGGTGGCGGCGTCATAGACGGTCACTTCCCAGGTGTTGGCCGCCGACTTGGCGAAATAGACGTCGAGCACAACCTGTTCGCCGAGGTTGCCGTAGGCGACGAGCGAGGTCTTGCCGGAGAACTGGGCGCCCGCGGCGTTGGCCGACGGCAGTAGCGCCGGGGCCACGATGGCCGCCGTCGACGGCAGGTTGGCTTCGATCGATCCGGCTTCCGACGGCTCGACGGCAAGCGAGCGGGTGTCGATGACCACGGTCTCAAGGCCGGTGAAGCCGGCGGCGACGGCGGTTGGAATGACGCCGTCGTCGATCGGAAAGCCCTGCAGGTAGTATCCGGCCGTGTTGACAAGCCGGCCCTGGCCGTCGGTGACGAACGACCCGGCGCGGGTCACGGCGAAGGCGCCCTCGCTGTCGGTGACGACGAGAAAGCCCCGCCCGGCGATGGCGACATCGGTCGCCGATTGCGTGGTGCGCAAAGACCCCTGCAGGGAGATCAGCCGACGGACGTTGGTCTCGATACCGCCGGAGGTGTATGACGACGGCCCCGGATCGATCAGAAACGACGAGAAGTTGACCTCGCCGCGCTTGTAGCCGACGGTGGTGACGTTGGCGACGTTGTCGGCGACGGCGCCGAGCCGGTTCGCCTGACCGGCCATGCCAGAGGTGCTGGTGCGCATCGCGCTGTAGATGCTCATCGGTCTGCTTCCTTTCCTGCGGCCGGCGCATCATGCGCGGGCCGACTTGTCCGAACCTTGCCCGCGGCGCGTCCTCTCATGACGGAGCACGGGCGCAAAACTGCCTCGCCTCAGGCGTCCAGCGGCCGAACCCATGGGCGACGAGATGGCGGGTGACACGGCACACGTACCGCGCCTGCGCCGTGACATTGGCGGCGCCGGCATGATAGCGGGCCACCGCGCCGGTCCAGCTGCCAGTGCGCCGGCGGAGCTCGGACAGAAACCGCGCGGCGTACCGAACGTTCGCGCGGGGCTCGAGCATCTCGGCCACCGACGCGAAGGCGTGGCGGTGGTAGTGATGGTTGACCTGCATGCAGCCGAGGTCGATCAGCGTGTGTCCCTGGGCGTGAGCCGTCTCGAAGGCGGCCAGCGCCGCGTCGCGCGTCTCGGCGATCACCGTTCGGCCCTCGATATTGAGGGCCCATGGCGCGAGCCCGCCGCCAACGCCGGTCTCCGTGAGCGCCACAGCGTACAGCACGCCCAGCGGCACGCCGTGCTCGCGCGCGGCCTGCGCCATCTCGCGCTCGCAGGGGCCGTCGGCCAGCGCCGGCCTCACGCCCTCAGACATAACGGCCACCGCCAGCGCCAGCGCGGCCCGGCGTCTCGTTCTCGCCGCCATTGCTGTCCCATCCCTCCCGTTGCTCCCGCGGCCGGTGCGCTGCGCCCTCTCCCGGCGCATCCCGGCGTTCGCCGCGTCCATCGCCCCCATCGCGCCCGCTCCAGCCGGCCTCGGTTCCGCCCGCGGCCTGAGGCGACGCCTGCGGGGACGCCGCCGCCATATCCGCCCGCGGCGTCGCCGGAACGGCGGCCGCCAGGTCGCGCCAGTCGGCCACGCGCACGTTCAGCGCCTCGACGGGGATGCCCTGGCCATGGAGGGCGCGGGCAATCTCGCCCAGACCCTCGCGGACGGCGGAGACGGCCTGCGGCTGCGCCGCGATCGCCACCTCGAGACCGCGCCCGGTGAGTTTGAGCCGCACGAGCACCGAACCAAGCTCCGGGGGATCAAGGGCGATGGTGAGCAGCCGGGCCGGCGGTTGCGGACGGGCGGCGGAGAACAGCGCCGGATCCGAAACGGCCCCGATCTCGCCCGCCAGCGCCGCCGCAAGCTGCCCCGGCACAGGCTGCGAGGGGGGCGGGTAGGCGGCGCTTGCGACGACCGCGACCGGCAACGACTCGCGCGCCGCGCCCGCGTCGCCAGCGCCGGCGTCAAACGGCTCGGCCGCCATGACCACAGAATGCGCGGCGACAGCGCCGACGGCAGGGGCGGCGGCGGTAGCGGCGACAGCGCCGGCCTCGAACCGCGCGCCAACCGTGACCACAGGATGTGCGGCGACAGCGGCCGGACGGCGCGCCGCGGGCGGCCCGGGCTCAACCGGCGCCGCTCCGGCCGCGGATGCTTCGGCTTCGTCCGGCGCGGCGGCCAGGCCATTCACAACAATGCGCGCCAGCAGCTGGGCGACCGGATTGCCCCGGACCATGAACCCCGCCTCGGCGGGCGGCGATTTCTGCTCCGGCGTCGGCGGACCTGCGGCGGCCGGCGTGTCCGCCGGCTGCCCGGCCGTGCCGGATGCGGGTTCGCCGCCGACAGTGTCGGCGGCCCGCTTCTCCTCGACCTCTTCCGGCGGCTTCTCGGCCGTCGCGCCAAGAGTCCGCGTCGCGTCCTGTAACGCATCGTCGATGGCCTTGCCGAACGAGGCTGCGGCGTCCGCTGCGGCGGGCCGCGCCGTCGATCCGCCAACCGGCGGGCGTTGCTGCGGCCCCGCCTGGGCCTCGAAGAGACCTATCCCGCCGTTCATGGTGTTTGCTCTCCGGGTTCATCCGGTTGGGCGAGCGCCGCTTCCACCCGCTCGATGAGTTGATCCAGCATGTCGATCTCCGCTGGGCGATCCCCGCCGGCGGTCCCGGCCGGGGACGCCGCTGGCGCCTGCGCCTGCGCGCCCGCGGCCCCCGGCTCGGCCGCGGCGGACGGCGGACCGGGCCAGCGGCGGATCGCCGCCGCGAGCGCCAGCGCCTGTTCGCCCACCTGGAGGTCGCCGTCGGCGAGATCTTCCTGCCGCAGGGCCTCAAGCTCGGCCAGCGCGGCGTCGAAGTCGCCCGTGACGAGGCGAACCGACGCGAGATGGGCGCGGGCCGACAGCGCCGCCGCCGACTGTTCCGGCGCGGTCGAAAGCGTCCGTTGGGCGGCGTGACGGGCAAGCACGAGGTCGCCGCGCGGCAACGCCAGGCGGGCGATCGCCAGCCAGAGGGCGGCGGCCTGGGACGGGGATGCGGCCGCCAGGGTGGTGTCGAGCGCGGCCAGCCAGCCGGGTCCGCCGCCGTAGCGGAGCTCGACTACCGCCTCGACAACCTTCCCGGCGAACAGCGGCGCATAAATCGACTCCGGAAAGCGTTCGAAGTACCGGCGTGTCTGGCTTTCAAAGCCCGATCGATCGCCCGCGGCGGCGGCGGCCAGCGCCGATCGGCGCAGCGCCACCTCCTCAACCAGCGTGCCGGGCATCAACAGGCGAGCCTCGTCCAGGAAGCGGCGGAGCGCCTGCGGATCATCTGCGGCGATAATGCCGCGGCTCAGGGCTATCTGACCCTGCAAGCCCGGCGGCAGATCCTGGCTGTCGGCGGCGTCGAACTCCTGCCGCGCGGCGTCGAGGCGTCCCGCCGCGTAGTGTCTCGCCGCCCTGACCAGAGCCGGATCGATCACCGCCGGTTCGAGAACGTCTTCAAGGTTGCCGATGGCCGCGGGATCGCCGCCGGACAATGCGAACAACACCGCGGCGCGGGCGTTGCGCGGATCATCGGCGGCCGCCAGGTCGCGCGGGCCAAAGGCGGCGGCGAGGTCTTGCAGCACACGCGCCTGCACGGCCGGCGAGGCTTCGTCGCCCGCTGCGGCGCGATCCTGCAACCGTTGCAGCTCCCGCATGAGTTCGTACGGCTGACGGGCTTCCACCGGCGCAGCGACGAGAGCGGCGAGCGCGGCGAACAGCGCGGCGAGGCCTGGCGATCTCATGGCGCGCCCCCCGGCGCCACCAGCAGCTCGATCCGGCGGTTCTCGTCGGCCGCGGGCGCATCGGGCCGCTTGAGCCGCCGGTCGGCATGACCCTCGATGCGGACGATCCGGGCCTCGTCAACGCCGCTGCGCTCGAGCATGTAGGCCGCCATGTGGGCGCGGGCGGACGACAGCCGCCAGTTGTCGTACACATCCGAGCGGAACGGCCGCCCATCGGTATGGCCGCGAACGACGATGCGGACGTCGCGCTGGCGCAGCACGGCGGCGAGCTTGTCCATGAGGGCCACCGTTTGCGCGCTGGGCGAGGCGGAGGCGATGGCGAACATGCCGAAGTTGGCGCTGTCGGTGAGGCTGATCAGCACATCCTCGCCCGTAGTCTCGACGCTGACCACCGCATTGCCGCCGTCCAGAGCGATCGCCTTGCGGATTTCTGCGGCGAGACTGGCGGCCTGCGCCTTCGGGTCGTCATCCGGACCGCTGACCGCTTGCTTGCCGGGCGCGGCCTCACCCTCGGCGGCCTCCGCGGCCTTTGTGGCCTCCACGGCCTCCTGCACGACCTTCGCTGTCGCGGCGCCGGTCTGCGCCGCCTGGCTGTCGGACTTCGGCAGGGCTGGCGCGTCTGCGGTGCGCCAGTGCGCGGGCGCAAACGGGTCCAGTCCTTGCGCGACGCCCCGGTCGGGCGAAACGGCGCCGGCGATGCGGTCGATCGCTCCCATGGGATTGCGCATCAGCGCCGCCTCATGCGCCGGAGTGCCGGGTTTGCCGATCTCGCCGGGGATGGCGGCCTCGTCTTCGCCTTCCACATCGGCGTCGTCGGTGGGCGCGGCGCCACGGCCCGGCTTGGCAGGGTCGATCTCGCTGTCCTCCTTCACGTCCTCCAGCCCGCGCGGCTGCGGCTTGGCGTCCACCAGACGAACCGGATTGAAGTAGCTTGCGACCTGAGCCTTGGTCTCCTCGTTGGTGGCGTTGACGAGCCACATGACGAGGAAGAACGCCATCATGGCGGTCATGAAGTCGGCGAACGCGATCTTCCACACGCCGCCCTTGACGCCGTTTTCATCGAGCGCGGCGCGCTTCTTGATGATGAGCACCTCCACCGGTTCGCCGCTCCCGGTCATGGCGAACCCGCCGCGTCATCGGCGATGGCGCGCAGCGTCCGTGAAAAGGCGTCGAGTTCGGTGGCGATCCGCGTCCGGCCGGCCTTCAGCGACAACTCGCCGGAGCCGTCGGGCCTGAACGTCGCCGCCGGCGCGAGCGGTCCAAGGGCGGCGGCCAGGGCGTCGAGCATGTCAGCCGGGCCTGAGACCTCGACGGCCTGTCCGCTGTCGAGCGCCTGGCGGACCGCGCCGGCGAACGCTGACAGCGCCTTCATCCGCATGGCGTCGTCGAGGAACGGCGTCAGCACCCGGACCAGTTCGGTCTCGATCTCACGCTGCATCGTCGCGATGGCGGCGGCGATCTGCGCCGCGACCCTTGCCGCCGCCTCGTTCATGGCCTCGCGGCGGGCGAGCACAAGACGGGCCTCGAAGCTCTCCACGAGCTGCTCGCGTTCGCGCAGCGCCGCGACGGCGGCCTCGGCCCGCCCTTCCTCGCGCGCCCGCGCCAGCGCCTCGGTCATGGCGTCTTCGGAACGCGGCGCCGAGAAATCGGGAAGCGCGCTGATGAGGCCGTGTCGGCGGCCGTCCGAGGCGAGTGCTAGCGGCATCCGATCACCCCGGCTGGCTCTGGCGGACCCACTGGCGGATCACCGCCGCGGCCTGCTCGGTGTCGAGCTTGACGATCTGTTCGAGCCGCTTCTGCGGCAGCCGCTTCAGCAGATCCGGCACGTCTCCGGTGAGATCCGCCTCACCGGCTGCGGCGGCCCCCGCCGCCTGCAATTGCGGCGCGGGCGGAGCGGCGAGTCGGCCCGCCACATTCGCCTCGAGGATGGCGCGCGTGGCGGGTCTCAGCCCGAACCAGATCAGCAGCGCCACCGCCACCAACAGCGTGAGCGCGTTGAGGAGGCCGCCGGCGTGGCGGGTCAGCTGCTCGACGATGGTCGGTCCAGGCAGCGGCTGGAGCAGGCCCGCGCCATTGACGAACGGCAGGGCCGTGACCGCCACCGTGTCGCCGCGCTCGGCGTTGACGCCGGCGGCCGTGGTGACGAGGCGTTCGATCTCGGCGAGACGATCGGCTCGCGCGCTTTCGGAATCGTTTTCGCCGAGGCTGGCGACAAGGCGAGCCTCGTCCACCACGACCGCGACCGCGAGCTTCTCAACCGAGAAGCCGTCGCGCACAGTCTGGATCGTCTTGGTGTTGATCTCGTAGTTGGTGGTTTCCTCGCGCCGCGAGTTCTGTTCGCTGGAGATGTCGCCGGTCGCCTGTCCCGCCGCCTGGTCCGGCAGGTTCTGCTCGACGGTGACGGCGGGATTGCCGGCGCTGTTCTGGCTCTGCCCCTCCTCGCGAACGGTTCGCACCGAACGCTCGACGCGTGACTCCGGATCGAACTGGGTTTCGGTCAGCTCGCTGCGGTCGGCGTTGAGACGGGCCACCGCGCTGACCTGGAAGTTGCCAAGCCCCAGATACGGCATCAGCGTTCGGCGCACCTTGTCCTCGACGTCGCCGGAGACCGTGCGCTCCAGCGCCGCGAGCTTGCCCGGCGCAGCCGACGCCCCGTCGGCGCCGCTGGCCAGAAGCGCGCCGTCGGCATTGAGGATGGTCACCTCCTCCGCCGTCATGCCGGGCACGGCGGCGGCGACGAGGTGGCGCACCGACTGGGCCAGCGTGATGGCGTCGACGCCTTCGGTGCGCAACAGCACCGAGGCCGACGGACGGCGCGCCGAGCGCCGGAAGTTGCCGGCCTCGTCCAGCACGATGTGCACGCGCGCGGCCTTCACGCCGGCGATGGCTTGCAGCGTGCGGGCGATCTCGCCTTCAAGCGCGCGAACCCGCGTCACCTCCTGCATGAACGAGGTGAGGCCGATCGAGCCCATGTTGTCGAACAGCTCGTAGCCGGAGCTGGCGCTGCGCGGCAGGCCCTGCTCGGCGAGCAGCATGCGGGCGCGCGCCGTGTCGCCCACCGGCACCAGAACCGCCGCGCCGTCGGCGCTGACGTCGAAGGCGATGCCGGCTTCGCCCAGCGCCTGGCCGATCCGGCCGACATCCTGCCGGTCGAGGCCGGTGTAGAGCGTCTCGTATCCGGGCCGGCCGAGATACCAGGCCAGCACCGCGACCGCCGCGACCACGGCGACGGCGGTAAGCGCCAACGCGGCGAGCCGGCGGGCACCCAGCCCGCCAAGGCTTGCGGCAAGTCGCTCGAATTGTTCGGCAAAAGACATGTCGAGGTGAGCTCCCGATGGTCAGGCCAGTTTCCGCGCGCACGCTTGCGCGAAGGTTGTCCCACGCCGTCGCGGCGTTCAGCGGGAGAAATCAGTGGAGAGGCGACCCCCCGGAGTCGCCTCGCCGTCACCCTGGCTATTCCGGATCAGCGGAACAGCGACAGGATGTTCTGTGCGCCGGAATTGGCGATGGAGAGCGCCTGGATGCCAAGCTGCTGCTGCACCTGCAGCGCCTGCAACCGGGTCGATTCCTCGTTCATGTCCGCGTCCACGAGCTGGCCGATGCCGCGCTCGATCGAACTCATCAGCGCCGAGACGAAGTCCGTCTGCAGGCTGATGCGCTTCTTGGCCGCGCCGAGGTCGGAGGCTCCCGTGGTCATCTCGTCGATGGCCGCGTCCACGCCGGCGATGAAGCTGTTGAGCGTGGTGATGTCGGCGGAGCTGTCGGTCAGGGCCGAAATGTCGAGCGTCGCCACCGAGAACGTGCCGGCGGACGCGACTGCGCCTGTCGCATCCCGGTTGGCGTCGAGGATGCCCACCTCGGCGGCGTCGGCGCCGGCGTCGAAGAGCACCATCGTCGAGCTGTCGATGTCGATGGTGGTGACGGAAACCGCTCCGGCCGAGTCACGGCTGAACGAAGCCACCACGTTCTTCGTCGCGTTGTAGTTGGCCGCGCTTGAATCGACGGACAGCCAGTTCTGACCGGAGAACACCGCCGAGTCGGCGACGCTGGTGAGCTGGCTCTGCAGCGTGGCGATCTCCGCCTGAATATCGGCGCGATTTACGCCAGGCTGGCGCGCGGCGACCAGCTTGGCCTTGATCTCGCTGCTGATATCGATGGCGCTTTTCATCGCGGTGTAGGCGACGTCGATGGTCGCCGACCCGAGCCCCAGCGCGTCCTGGACGGTGGAGAGGGCGGCGTTGTCAGATCGCATTGTGGTGGCGATCGACCAGTACGCGGCGTTGTCGGCGGCGTTCGAAACCCGCTGGCCGGTGGAGATCCGGTCCTGGGTGATCTCGAGCCGGCGATTTGTCGAGTTGAGGGTCGAAAGCGCGGTGAGCGCCGAGTTGTTGGTGAGGATGCTTGACATGACGATGTCCCGAATGAGTGTTGAAGACTGGGACATCCCGGGCTGTCCGGGAACGGCGAAGCGGCCTGATGCCTTTGGCCGTCGCGCCCTTGGGCGCACTGGCCAATCTCCGTTGCGTACGCAGCTGTAGCACCCGGATCTTAACGCACCTTTCGAGTGATTCGTAAAATTGTCCGCTATCCGAACGATCGCACGAGGCCGCCCACGACCAGGCTCCAGCCATCGATCAACACGAAGAACAAAATCTTGAACGGCAGCGAGACGGCGGTGGGCGGGAGCATCATCATGCCCATCGACATCGTCAGCGTCGCCACGACGAGGTCGATGACGAGAAACGGCAGCACGATCAGGAACCCGATCTCGAAGGCGCGCCGGAGTTCCGAAACCATGAAGGCGGGTATCAGCACCCGCAGGTCCCGGCGCGCCTGCTCGGGATCGTCGCTAACGCCCGCCGGCGCGAGCGACACGAAGAGCGCGAGGTCCCGCTCGCGCACGTGCGAGAGCATGAAGTCGCGGAACGGCGCGGTGGTGCGCTCGAACGCCTGATCCTGGGCGATCTCGCCCCGGGTCCACGGCTCAAGGCCCTCCTTCCAGGCGCGATCGATGACGGGGGACATGATGTAGAAGGTGAGGAACAGCGCCAGGCTGACCAGCACGATGTTGGGCGGCGTCGTCTGCAGGCCGAGGCCGGCGCGCAGAAACGACAGCACCACGACGATGCGGGTGAAGCTCGTGACCATGACGAGCAGCCCGGGAGCGATCGACAGCACCGTGATCAGCAGCGCACGGCGGACGACCCGCGGCGCGGCGGTGGCGTCGCCCGGCGGCTGATGCTGATCGAGGCGTGGCGCCGGCGCGGCCGCCGCCGGCGCGCCGGCGACGAGCGCGGCCACCGCGACGATCGCAGGGAGAAGGCGGCGCGGCTTCATTCGACGACCAGCCCGCCGATCACCACTTCCCGCACCAGCCCCTGGGAGCGGATCGCCGCCCGCTCGCTCAGATCCTCCCGCAGATGCAGGAAACCGCTCGGCCCCTCGATCTGGTCGAGCCGCACGGTGCGAAGAAACGCCAGGATGTCCTCGGTGATGCGCACGGCGAGTTCGTCCTGCTCCTTCGGCGGCTCGCCGGCGAACACCAGCCAAGCCTCAAGCCTGATCCAGGCGCCGGGCGGCGCGGCGAGATTGGTGACCACCGGCTCAAGGCGCAGCACGGCGCTGTCCGCCGAGTAGGCGAGAGGGGCGGGACTTGACCGGGCCTCGGCCGCCTCCTGCGCCTCAATCGCCGACCGCACCGTATCGACCAGAAGCCACGCCGCGCCGCCGCCGGCTGCGCCGGCGAGCAGCGTGGTGAGGAGCAGCGCCAGCACGAAGCCCAGCGCGCCGCCCTTGCCGCCGTCCTTGTCGCCCGTCGCGCCGGCCATGAGCTCAGAACGGCGCGATGAGGTCGTAGACCTGCTGGCCCCAGCGCGGCTGCTGCACCTCGTCGATGCGTCCGCGGCCGCCATAGGAGATGCGCGCTTCGGCCAGCCGGTCGTAGTCGACGGTGTTGTTGCCGGTGATGTCGAGCGGGTCGACGATCCCGCCGATCTCCAGCTCGCGAACCTCGTAGTTCACCCGGACCTCCTGGGTGCCGCGCACCACCAGATTGCCATTCGCCAGCACGTCCGTGACCACCGCAGCGACCAGAAGCTCGATCGTCTCGGCCCGCTCGGTGGCGCCTTCGCCGGTGTAGTTGGAGCGCGAGTCGAGCGTCACCTCGCCGTTGCCGTTGGAGGGCACGCCGTTGAACAGGCCCGAAAAGTCGAGCGATCCCTCCACCCTCGCGCGCCGCGACCGGTCAGACGTGCTGTCGAGGCTCGCCCGGTCGTCGATCTCGATCTTCACCCGCACGGTGTCGCCCACGCGCGCCGCGCGGCGGTCGCGGAACAGGTCGGCGCTCGAGCCCTCCCAGCCCGGGTCAGTCTTGAAGTCGTCCACAGGATAGGCGGCGACGTCCACCGGCGCGCTGGCCGCAGCGAGACCGGAGCCTACCGGCGTCAGGGCCGGCTGCCGGTTGACGTCGGCGAGATCGGTGGCGCAGCCGCCGATCGCCAGCGCCGCCACGGCGAGAAGGACGCGGGCCGCGATCACGGCGTGGCCTCGCCCGCCGGCGCCGCGTCCTGCGCAGCCTGCGGCGCGGCCTGCTGCTGTTGCGCCGCGAGCTGACGCTGCCGGTTCGTGAGGCCCGCCATGATCATGGCGAGCTGGGCCGCACGATCGGCCGGCATCTCGTTCAGGATGGTGCTGGAGACGCGGGGGTTGAGCTTCATCAGGATGCCGGCGGCGGTGAACTCGTTGATCGCCGCAAGCTGGGACGAGGCGGCTTCCGGCTTCATCCGGCTGTAGATGGCGAGGAGGTTGTCGGTGGCGCCCCGCAACATCGCCTCGCGCTGCTTCAGCCACTGCTGATACTCGGCGCGCTTGACCTCCAGTTCCTTCAGCCGCGCCTCGATCCGGGCGTTCAGGTCCTCGAGCGTGCGGACCTGCCAGGCGATCCGCGCGTCCCGCGCCGCGTCGACAAGACCCTCGCAAACTCCGGCCGCCGGCGCCGTCTGGGGCGGGGGCGTCTGGGGTGGGGGTAGGGGCGGGGGCGCGGCGGACGGCGCGGCCTCGTCCTGCGCCTTGTCCGGCAAGTCGAGGGCCACGGCCGGCGGCGCAGCCGGCGCCAGCGCGAGGGCGGCGAGGATCAGGACGCGGATCATTGCACGACGAGTTCGGCCTGCAGCGCGCCGGCCGTCTTGATGGCGTTGAGAATGGCGATGATGTCGTTCGGCTTCAGGCCCATACGATTGAGGCCGCCGACAAGCGTCCGGAGGTCGGCGCCCTGGATGATCTGCAACTGGCCGCCGGTTTGGTCCACGCCGATCGTGGTCTCCGGCGTCACCACCGTCTCGCCGTCGCTGAACGGCAGCGGCTGGGAGACCAGCGGCGTGTCCTCCACCAGCACGGTGAGGCTGCCCTGGGTCACCGCGACCGTCGAGACGCGCACGTCGGCGCCGATGACGATGGTGCCGGTCCGTTCGTCCACCACCACGCGCGCGGGCGTCGCCGGTTCGACAAGGAGATCGCCGATCTCGCCCATGAACCGCGAAAGCCCGATGCCGGGCGGCTTGGTGAGCGCCACCGAGCGCAGGTCCCGGTCCTGCGCCACGGGCTTGCCGAACCGGCGCTGCGCCCAGGTGTTGATCGCGTCGGCGACGCGGGCGGAGGTCCGGAAGTCCGGATTGAAGAGCTCGAGGACGAGCGGACTGAGTTCGGCGAAGTTTCGCATCGCCTCGCGCTCGACGATGGCGCCGTTGGCGATGCGCCCCGACGTCGGCACGCCCTGCACGACGGTTTCGGTCGCGCCCTGCGCGGCGAAGCCGGAGACGGTCACCGGCCCCTGCGCCACCGCATACACCCGGCCGTCGCCGCCGGTCAGCGGCGTCAGCACCAGCGTTCCTCCCTGCAACGAGGTGGCGTCGCCCAGCGACGACACCGTGACGTCGATGCGCGCGCCGCGGCCGACGAACGCCGGCAGTTCGGCGGTGACCACGACCGCGGCCACGTTCCTCGCCCGCAAGCCCTGGGCGCGCACGTTGACGCCCATCCGGTCCAGCATCGAGCGCAGCGACTGCTCGGTGAACGGCGCGTTCCGCATGCCGTCCCCGGTGCCGGACAGGCCGATCACCAGGCCATAGCCGACGAGCTGGTTCTGGCGCACGTTCTGCAGGTTGGCGATATCCTTGATCCTCACCTTGGCGGCGGCGTCCACGGCGGCCGCCAGCGGCAGGCAGGTTGCGACGACGGCCAGCAGCAGGCGCAGCGCCGTCATGGCCCGCCAACCTCGATGATCCCGCCCGGAGCGACCTTGCCGGTGACCACCCGGCCGGTCTCGATGTTGCGCGCCTCGACCGTCTCGCCAACCGCAGCCGAGCGCAGCGGCGCGCCGCGCCCGGTGATCGTCAGCCCGCCGTGGCGGTAGACCATGGGGGCAGGGACGCCGCGCGTCACCGCCGCGGGATCGGTCAGCGCGGAGGCCGGGATCGGACGTCCCGGCGCGAGCGTCCGGCGGGCCACCTTGCCGACCGCGTCCTCCATGCGCTCCACGGCCTGGGCGCGGCGCAGGGTGCGGCCGTAGAACCGGCGCAGGGTGAGAGTCGCAGGCGCAAGAACATCGCCCGGATAGATCGCCGCGACCGGCGTGGGCGCCGTGCGCACTTCCTCCGCGGCGGCCAGCGGCGCGGCGGCGAGGACGCTGACGATCGCCATGGCCATGGCCGTTCGCACGCCGCTACCGGATGCCCTTGGTGACGGTGGCGAACATGTCGTCAGCCGCCTGGATCACCTTCGAGTTCATCTCGTAGGCGCGCTGCGCGGAGATGAGCTCGGTGATCTCCTTCACCGGATCGACGTTCGAATCCTCGAGGTAGCCCTGCAGCACCCGTGCGAAACCCGGCTCCTGCGGGTCGCCGACCACCGGAGCGCCCGAAGCCGTGGTTTCGCGGAACAGGTTGTCGCCCCGCGGCTCACGGCCGGCTTCATTGGCGAAGTTCGCGAGCTGCAACTGGCCGATGAGCTGCGGATCGGTCTGGTTGTCGACGAAGGCGAAGACCTCGCCGCTCTCGTTCACCCGGATGTCGCGGGTGTTCTGGGGCACCGTAATCTGCGGCTCCACGGCGTCGCCGTTCGGCGTCACCAGTAGGCCGTCGCCGTTGGTCGAGAACGCACCGGCGCGGGTGTACAGAATCTCGTCGTTGGGGCCGAGAATCTGGAACCAGCCGCGGCCCGACAGCGCGAGGTCGAGCTTGTTTCCGGTCGAGGCGAGCGGGCCCTGCATCATCAGGGCGCGGATCGCCGCGAGCCTCGCGCCGAGGCCAACCTGCGCGCCCTCGGGGATCACCGCTTCGCCGCCGCGCGTCGGCACGCCCTGCAGGCGCTCGGCCTGATAGATGAGGTCGGTGAACTCCGCCCGCGATCGCTTGAAACCGGTCGTGTTGATGTTGGCGACGTTGTTGGCGATCACCTCGACGTTGAGCTGCTGCGCGGTCATGCCCGTGGCGGCGATCGAAAGCGCGCGCATCCGTCAGATCCCCATCCGCGACAGCTCGAGATACGCCTGCGCGAGCTTGTCGCGCACCGCCAGCGCTGTCTGCAGCGAGCGCTCGGCCTCCATGATCGAGCTCACCACCTCCTCCACCGACGCCGCCCCCCTGACGCCGCGCAGCGCCGTCGCCTCCGCCGCCTTGGTCTTGTCGATGGCCTCGCTGGCGACGCTGGCGAGCATGGCGGTGAAATCGGCCGGGCCCGCCGCCGCCGGCTGGCGAGGATCGGCGCGCAGGGCCAGAGCTACGCCGGGCGAAACGGGGGAAGCAGGGCCGATCATGCCTGGTTGCCTTTCAGAAGGTCGAGCGTGAGGGTGATGAGCTGGCGGGTGCGGGAGATCGCCTGGAGGTTCGCCTCGTAGGACCGGTTGGCCTCGCGCAGGTCGGCCAGCTCCACCAGAACGTCCACGTTGGGCAGCTTGACGTAGCCGCGCTCGTCGGCCGCCGGATGGCCGGGCTGGAACTCGACGCCGAACGGCGATTGATCCGTGTCGATGGCGGCCACCTCCACCAGCGTGGCGCCGGTGGCGCGGTCGAGTTCGTCGGCGAAGGTGATGGTCCTGCGTCTGTAGGGGTCGGCCCCTGCGGTCGCGCCGGTTGAGTAGACGTTGGCGAGGTTTTCGGACACCACCCGCAATCTCTGCGACTGGGCGGAGAGCCCGGACGCGGAGGCGGTCAGCGCGGCGACCAGCATGTCGGCCATGGCGTCAGCCCTTCAGCGACATCAAAATCATGCGTTGGAACGAGCGGGTGATCGCCGTGTTGATCTCGAACCCGCGCGCGATCTCGCCGGCCCTGAGCATCTGCTGCTCGAGGCTGACGGAGTTGCCCGAATAGGTGATGTCCCAGGCGCTGCGCCGGTCGTCGAAGGCGGCCGCTCGCAGCCCCGGCACGTCGTTGAGATGGCGCGGGTTGGTCATCGCCAGCGCGCTGCTTCTGGCGCGGTCGAGCGCCTTGTCGAAGCCGACGACGTCAGCCTGGGTGTAGCGCGGCGTATTGGCGTTGGCGACGTTGGCGGCCACCAGGGACTGGCGCATCGACAGCCAGGAGCGCTGAAGTCCCGCCAGCGAAAACAGCTCGATCCCCGACATCCGCACCCCCTTCTGCGCCGCGCATCCGTCATGGTACGGCGCCAACCTTGCCCGTGGCTGTCGGTGGCCTCAGTTGCGCCCGCGCCGCTCGCCGGCGGTGTGCAGCGCGTAAACGATCTCGGCGACCGCCTTGTAGAACTCCGCCGGGATCATCTGGTCCACTTCCGCCGCGTCATGCAGGGCGCGGGCGAGCGGCCGGTTCTCCACCACCGGAATGTCGTTGTCCTCGGCGATTTCGCGAATGCGCAGGGCGATCAGATCGCGGCCCTTCGCCACAACCACCGGCGCCGGCGTCTCGTCGCGCACGAAACGCAGCGCCACGGCGTAGTGCGTGGGGTTCGCCACAACCAGCGTGGCGCGGGGCACGCCCGCGATCATGCGCTGCCGGGTGCGCTCGCGGGCGCGCGAACGCCGCAGTGCGCGCTGCATCGGATCGCCCTCGGTGTCGCGCAGTTCGTCGCGCACCTCCCGATGCGTCATCCTGAGGTCGCGAAGCCATGCGTAGCGCGACCAGACGATGTCGGCGACCATGACGAGGAGCGTCATCACGCAGACGGCGGCGAGGACCTTGACCGAAAGGTCGAGGATCGAGTGGGGCAAAAGGGCGGGATCCGTTACCAGCACGTTGAGCAGCTCCTCACGTTGGGAGTTGAGAACGAAAGCGACAAGCGCGACCACGGCGATGAGCTTGACCGACGACTTGGCGAACTCGACGAGGCCCACGGCGCCGAACACGCGGCGGAACCCCTGCAGCAGCGAAATCCGCTCCAGCTTGGGCTTGATGCGCTCGCCGGCCGCCATCGGCGGATTTTGCAGCAGCGGTCCGAGCACGCCGGCGAAGGCGAGCAGCGCCAGCAGCGGCGCGCAGAACACCGCCCCGGCGGCGAGCGCCCGCAGCGTGGCGTGGATCGCGTCGGCGGGCGTCGCGAGGGACAGCACGGCCGCCTGCTCGAACTCGAAGGCGAGCGCAGCCGTGAGACGCTCCGTGGTTTCGGGAACGATGGCGATGGCGCCGGCGACCATGACGAAGACCGCCGCCGCCATCCCCGCCTCGCGCGACTGCGGAACATTGCCCTTCTCGAACGCCTGCTGGAGCCGACGCTCTGTCGGCTCCTCGGTTTTGCTCTCGCGATCCTGCTGTTCCGCCATGGCTCACGCCGCCTGATCGGCGCCTGGCAGGACGATCGTCCCTTCCGCCGCCAGCCGCAGCGCCTGCGCGGCGATGGCGCGCCGCGCCGCCTCGATATCGCGCGGGTTGACCTCGCCTGCGCCCTGGAGTTCGGCCTCCACCATGCGCCGCGCCCGTCCCGCAAGACACGACAGCACCCGCTCGGTGAGCTCGCCATCCGCGCCGCGCAGCGCCAGCACCACCTGGTCGCTCTGCACCCTTTCCAGAACCAGCGACAGCGGCCGCTGATCGAGCCGCGGCAGATCCTCGAAGGAGAACAGCATGGCGCGCAGCGGCGCAGCGGCGTCGGGCGCGAGCGCGGAGAGGTCGTCCATGGTGGCGTCGGCGAGCGGCTTGTCGAACTGGTTCAAAACCTCGGCGACGTAACTGCGCATGCGCCCGCCGCCGGCGGGCTCCGGCGCGAACAGCGCCTCGCGCAATCCGTCCTCGATCGCCGCCCATGCCGTGGACGTCACCGGCCCCCGCGCCAGCAGCCGGCGCCGCACCTCGGTGCGCAGGCGCGGCTCCCACCCCATGCGCACGCCGGCTCGGCAGCCGGCTGAGGATCGCCGCGGCGAGCTGCGGATGCGCCGGCCCGATCAGCGCCGAAAGCTGCTCGCCGCTGCGCTGGCCGAGCTCGGGCCAGACGTTGACCGGCCGCTCCAGCGGCTCCTCGGCCCACAGCGCGGCGATCTGCTCGGGCGTCAGAACCCCCTCCAGCAACTGCTCCACCTCCGCCGGCGTCCCGACGAACTTGAGCCCGCGCGAGAATTGCAGGGCGAATTCCTCGATCAGCGCCTCCAGCGCGCCATCGGGCAAGGGCGGCAGGCGGGCCGCCGAACGGGTGATCGCCTTGATCTCCTCCGTATCCAGACGCCGCAGGATGTCGCCGGCGAGCGGCTTGCCGAGCGCAAGCAGCAGGATGGCGGCCTTTTCGGCGCCGTCGAGGCGGAGAGGTGCGGCGCCATGACCAGCCATCGCCGCATCAAGCGCGGGCGCCGCCCGCCGCCGGACCGACGATCTCGGTCAGCGTCACGCCGAAGCGAGAGCGCTCCTCGTCGACAAGCACAACCTCGCCACGGGCGATGGTGCGGCCGTTGACCACCACATCCACGGGCTCGCCCACCTTGTGATCGAGCGCGACCACCGCGCCGCGGCCGAGCTTCAGGAGGCTGGCGACCGGCATCGATGTGCGCCCGAGCACCACCTCCACCGTCACCGGCACGCGCATGACAAGGTCGAGGTTGAGCTGATCGTCCGGGGAGGCCGGCGCGACCGGGCGCGCGGCGGCGGGCTGCTCCGACGCAGCGGCCGCAAGCGGCTCGTCGCTCATCGCGAACCCCAGCCGGCGCCCCGGCCGTGGGCGCGCGCCTTGAGGCGATCCGCCAGCGTCTCGACCTCGGGCGCAGGCGGCGGTTCAGCCGGTCGGCGCGCAACGAAGGCCGGATGAAACGGCGCCACCGGCGCGGGCGGCGATCCGCCGGACGGTTCCGGCTGGGCCGCCGGCGCATATGCCTGCGGTTGGGCCGGCGCGAGATAGGCTGGCGGCGCGGCGGTCTGAGATTGCGGCGACGGGTAGGCCGCCGCGACGGGCGGCGCATACCGGTTCGCCTGCTGCAACGCTGAAATCGGCGGCAGCCACGGCATCGCCTTCACCTCCTCGACGTAACAGGACAGCGACCGGTCGATCTCGCGCGCCTCGGCGATGGCGTGATCGAGCGCCACCAGCATCTGTGATCCGTGCACGGAGAGATCCCGCACCCCGGCTTCCGCCGTAGCCAGCACGGTCGCCGATTGCCCGAGGGCGCGGCGGAACGCCTCGTGTCCCGCCCGCAGGCGACGGATCTGGGCCAGCACCGAAAGACCGGTTGCGACCGCCGCCAGAAGCAGCGCGGCGAGGACCGCTTCAGCCGGGGAAAAGCCCATCGAGGAACTCCTGTTCTTCGTTGATGAAATCGGTGATGCGAAGGACATAGGCGCCGTGGGCCTGCCCAAGCTCGGCGACGAACAGCGATTGCCCGTCGCAGTCGATGCGCACCTGGCCGGGCGCGTTCGCAGCGGCGCGCGGCGGGTCGAGCGTCACGAGCTGACCCGGCCGCAAGCGGGAAATCTCCCCAAGCGACAGATCAACCCGCCCCAGCACGGCAACCAGCCGCACTTCCGCACGGACGACTTCCTGGCCCATCTGACGCTGCCAACCGGCGTCGCCGGCGCGCGGCTTCTCGCGCGGGCCTTGCGTGCAGGCGTCGCCGAGGTCGGCCAGTATCGTCCATGGCAGAGCCAGCAACAGCACGCCGGACCCGGCGGGCGACGCCACGTCAAAGCGCGAGACGATGAGATCGCGCCCGCGCATGCCCAGCATGTCGGCCTTGAGTCGCGACGCCGACGCCACGACGGCGAGCGGTGTCGGGGCCACGGCGGCGAAGCCCTCCTCCAGCACCGGCAACAGCGTGGCGCAGACGCTTGAAACCAGCCGAACATCGATCGCCGTCAACCGCCGGGAGGGATCGCCAGCCACCGCGGGCACGCCAAGACCGCCGGCCAGCGCGGTGGCGAGCACGCCGGCGAAAGCGGCGTCGGCGTGCAGCACCAGGCGGCCCTGCCAGGCCGCGGCCTCGACGACGACGGTGACGCCCTGGTCGGAGAGATCGGCGATCAGCTCATCCGCGGCGGCCATCGTGCTGGCGGCGAACGAGAGCGACGCCTCAAGCCCATAGTGCGCGTTCAGCGCCCGCGCCGCCGCAGCCGCGATCTGGCGCATCACCGACGGCAGCGCCGGGAACCGGTCGGGATTCGGCGGGCCTTGCAGCAGCAGGTCCATGACCTGCTGCAGCACGCCCGCCGCCGGGCCCGCCCCCGCGCGGCCCGGAACCGCGGCGCCCGGCCGGGTTTCGCCCAACGTCAGCCTCCGCCCGCCGCCGCGCCGGTTCCCAGAACCTCCTTCTCCACGGCGGCGATGCCCGGCCGCTCGTAGGACGATATGGTCTTGCGGCCATGTTCGAGCGCGACCTGCGGTATGGCGCCGTTCAGAAAGGCGAGCAGCGTCTGCTTCACCACCACAACCACCCGGAGCTGCTTCTCGCGCACGATCTTGACGTTGGTGGCGATCGGGCCGACGACGCCGTAGGAGAAGAAGATCCCGGCGAAGGTGCCGACGAGCGCCGCGCCGCCGAGCGTTCCGAGCAGCTCCGGGGACTGGTCGAGGGCGCCCATGGCCTTGATCACGCCCAGCACGGCGGCCACGATGCCGAGGGCGGGAAGTCCCTCCGACATGGCGGTGAGCGAGGCGTAGGGTTTCAGCTTGTCGCGGGTGATGGTCTGGATTTCTTCGTCCATCAGCGACTCGATTTCGTGCGTGCGGGCGTTGCCGATCATGATCAGCCGCACGTAGTCGCAGATGAACGTGGTCAGCGTCGTGTTCGCGAGCACCTTCGGATAGGCCTTGAAGATCGCCGACTCCGCCGGGTGCTCGATATGCGCCTCGACCGCGGCCTTGGGGCTCGATTTCAGTTCGCGCATCAGTCTGTAGAGCACCGCAAGCACGTCGAGGTAATCGCGCTGCTTGGGCGCCTCGTGTTTCAGCGCCTCGACCGTCGCCTTGCCCGAGTCCTTGATGGTGGACATGGGGTTGGCGACGATGAACGTGCCGAACGACGCGCCGAGAATGATGACGTATTCCCATGGCTGCCAGATCACGCCGACATGACCGCCCATGGCGGCGAAGCCCCCGAGCATGCAGCCGACGGTGACCACCAGGCCGACTATGATCGTCATTCACCAACCCGTAACGCTCTTTTTCGTTGCACCTACACTCCCGGCCGCGACTTGCGCGAAACTTGCGGCGCGCTCCGGCGTGGACAAGCCTCCGGCAAGGTTATCCGCGCACGGTTCATCAGCGCGCCGCATCGCCCTGCCGGACGGAGTTCGCCGCCGTGATCGCCACCGCCTCGACCGCAGCTGGTTTCCGCGCCATCGCCCGCGACATCGAGGGCGCGCTCGACCGCGTGGCGCAGCGCCCCGACGTGAAGCGGGAGAGCGCCTACTTCCTCGCCAACATCGGCAAGGTGCGCTCCATCGACGACCTGATGGCCGACCGGCGTCTGCTGTCGTACGCCCTCGAGGCGCACGGGCTTGGCGACATGACGTATGCGAAGGCGCTGGTGCGCAAGGCCCTGACCGAGGGGATCGACAATCCCCGAAGCCTCGCCAACCGGCTTGTCGATCCGCGCTGGCGGGACTTCGTGACGACATTCAATTTCGCCCGCAACGGCGCGGCGACGACGAGCTTCACCCGCGCCAAGGAAGGCACGGTCGAGCGCTTCGAGCGGCAGGCGCTCGAAACCCAGGCCGGGGCGCAGAATCCAGGCGTGCGCCTGGCGCTGTACTTCCAGCGCAAGGCGCCGGAGGCGACCTCCGCCCTCAAGGTGCTGGCCGACAAGGCTCTGAGCGAGGTGGTGCGCACGGCGCTTGGCGTTCCCGCGGCCAGCGCGGCGCTGCCGCTCGACCGCCAGGTCGCGATGCTGGAGTCGCGGCTGGATTTTACGGCGTTCCAGGACAGCGAGAGGCTCGGCCGCTTTCTGGACCGTTTCGCCGCGCGTTGGGACATGGATCGTGGCGGCGAAATGACGTCCACCGCGTCTTTGGCGGCGGGCGTCCAGGGCGGCGGACTGACCAGCGATACGCTGCTGCGGCTGCAGCGGCTGCGCGCCGGGGGCTGAGGCGCGCGTGCAGACCGGACTTTACGTCGGCATCGCGGGCGCCATCGCCATGGCGCGACGTCTCGACACGGTCGCGGCCAATGTCGCCAATTCGGGCGTGGCCGGTTATCGCGCCGGCGAGGTGACGTTCGAGACGGTCCTGACCCGCAGCGTCCGGGCCGATGTGAACTACCCGACGCCGGGACCGACATATCTCGCCCAGCGCACCGGAGAGATCGTCAACACCGGCAACCCGCTGGACGTCGCCATTCAGGGCGCGGGCTACATCGCCATCGCCAACGGCGACGGCGTCGCCTACACCCGCGACGGCCGGCTGACCATCGCGCCGGACGGCCAGATCCAGACGATCAACGGCCAGACTGTTCTCGACATCGGCGGCGCGCCCCTGCAGATCGATCCGGCCGCCGGCCCTGTCGCCATCGCGCGCGACGGCATGGTGAGCCAGAACGGTCGCCAGGCGGGCGCGATCGGGCTGTTCGCCATGCCCCAGCAGGGTGGACTGTCGCGCGTCGAGGGGGCGGCGATCACGCCGGAGATCGACCCGGAGCCGATCGTCGACTTCACCGCCAACGGGTTCCGGCAGGGTTACGTGGAGCGCTCCAACGTGCAACCGGTCATGGAGATGACGCGGTTGATCACGCTGCAGCGCACCTTCAACGCGCTGTGGGCTTCGATGGAGGACAGCGAAGGCGCCTTGCGCCAGGCGATCCGTACACTGGGCCAGGGCTGAGCCGGTGGCGCAGGCGAGCCACAACGGCGGCGGCGGCTCGCCGCTGTCCGCTCTGGCCGCGGCCGTCGCTGCGGCGATCGAGCCGCACCGGCTTGTCAACGCCGAGGGCGAGGTGACTTCGCTCTCCAGCGGCCAGGTGCGGGTGGCGGGGCTTTCGCAGTTCGCCAGGCTCGGCGACGGCGTCGATGTTATGACCGGCCGCGGCGCGACCCTCCCTGGCGAAATCATCGAGCTCGACACCGAAGGCGCGACGGTCAAGCCCTACGCGGCGTCCTGCGCCGGAGCCGGAGTCGGCGCCCGCGTGCGTCTTGCCGGGCCACCGGCGCTACGGCCGGACTCGTCGTGGCTGGGGCGGATCGTCGACGCCCGCGGGACTCCGGTCGACCACGGTCCGCCGTTGCGCCAGGGCGAGCGGTTGCGGCCGCTGGACACCCCGGCGCCGCGGGCGCTGGAGCGCGACCGGGTGGGCGGGCGCATTGTCACCGGCGTGCGGGCGATCGACGCGTTCACCCCGCTCGCCGCAGGGCAGCGCATCGGCATTTTCGCCGGCTCCGGCGTCGGCAAGTCGTCGCTGCTCGCCATGATGGCCCGCGCCCAGGGCTTCGACGCCGTGGTGACGGCGCTCGTCGGCGAACGCGGCCGCGAGGTGCGCGAGTTCATCGAAGACGGACTTGCCGGATACCGCGACAAGTCGGTGTGCGTGGTCGCGACCGGCGACGAAAGCGCGCTGATGCGCAAGACGGCTCCGCGCACCGCCATGGCCATCGCCGAGCACCTGCGGGACGAGGGCCGATCCGTGCTTCTCATCGTGGATTCGATCACCCGTTACGCGCACGCCTGCCGCGAGGTGGCCCTGGCCGCCGGCGAGGCGCCCGTGGCGCGCGGCTTCACGCCCTCGGTGTTCACTGAACTGCCGATGCTGCTGGAGCGCGCCGGGCCGGGTGTCGCCACCGCGGGCGGCGCCATCACCGGCGTGTTCGCGGTGCTGGTGGACGGCGACGATCACAACGACCCGGTCGCCGACAGCATTCGCGGCACCCTCGACGGCCACATCGTGCTCGACCGGCGCATCGCCGAACAGGGCCGCTATCCCGCGATCGATGTGCTGGCCTCGATCTCGCGGCTCGCCGGCCGGCTTTGGTCGCCGGAGGAGCGCGAGCTCGCCGCCCGGCTGCGGACGCTGGTGGCGCGCTACGAGGACACCCGCGACCTGCGCCTGATGGGAGCCTGGCAAGCGGGCAGCGACGCCGATCTCGATCAGGCCGTGGCGCTGGTTCCGGCCCTCTATGAGGTGCTGCGCCAGGATGTCTCCGCGCCGCCCGCGGAGGACGCGATGCGCGACATCGCCGATGCGCTCGCCGGCCGCCGCAAGGAGGGGGCCTAGCCTGGAGCGTCATGCCGCCGAGTTGCCGCCACTTGGCGGACAAAGATGGTGCAAATACAGAGAGATAGAGCAGACAGCCTGATTCAGTCAGGCCGGGACGCGCTCTAGAAAATCGGCGACGGCCGAGATTTGCCTCAAGTCCATCAGCGCCGGCGCGTGCCCCACGCCTTCAAACTCGATGAGCCTGGCTTTGGGTCCGCGCACCGTCATCTCGCGCGCCACGGGGGCGGGAAGCAGCTCGCTGTCGGCGCCGCGCAGCAACAGCACCGGGCAGCGGATCGCCTCGTAAAGCGGCCAGAGAGAAATATCCTGGGCGGCGGCGCTGGCGAACGGGGCGCGGATCGCCGGATCGTAACGCAAGCTGTAACCGCCGGGGCGGCGGCGCACCGACCGGCGTGTCAGACGCCGCCATTGCGGCCCCGTCAAACGGCCGAACCCGGCGTATGTCTGACGGACGTAGCGCTCCGCCTCGTCGAGCGAGATGAACCGCGGATCAAGGCCGACATAGGCCAAGATCGCCTCCAGCGCCGCCTTCGGAATGAACGCTCCCACATCGTTCAGGACCAGCCGCCGGACAGGGCCCGCCGGCATGGCCGCAAGCGCCATCCCGATCAGTCCGCCCATGGAGGTGCCAACCCAGTCGACCGCGTCCAGATTGCGCGCGCGCAGCAGCGCCTGCACGGCCTCCACATAGGTTCCGATATGGTACTGCGCGGGATCGGCGAGCCACGCGCTGTCGCCCCGCCCCGGCATATCCGGCGCCAGCACGCGACGCCCACCGGCGGCGAGCGCCGCCGCCAGCCCGTCGAAGTCGCGGCCGTTGCGGGTCAATCCGTGGACGCACACAACCGCAGGCCCGGCGCGCGGTCCGCATTCGCGGACGGCCATCGTCGCGCCGCCGGCCTCGATGGGAAGCGAAAGCCGTTTGGTCACGAACCGGATCGTCGCGCGGGCGGTCATGGTGCGGTTGTCCCGTCCGGCGCTGAATTGCGCAAGCGCAAAGCGATGGGGTGGCGGAGGCCGCCGCCCGCCCCGATCGCTGCGTCGCGGAGAGAGCGCGAGTTGACGGTCAGGCCAACGATGATGTTGTTCGGCGCGAGAGCGCCCTGGCGTCGCTCCCGACCGAACGATGACGCCCGGCGCGCACGAGGAGCCGACCATGCCCATGTCCTGTCCCGACCGCGATACCTGCGCGGCGCTCGACGCCGCCGATCCCATGGCCGCCCATCGCCAGCGCTTCGCCTTGCCGGCGGGGCTGATCTATCTCGACGGCAATTCGCTGGGTCCGCCGCCGCGCGACGTCGAGGCGCGGGTGGCCGGCGTGATCGCCACCGAGTGGGCGCGCGACCTGATCACCTCGTGGACCGGCGCCGGCTGGTTCGAGCTTGCGAGGCGCGTCGGCGACCGTATCGCCGGCCTGATCGGCGCGCCCCCCGCCAGCGTGGTCGTGGGCGACACGATCTCGGTGACCCTGTTCACGGCGCTGGGCGCGGCGCTGTCGCTGCGCCCGGACCGGCCCGTCATCCTCACCGACTCCGGCAACTTCCCGGGCGATCTCTACGTGGCGCAGGGCCTTGCGGCCCTCAAGGGCGGCGTCAGGGTCCGGGTCGTCGAACCCGAAGCCGTGATGGAGGCCATCGGCGAGGACGTGGCGTGCGTGATGCTGACGGAAGTGGATTACCGCACCGGCCGCCTCCACGACATGGCCGGGATCACCCGGCGCGCCCACAGCCTCGGCTGCCTCACCGTCTGGGACCTTGCGCACCGCGCCGGCGCGCTTCCCGTGGACGTGGCGGGGGCGGGGGCGGATTTCGCGGTGGGGTGCACCTACAAGTATCTCAACGGCGGCCCCGGCAGCCCCGGCTTCATCTTCGTCAATCCATCGCTGGCGGGAGCGAGGTCGCCACTCACCGGCTGGTGGGGCCATGCGGCGCCCTTCGCCTTCGATGCGGCGTTCACGCCGGCCGCCGGCGTCGCCGGGTTCCAGTGCGGCACGCAGTCGATCCTGGCGATGTCCGCGCTCGACGAGGCGCTGA
>DAIODI010000003.1:24593-34976 GCA_036746875.1 Aestuariivirgaceae bacterium | reverse complement strand
CGGCCCGCCCGCATCGCCCCGGCGACGCCGAGCGCGCGGGCCACCTCGGCGCAGGGCTCCTTGCGGACAAGCGCGGTGAGGCGGCGGGCGAGCTCGCCCTCGCGCGCCTCCCCCAGCGTGCGGAAGAGTTCCTCGACGATGACGAGCGCCAGCACCCGGTCGCCGAGAAACTCCAGCCGTTCGTTGTCGGGCGCGCCGGTTCCTTCCGCGGCGGAGGAATGGGTGAGCGCGCGCTCGTAGAGGGAACGGTCGCGGAAGCGGTGCCCGAGCCGCCGCTCGAGAGTTTCGGACGCGTCTGGCTGCCCCCTGGCCAAGTCGTCAGTGCACGAAACTGAACAGCCGGCCCCAGCGGATTTCGAACGGCCAGGACCAGAACTGCCATAGCGGCGTTTCGGGATCGTGCGAGAAGAAGATGATGGTGGCGCGGCCCACGAGGTTCTCGTAAGGCACCGGACCCACCTGCGGGAAGCGGCTGTCGGTGGAGTTGTCGCGGTTGTCGCCCATCATGAAGTAGTGGCCCGCCGGAACCACGAACTCCTGGGTGTTGTCGGCGGGGCTGTTCTCGAAATAGTCGTGCGTGAGGTAGGAGACGCCGTTGGGCAGCGTCTCGCGGTACTGGCGCACCACGCCCGGCATCCCGGGCTCGCCGAGATAGTCCTCCACGCGCTCGCGCTTCACCGGCTGATCGTTGATGTAGAGCAATCCTTCGCTGACGCGGATGCGATCGCCGGGCAGGCCGACGATGCGCTTGATGTAGTCGGTCTCGTTGTCGGACGGCAGCTTGAACACCACCACGTCGCCGCGTTCGGGCGATGCGGCGAACACCCGGCCGTCGAACGGCATGGGCCCGAAGCGGATCAGGTCGCGCCCGCCCAGCCCGATCGAGAAATTGAACGAGTAGCGGCTGTAGCCGTAGGACAGCTTGTTGACGAAGAGATAGTCGCCGATCAGCAGCGTGGGGATCATCGAGCCGGACGGGATGTTGAACGGCTGAAAGAAAAACGTGCGGACGACGAACGCGATCAGCAGCGCCTGGATGATGACCTTGATGAAATCCCAGACGCCGTCGTCGGTTTTCTTCTTGTGCTGCGAACTGGAGGCCATTTTCCTGATTTTTCGAACCGCGTCGCGCCGGAACCCGGGTTAAGGCATGGAACGCCTGGCGTTGGCAATCGGCGCGCTCGTGCCCGGCGACCACGTCCGGACGGTGTTGCGCCATCGCAACATGGGCAGCCGCCAGGCTTCGCCACCAGCGAAATCACCACGATCGCTTGCGCATACGGGTAATCGTCGGTCAGCGTCAAATGAATAGCTGGCCGGAATCCGGCCGGCGTCAACCGCGACAGATGCTCCGCCGCCGCCCCGGTGAGCTGCATCGTCGGGCGCCCGGAGGGCTCGTTGACCACGCCGAGGTCCTTCCAGAACACGCCGCGGCTGAAACCGGTTCCCAGCGCCTTCGAGCAGGCTTCCTTGGCGGCGAACCGCTTGGCGTAGGAGGCGGCGCGCAAGCGGCGGCGGTCGGACTTGGCGCGCTCGATGTCGGTGAAGATCCGCTGGGTGAAGCGCGCGCCGAAGCGGTCCAGCGTGCGCTCGATCCGCCGGATGTCGATGATGTCGTTGCCGATGCCGACGATCACGGGCTCAACGCCCGGTTGGCGGCCGCGGCGCGGGCGATGCGCACGCCCCGGCCGCGAACCCCATCGCCACATGGTGCGGACTGTGCGTCAGCCGGACCACGCGGTGCTTGAGACAGACCAGCGCCCGCCGGAAGCCGATGCGCGGCCATACGAGGTTGCGCAGGCGTTCGGCGGTCGGCTGGTTCTGCCGGGGCTTGATCACGGGCGGCGCTCTATTTCAGACCGCGGCTTCCGGGCTTGACGGCCGGGATCGCTGCGAGGTCTGACGGTATGGAATCGGCCGGGTATGCGGGAATGTCAAGCCGGGCAAGCGAAACCAGCGGCACGCCGAGGTCGGCCTTGCCGCCGGAGCGGTCGATGAGGCAGGCGGCCGCCACGGTCACGCCGCCCGACGCGGCGATCCCGGCGATGCACTCGCGCGACGAAAGCCCGGTGGTGACGATATCCTCCACCATGACGCAGCGCTGGCCAGGCTCGATGGTGAAGCCGCGGCGCAGCACCAGGCTTCCCTCCACCCGCTCGAAGAACAGGGCCGGCACGCCAAGCTGGCGGCCCATCTCGTAGCCGACGACGACGCCACCCATGGCCGGCGAGGCGACGA
Source organism: Aestuariivirgaceae bacterium (assembly GCA_036746875.1). GTDB lineage: Bacteria > Pseudomonadota > Alphaproteobacteria > Rhizobiales > Aestuariivirgaceae > DAIODI01. Next base: position 32,738 of record DAIODI010000003.1, on the reverse strand, counting down.
GATCGACGGCCCCGACGCCGAGCGCGCGAACCCTCGCGGCAAGCGCCCGGCAAAGCCGTTCGGCGCGGCGCGCGTCCATCAGCACGCGGGCGCATTGCAGATAGCGGGCGCTGTGCAGTCCGGAGGAGAGCACGAAATGCCCCTCAAGCAGCGCGCCCGCCGCCCTGAACTCGTCCAGCACCTCGCTTTCGGTCACGTTGGCGTTCCTTCGTCGCGTGTCAGCCGGTCACCCGGGAGGCGGTCGAGACCAGCGGCTTGTTGCGCATGGCGTCGAGGATGCGGTTGAGCTGGCGCACGTTATGAACCTCGACGGTGAGATCGATATCGAAGAAATCGTGCGCGCGGTTGCTCATTTGCAGGCTCTCGATGTTGCCATCGTTCTCGCCGATGGCCTGGGTGAGCTGCGCCAGCGCGCCCGGTTCGTTGTGGATGACGGCGCGGATGCGGGCCGGGTGGCGCCTCTGCTCGTCCTGCGCGTCCCACGCCAGGTCGATCCAGCGTTCCGGCTCGTCCTCGAACGCGGAAAGCGCCCTGGAGAAGATCGGGTAGACCGTCACCCCCTGCCCCGGCGTGATGATGCCGACGATGCGCTCGCCGGGAACCGCGCCGGTGTCCGCCGCGATCTTGACGGGAAGCGCCGACGAGATGCCGCGCACCGCCACCCGGTCGGCGTCCGCCTTCGGCCCCTTGCCCTGGCGCGCCGCCTGATTGCGGCGGGAGGTGGTGTCGGGTTCGATGCCCAGCGCCTTCAGCACGTCGGTCGAGGCGAGTTCGCCGCGGCCGATGGCGGCGAGCCCGTCCTCGGCCAACCGGATGCCGAGCTTCGGAAACGCCGCCGCCATCTCCTTGGACGAATACGCGCGGCCGTGGCGTTCGAGCAGCCGGGCCATGATCTCGCGGCCCAGCCCGGCATACTGGTTGCGCACCGCCATGCGGGTGGCGCGGCGGATCGCGGCGCGCGCCTTGCCGGTGACGGCGAGGCCTTCCCACGCGGCGGGCGGCACCTGCGCCTTGGAGCGGATGATGTCCACCTCGTCGCCGTTCTCCAGTTCCGTCATCAGCGGCGCGTGGCGGCCGTTGACGCGGCAGCCGACGCAGGAATTGCCGATGTCGGTGTGAACGGCGTAGGCGAAGTCGATAGCGTTAGCCCCCTTCGGCAGGGCGATCAGGTCGCCCTTGGGCGTGAAGCAAAACACCTGGTCGGAAAACAGCTCCAGCCGCGTATGCTCCAGGAACTCCTTAGGGCTGTCGCCTTCGGAGAGGATGTCCACCAGTCGTCTCAACCAGCGTTTGGCGTTCGATCCGGCGACCGGCGCCTTGACTCCGCTCCGCGCCTCGTCGGGGCGCGAGACGTCCTTGTAGAACCCGTGCGCGGCCACGCCGCGCTCCGCCACCTCGTGCATGGCCTGGGTGCGAATCTGCAACTCCACGCGCATGTGGTGCGGACCGATGATCGTGGTGTGGATCGAGCGGTAATCGTTCTGTTTGGGGTTGGAAATGTAGTCCTTGAAGCGGCCGGGCACCATGCGCCAGGTGCGGTGCGCCACGCCGAGCGAGCGGTAGCACTCGTCCACCGTCTGAACCAGCACGCGGAAGCCGAAGATGTCGGAGAGCTGGCCGAGAGAGAGCTGCTTGCGCTCCATCTTGCGCCAGATCGAATAGGGGCGCTTCTCGCGGCCCTTCACGTCGGCGGCGATGTTCATCTCGGCGAGCCGCGACTTCAGCGCCTCCTCGATCTCGATCAGCACGTTGCCGCTCTCGCGCCGCAACCGCGCCAGCCGCTCGACGATGGTGCGATACCCTTCCGGGTTGAGTTCGCGGAACGACAGGTCCTCCAGCTCGTCGCGGATCGTCTGCATGCCCATCCGTCCGGCGAGCGGGGCGTAGATGTCGATGGTCTCCTGGGCGATGCGGTGGCGCTTCTCCGGGCTCATATGGCCGAGCGTGCGCATGTTGTGCAGGCGATCGGCGAGCTTGACGAGCAGCACCCGCACATCCTGCGACACGGCGAGCAGGAGCTTGCGCAGGTTCTCCGCCTGGTGGGCCTCGCGGGTCACCAGATCGAGGCGCTTGATCTTGGTCAGGCCGTCCACCAGCGAGGCGATTTCCGAACCGAACAAATCCTCGATTTCTCGATGGGTCGCGGCGGTGTCTTCCACCACGTCGTGAAGCAGCGCGGCGACCACGGTGGCGTCGTCAAGCTTGAGGTCAGTGAGGATGGCCGCCACTTCGAGGGGGTGCGAGAAGAACGGATCGCCGGAGGCGCGCACCTGGTTGCCGTGCGCCGTCATGGCGTAGACGTAGGCGCGGTTCAGCAGGCTTTCGTCTGCGTCAGGGTCATAGCTCGTGACCCGCTCGACCAGTTCGAACTGCCGCATCATGAGCGCGCCGGAGCTCCTCTCGGTTTCGACATCGCTCTCCGGATGCCGAACCTTGGGAGTTTAGCCCCATCTTGCGCGCAACACCAAGCAGCGCGAGCTGCGACGTCGCGCGTCTTCGGGCGGTGCCGATATCCGGCGACGGGGATCGCCGGCCGGCGGGGATGACTAATAGCCGGAGCGCTGGCTACCGGGGCTTTCGGCCGGCGGCAGGCCTTCGAGGCCGCGCAGCAGGTCTTCCTCGGTCATGCGGTCGTACGCGTCGCCGGTTTCCTCGGCGGAGGGCGCGACCATCGGCATGTCGTCGGCGGACAGCAACGGCACCTCGCTCGCCTCCGGCTCGTCCACCTCCACATGCTTCTGCATGGAATGGACGTAATCCTCCACCAGATCGCCGCGATCGATCGTCTGGTCGGCGATTTCGCGCAGCGCCACCACCGGGTTCTTGTCGTTGTCGCGCTCGACGGTGAGGGGAGCGCCTTGCGAGATCATGCGGGCGCGATGGGCGCTGAGCAGCACCAGTTCGAAGCGGTTCGGCACCTTGTCGATGCAATCCTCGACGGTGACGCGGGCCATCGGCGGGCTCCCTTTCGGTCTGCGGTCTGTGGAGAAGCGGACGGGCGTATACCGGCAACAGCCCGCAAATGCAACCCGCTGTCCGGGTTCAGCCCTGAAGCCGCGCCAGCATCTCGCCAGCCGTCAACCCGGTTTCGGGGTGACGCCACTCCGGCGCAATCTGCGCGATCGGCTTCAGCACGAAGTCGCGCCCGGCGACGCCGGGATGCGGCAGCGCCGGCCCGTCCGGCCCGGCGCGCTTCAGGCCGTGATAGTCCACGAGATCGAGATCGAGGGTGCGCGGCCCCCAGCGCACCTCGCGCAATCGCCCGGCGCGGCGCTCGATGGCGTGCAGGTGCGCGAGCAGCGCCGCGGGCGGCAACGCGGTGACGATCACGGCGGCTGCGTTGACGAAATCCGGCTGATCGGTGACCCCGAACGGCGCGGTGACGATCGGGGCCGCAAAGTGCGCGACGCGCACCGGCCCGCGGTTGAGTTCGAACCGGACGCGGGCGACGGTTTCAGCCGGCGTTCCCCACGGGCCGGGCACGTTCGCCCCGATGGCGACGATGATCATGCTTTTGCTCTCGCGCCCCCTGGCGCCCTCCCGTTCGCGCGTTCGTGAAGGGAGAGCTGCGGCCGATACGGTTTGCAACGCCCCGGCGACGGTGCTACCACGCTTATCGCCAGCGCCCTCCTATTTCAGCCAGTGCGCATTTTCAACGAGGCGATTGACACATGCTCTTCTACCCCGACGAAAAAATCGGCCTGTTCATCGACGGCGCCAACCTCTACGCCACCGCCAAAGCCCTTGGTTTCGATATCGACTACAAGCGCATGCTCGGCCTGTTCCGCAAGCGCGCCAGGCTGGTTCGCGCGATCTACTATACGGCGCTCATGGACGACGCCGACTATTCGCCGATCCGGCCGCTGATCGACTGGCTCGACTATAACGGCTTCATGGTGCGCACCAAGCCCGCCCGTGAGTTCACCGACAGCATGGGGCGGCGCAAGATCAAGGGCTCGATGGATGTCGAGCTCGCGGTCGAGGCGATGCAGCTCGCCGAAACGCTCGACCATATCGTGCTGTTCTCCGGCGACGGCGACTTCCGCTCGCTGGTCGAGGCGTTGCAGAAGCGCGGCCGCCGCGTCTCGGTGGTCTCAACGCTGGCCACCCGCCCGCCCATGGTCTCCGACGAGCTGCGCCGCCAGGCCGACCAGTTCATCGACCTTGCGGACCTGCGAAGCGAACTCGGTCGCGATCCGGCGGAACGGCGCGAGCGCGCCCCCGCTCCGGTCCACGCCGACGACGACGATTACGGGGATGAGGTGTAGGCCTACCCCCGCTCCTTGAGCAGGCGCGTTTTCTCGCGCTGCCAGGAGCGTTCCTTCTGCGTCTCGCGCTTGTCGTGCAGCTTCTTGCCCTTGGCGAGTGCGATCTCGGCCTTCGCCCGGCCGCGCGGGTTGAAGTAGAGCTTGAGCGGCACGATGGTCAGCCCCTCGCGCTGCACCCCTTGCGCCAGCCGGGCGATCTGGCGCTTGTGCAGCAAGAGCTTGCGCGGCCTTCGGGTCTCGTGGTTGAAGCGGTTGGCCTGCCGATACTCGGGGATGTAGGCGTTGACGAGCCAGAGCTCGCCGCCCTTCACGCTGGCGTAACTGTCGGCGAGGTTGGCGCGGCCCTCGCGCAGCGCCTTCACCTCGGGGCCGATGAGTTCGATCCCGGCTTCCAGGGTGTCGAGGATTTCGTAGTCGAAGCGGGCGCGGCGGTTGTCGGCGACGACCTTGCGCTCGCCCTTGCCTTCCGCCTTCTCCCTGGCCCCGCCCGTTTTGCCCCCCGCCGTCTTGCCGGTCCCCGCCTTGCCCGACATCGCCAGTTGAGCAGGCCCGCGTGCACCATCGCCTCCTTCACCTGCCGGCGCGCCGCCTCGCTCGCCGGCGCCAGCGGCAGGCGCACCTCGTCGGTGGACAGGCCGAGCAGGCTCGCCGCGTACTTCACCGGCGCGGGCGAGGTTTCGCAGAACAGCGCCGTGTGCAGCGGCATCAGCCGGTCCTGGATGAGGATCGCCTCCGCATAGTCGCCGCGCAGCGTCGCCTCCTGGAATTTCGCGCACAGCCTGGGCGCCACGTTCGCGGTGACGGAGATGCACCCCACCCCGCCGTGGGCGTTGAAGCCGAGCGCCGTGCCGTCCTCGCCCGAGAGCTGGATGAAGCCCTCGCCGGTGAGGCCGCGCTGGCGCGACGGGCGGGTGAGATCGGCGGTCGCGTCCTTGATGCCGACGATGTTGCGGCAGTCGCGCGCCAGCCGGTCCACGGTTTCGAGCGCGATGTTGGCGACCGTCCGACCCGGCACGTTGTAGATGAAGATCGGCATCTCGACCGCCGAGGCGATGGCGTGAAAGTGCAGGTAAAGTCCCTCCTGCGTCGGCTTGTTGTAGTAGGGCACGACGACGAGGGCGGCGTCCGCGCCCGCCTTCTCGGCGTGGCGGGTATAGTCGATCGCCTCGTCGGTGCTGTTCGATCCCGTCCCGGCGATCACCGGCACCCGCTGTCTCGCCGTCTCCACGGCGATCTCGACGAGGCGCTTGTGCTCCTGCGCCGACACCGTGGGGCTTTCGCCCGTGGTGCCCACCGGCACCAGGCCATGGCTGCCTTCCGAGATCTGCCACTCGATCAGATTGCGATACGCCGCCTCGTCGATTGCGCCGCCGCGCATGGGCGTGATAAGGGCGGGCATTGATCCCCGGAACTTCATGGGGCGGTTCCTCTGACGGGTTGAGGGGGTTCTCGAGGCGCGAATCCTAGTGCGGACGCGACAGCGCAGCAAGCGCGCCCGCCGCGATCACCTCAGCCCAACCGTGATCGCAACATCGTAAACGATTGGCAACCATTTTGCGCGCCATACTCGGGACTGATTTCCCGTCTTTGATGATCGTTCGAAACAGGAGGCATGTTTGACCGGCGGCACTTGGTTTTTTGCGCGAACGCTCAAATGGTTTGTCTGGAGCGCCGCGCCGTTCCTGGTGGCCGCCTGTCTTGCGCTGCCCGCTTTCGCCCAGTCCGACGACGACGGCGAGCCATCCGAGAAGTTCCAGCAGGGGTTGTCGAGCGCGCGGGCGACCGACGCCGGCACCCGCGCCGTGGCGATGATTCTCAACCGCCAGTACGAGGCGGCGGTGGGCGCAGCGCGCGCCTCCGGCAACCCGGCGGCCGAGAAGGTCGTCGAGTGGTACTACATCCGCGACAAGTTCCGCGAAGCCGGCTACCCGCGCATCATGCGCTTCCTCGCCGAGAACCCCGGCTGGCCGGCGGAGAAGGCGTTCATCTCACGCGCCCAGATCCTGCTGTGGGAGAACAACGCCGGGCCGGATGCGCTGGCGAAGCACTTCGCCCTCTACGAGCCGGTGGCCTCCGAAGGCTACGCCGCGAAGGCGCGGCTGATGCTGGCGCAGGGCGACCGCCAGCAGGCGAAACGCCTGGTGCGCGAGGCGTGGCTGATGAAATCGCTGAAGACCGACACCGAACAGGAGATCGCCCGCGAGTTCGCCAGCCTCCTGTCGCCCGCCGACCACGAGGCGCGGCTGTGGACGATGGTGATGGCGCAGGACACCGCGCAGGCGTCGCGCGCGGCGCGCTATCTCTCCGCCAGCCACCAGGCGGCCGCGAAAGCCGCCGCGCAGATGCTCGCCAAGGGCGGCTCCGACCAGGGCTACCGCGCCCTGCCGAAGGCGATGCAGCAGGCGCCCGCCATGCGATATGTGCGCGCCCGCTGGTTCCGGGTGCAGAACAAATACACCTCGGCCCGCGACATGCTGCTCGCCGCGCCGAAGACGCACGCCGAGCAGATCAACCCGGAACAGTGGTTCATCGAGAAGCGCATCGTCACGCGCCATCTGCTCTCCGGCAAGCAGCACGATCCGCGCAGCGCCTACCGGCTTGCGTCCTCGCACGGCTTCAGCAAGGGCAAGCACTTCGAGGAAGGCGAGTTCCTCGCCGGGTTCGTGGCTCTCCGCTTCCTGAAGGACCCGAAGACGGCGGCGACGCACTTCCGCCGGCTCGCCGAGGGCGCCTCGAACCGCACCGAAGGTTCGCGCGGCTCCTACTGGCTCGGCCGGGCGCTGGAGGCGCAAGGCGACAGGCAGGGCGCGCGCCAGGCCTACGCCGCGGCGGCCAACTCGCCGACGCTGTTCTACGGCCAGCTCAGCATGGACAGGATCGGCAAGGGCCGCGACAACGTGGAGATCAACCGCGTCCGCTTCACCGACGCCGACACGGCGGCGACGCGCGCCGACCCGCTGATGGCGGGCATGCTGCTCATCGAGCGCGCCGGCGGCGAAGGCAGCCTCGGCGTGTTCCTCGAACCGCTGGCGCAGCGCCTCAAGACGCCGGGCCAGCTGGCCGCCGCCGCGTCGCTGCTGGCGAAAACGGGCGAACCCTATCTCGCCGTGCGCTTTGCCAAGGCGGCGCTGGTGCGCGGCGTCGATCTCGACGAGTGGGCCTACCCCGTCAACATCCTGCCGAAGTGGCGCCCCGCCGGTCCGCCGGTCGAGCGGGCGATGGTGTACGGGCTGGCGCGGCAGGAGAGCGAGTTCTTCCCGCAGGCCAAAAGCCCGGCCGGCGCGCTGGGCCTCATGCAGCTGATGCCGGCGACCGCCACAACGGTGGCGAGCCGCTACGGCGTCTCCGGCCATTCGACGGAGCGGCTGACGCGCGATCCGGCGCACAACCTCACGCTCGGCCAGGCGCATCTGGGCGAACTCGTGAAAGGCTATCGCGGCTCCTACATCCTCACCTTCGCCGCCTACAACGCCGGGCCGGGGCGGGTGCGCCAGTGGATCGAACTCTACGGCGACCCGCGCACCGACATCGACCCCGTGGACTGTTTCGAACTGGTGCCGGTCGCCGAGACCCGCCGCTACATGCAGAAGGTGATGCAGAACGTCCACATCTACCGCGCCCGGCTTGGCGAGCCGAACCAGCTCATGATGGCCGATCTGGCGCGCGGCGGGGCCGGCGGCAACACGACGGCGAGCACCACCCCGGCGGTCGCCGCGCCGCCGCCTGCGGCCGCGGCCGTGGAGACCGCGCCGGCGGCCGACGGCTGCGCGGGACGGAAGAAAACCATCGCCTCGCTGATCTCCGGCGAGTGCTGACTCCTGGAGCATCATCCCGCCAAGTGGATACCACTTGGCGGACAAAGATGATGCGAAACCAG
>DAIODI010000003.1:19918-24493 GCA_036746875.1 Aestuariivirgaceae bacterium | reverse complement strand
GATGATGCGAAACCAGAAAGATGGAGCGGCCTGATGCAGTCAGGTCGCAGTCCGCCCTAAAGCATCATCCCGCCAAGTGGATACCACTTGGCGGACAAAGATGATGCGAAACCAGAAAGATGGAGCGGCCTGATGCAGTCAGGTCGCAGTCCGCTCTGGCGTCGGCCCTGCGGTTCAGCCCGTCTTCGGATCGGGCGAGCGGCGGGTGCGTGAACCGGCGTGCGCCTCGCCGTCGTCGCCTTTCAGGCCGCCGGTGCCGTAAAGCCGCGCGAACGTCGCCTCGTCTCCGGCGGCCAGCAGCCGCGCCTGCGCAACCCACTCCTCGCGCTCGATGCGGCCGGGAAAGTTGAGGTGCTCGCTGATCCAGACGACCTCGCTCGCCGTCCATCCCGCGATCTGGTCGAAATGGTAGAAGCCGAGGCCGTGGAGGGTGCGCTCGATCACCGGGCCGACCCCGGAAATGCGCTGCAGGTCGTCGGGTCCGCCCTGGCGGGCGGCGGCCAAACCCGCGGGGCGCGGGATGCGGGTCTCCCGGGCGGACGTCTCTCCGGCCGGCGCTCCGGCGGAGGCCGGCGCGGCGGCGAGCGCCTGCGGAGCGATCACACCGCGCAGGAACGATCCCAGAAGGCAGCCAACGAAGTAGAACGCCATCAACCACAGCGCGAGTTCGATCATGACATGGGACATCGCCGCCGCCTCCCTCAGCCCTGGTCAGGCTCGAAGGTGAGCCAGCCCACAAGCCCCCCCAGCGCCAGCGCCACCACCAGCCACAGGGCATTGTTGGAGGCGACGTAGAGGGTATCCTTGAAGTTCCAGAAATCTTCCATTTGCTTGGACCTTACGGTTGAACCCTGAATTCGATCCGGCGGTTCAGCGCCCGGCCTTCCGGGGTGTCGTTGGGGGCCACCGGGTTCGCCGCGCCATAGCCTTCGGCGGCGAGCCGGCCGGGATCGACGCCGAGACGGACCAGCCGCTTCACCACCTCGGCGGCGCGGCCTTCCGACAACGCCTGGTTGTAGATGTCGGAGCCGGTCGCGTCGGTGAACCCGGCCACCACGATGGCCGACCCGGGGCAGGACTGCGCCACCGCCGCCAGCTGGCCGAGAAGCCTGTCGCTTGCTTGCGAAAGCGCCACGCTGTCGGAGGCGAAGCGGATCTGTTCGGCTGACAGCAGCGCCGCGAACTGAAGCTGGCAGTCCGCGGCGGGGGCCGCCGCAGCGACCGGCGGGGCGGCCGGGACCGGAGCTTCCGGTTCCTTCACCCGCACCTCGAATCGCGACACGTCGGTGGAGACGTTGCCGGCCGCGTCCTTCACGGTCGCCACCACGTCATGGGACCCGGCGGGAAGCGGCATCGCCGGCGTGAGCGACCATCGGCCGGGGCCGGTGCGCGCCAGCGCCGGGGTTTCGCCCATGACGTAGGTCTGCCCGTCCACCGCCACGGTGAAGCTCGCGGCGTCCTCCTCCGGCCACGTCCCCGTGATGGTCGGGCGGGACTCAAGGCCCGAGACCGGGTTCACGGTGGGCAACGGCGGAGAGCGCGTGTCCGGCGCCGGGGCAGCGGTTTCCGTGGCGGCGGCGGTGATGACCAGTTGCGTCGTCGCCGTCCGCAGCGTCCCGGCGGCGTCCTTCGCCTCGACCTTCACCGTGTAATCGCCAGGCGGCAGGGGCGCGGCGAGCGCCAGCGTCCACGCTCCGGTCGCCGGATCGAGCGCCGGGCCGTTCGCCTCGCCCAGGCGATGGACGAGGCCGCCAACCGTCACGGTCAGCTCGCTTGCGCCGGGCGAAACGGTTCCCGACAGGCTGACCTCGGGGCGGCTTCCCGACAGGATGGAGATTGTCGGCGGAAGCGGAAGCGCGGCCGGCGCAATGCGCACCGTCGCCGCCGTGCGCGCCACGTTGCCCGCCGCGTCGCTCACCTCCACCGTGACATCGTAGGCGCCGTCCGGCAACGGTTGCCGGAGCGACAGGGTCCAGTCGTCGCCCTCGGAGGTGAGCGGACTTGCCGCCTCGCCCAGCCGCCAGGTGTTGCCCGCGACCGACACCGCCAGCGAGGCCGCGTCGGCGGCGGGATAGGTTCCGGTGATGACGAGGGGCGCGGGCGGCCCCGGCCACGGCTTCACCACCGGCGCGGCCGGGGCGACCGGCGGGGCGGTGTCGATGACGACCTTCGCGCCGCCCGCGTCGGCGGTGCGCTTGCCGCCGGCCCCGATCACCGTGGCGGATACGTCGTAGGCTCCATCGGCGAGCGGCGGCGTCAGCGCCAGCGACCAGCGGCCCGACGAATCGGCGGTGAGCGCGTCATCCTTGCCCAGCGTGAAACTGCGGCCGGCCACGGTCACGGTCAGCGTGTCGCCGGGTCTCGGCGTCCACCGCCCGGTGATGGCGGCGGCGGGATCGTTGCCGATCCGGCTGTCCACCGTGGGCGCGGCCGGCGGCGGCGTGTCGATGGTCAGCGCCGCCTTGCGCTCGATGCGCGTCGGCGCGCCCGCCGCGTCGGTGGTGGTGACGGCGACATCGTAGACGCCGTCGGCCAGCGCTCCGGGCTTCAGTGTCCATGCGTTGCCGTCAGCGGTGAGCTCGGGATCGCTCCCGAGGCGGAACTCCCGGGTTCCGATCGCCACCGCAAGCGACTTCGCCGCGGCCGCGTCGAAGGTTCCGGACACCACCGGGGGATCGGTGGCGATGGCGGTGATGTCCGGATCGGCCGGCTTCGGCGGCGGCGGCGGGGCGATGGTGACGGCGGCGGCGTCGACCCGGCGCATGCCGTAAACGCCCGCCACCGCATCGGCCACGGCGCGCGCGGCGGCCTCGTCCGGGGCCGCGCCCTCGATCCTGGCGTCGCGGCCGTCGACCTGAACCGTCGCCCACTGCGCCCCGATGCCGGCCAGCGCGCTGGCGGCGTCCCGTTCGAGCGCTGTTTCCATGCGTGCGGTGTTGATCTGATAGGCCGCCACGCCGACGAGCGTGAGCGGCAGCAGGCCGACGAGCCACCGGCCCGGTCTGTATCCCATCGCGAAGTCCCCTCCTCCGGCGAACTCCACCGGACCCGTCACAAATCATACCCAACGTGGCCATTACCGCGCCAGCGTCAACTTCGCGCTGCCGTGCGTTCCCGCAGGTCCTCGTCATCCGGCGGGCGCGGGTTCCGGCGGGCGCGGGCGGGCTAGCCGCTCCCCCCGGTTCCCGCGGGCGTGACCCGCGGGTCCTTTTCCTGCCGGGCTGCGCGGCCAAAAGGATGCCCGGGTCAAGCCCGGGCAAGGCGATGGGGGTGACGGGCGCGGCGCTCAGGCCCGCCGGTAGAGGAAATACCGCCCGTCGATGGCGCCCTCCGGCAGCGCCAGCGCCTCGCACCCCGGCAGCGACAGCGGCAGGTCGGCCACCACCAGCGCCCCCGGCGCGAGCGCCGGCGGCAACAGGCGGCTCACCAGGGCGGCCATCGCCGCGTTGTGCGCCGGGTCGAACGAGCCGACATCGGAATGCGCCAGCACCACCCGGCCCGCCCACGCCTGCGCCATGGCGGGCAGCGTCTCGGCCATCTCGCCCATGACGAGGTGCGCCGGGTCCGGCATTCGCCAGGGGTTGGTGTCCACCTCGCGCTCGAAGACGAAGATCTCGCGCCCCGGCAGGCGCTCGCGCAGGTGGTCGTAGGTGCGCCCCTTCCCCAGCCCAAGCTCGAACACCACGCCGGGCCGGCCCTCGATCTGGCGCGCCACGAAGGCGAGCACCGCCAGTTGCGATTCGAGGCGGAACAGCAGCTTCTCCAGCCGCGACAGCCGGCGGCTGCGCGCCATGTCCCGGGCGCTCACGGCGCGGCCGCCGGCCGGGCGGGCGCCGGCGCGAGAGGGAGCGCGCGGCGCGGCGCGGCCCCGGGAAGCGCGCAATGATCCGCCGGATGCGCCGGACACGCCGGATTCCGGGGCCCGGCGGCCTGCCGCCGCCTGGCCGGTCCGGGTGCGCCCGGCGCGTGTTGCAAATCAGGCACAGCTCGCAAAATTAGGCTCCGCGGCGGTCCGCACAGGTTGACCATGACCCCCGTCCGGATGATGGTTGCTCCAGCGCGAGCACCGCTCGTGCCGCTCCTCGGCCCACGGTTGCAGGGGGAACGGGGATTAACATGAACTGTGGGAGAAATCGAATGACCAACACCAAGTGGCTCCGTCGGGCCTTGCTCGGTGGCGCGGCGCTCGGCGTCATGGCCACCGGCGCGCAGGCCGACGAGCTTTCGGCGCTGAAGGCCCAGCTTGAGGCGCTCCAGACCCGCGTCAATACGCTTGAGTCGCAGCCCGCATCGGCCGCCCCCGCCGGTGCGAGCTATGTCACCTTCGAGCGCGGCCAGGGCTCGCTCGCGAACTGGGGCAACGACCTGAAGGACCGTGCGGGCAACAACACCGACTCGGGCTTCACCATCGCCATCACCCCGACGGCCGACATGCCGGCTCCGGTGGCCGAGATCGTCGTCTACGGTTACGTCAAGGGCGACGTGATCTTCGACACCAACGGCATGACCAACAAGTACTCGTTCTCGCTGCAGTCGCTGGCTCCGGGCTGGGCGGACAACAACGATGACGATTAC
>DAIODI010000003.1:0-19818 GCA_036746875.1 Aestuariivirgaceae bacterium | reverse complement strand
TCGGTTGCGACGTGCGCCGACACCACGTCAACCCCTGTCGGCATTGATGAGGACGGCAGCACGGTTTATGCAGACAGCGAACCGTGCGCCTCCACCTCGGGTCAGACTTCGGACGGCAGCGGGGTGGGCTGGTCTATCATGGGCGGCGCGTCCTTCAACCTCGCCGATGTGGCCACCGCCAACATCGGTGCAGGCTATGGCCAGGGCGAAATCGTGCGCTCGCTCAACCAGACCGCCACCAGCACTCAGCGCGTCGATGTTGACGGCGACCTGATGGAAGCCTGGGCGATCCAGGGTGGTCTGTCCTTCGGCATCAACGAGACGACCACGTTCAACGTCGGCGCCGGTTATGAAGACTACCTCGGCTCGCTGACCACGAACTGGATCGACAGCGCGGGCACGGTGCACGCCAACATCATGTGGCAGCCGGTCAAGCAGATGAAGCTCGGCTGGGAAGTGATGTGGGGCCAGATCGACTACGCCGGCGAGGGTTACTGCACGGGCACTGCTCTCTCCGGCGAGGGAGACGACGCGACCGCCAGCTGGAGCGGCTGCAAGGACTCCTTCAACGACGTCCGTCTGCAGTTCGGCGCCTGGTTCTTCTTCTGAGAACCTGACCGCCTGATCTGAATACCCGGCCCGCGGCGATCCCGCGGGCCGGTTTCGTTTTGCGTGCTCCCTTTCTGTTCCCGCAGAGGTCCCGCGGGCCCTTTTCCTGACGGCGGCAGGCCAGCCCCCCTTCGATCCCGCAGGGCTCCCGCGGGTCCTTTTCCTGACGGCGGGCGCACCGCATCCAAAAGGATGCCCGGGTCAAGCCCGGCCAAGGCGATGGGAGGCAGGGCTCCCGCGGGCCCTGGTTCCCGTCCCCCGGCCCTTGACCGGCGCGGCCGCTTCGCCTCCCCTGCCGCGATGACCGCCGCCGACGCCGCCGATCCCGCCGCCCTCGCCCGCCTGCTCGCCGCCTTCCGCGCGCTGGGCGGCGTCGCGGAGAACCTCGCCATCGCCACCGGGCCGCATGGCCGCGCCCTCACGCTCCCCGACCCGTCGCGCCCGGCCCGCCTGCATGTGCCGCAGGCGCTCCTGATCCCCACCGCCGCCACCGTCCTCGACCCCGCGGGGGCGCTGGTGGTGAAGCCAGAGACCACCATCGCCCCTCCCGTGAAGGCGTTCTTCGCCGACTATCAGCGCCTTGCCGGCTGGCAGGGGCCGGGGCGGGCGCAGACGCTGGCCGAGCGCGCCCGCCTCGCCGCCCTGCCCGAACCGCTCAAGGACGCCCTCATCCGCGACGCCCGGCTCGCCTTCCTGTTCGAGCCGGACAGCGAGAGCGCCCTCCTCGACCGCTTCATCCACGCCCGCCACATCGACTGGCGCGGCGTGCCCTCGTTCATGCCGGTGATGGACCTCGCCAACCACGACTGGCGCGCCGCTAACTACGGCTTCGGGCCGGACGGACTCACCATCGCCGGGCGCTTCCCCGGCGGCGAGATGACCGTCTGTTACAACCATCTCGATTCGTGGCAGCGGTTCGTGCGCTACGGCTTTATCAGCGACGAGCGGCACGCCTGGTCGATCCCGCTCGGCTTCAAGGCGGGCGCGGCGGCGCTCAGCGTCGGCGCGGAGCCGGCGCAGGCCAAGACGCGCTCCGGCCTCACGTTCCCCCTCGTCACCCGCGACGGCGGCGGGCTTGCGCTCTCGCACCTCATGCTCGGCGACCGCCTTCGGCCGGAAGCGCCGCGCTCGATCTTCCTCGCCCTCGCCCGCGACCACGGCCTGGCCCAGCCGGGCCTCGCCTTCGAGCGAATCGTCCACGCCAACCGGCTGTTCTTCCTGAAGCTCTCCGGCCTCGCCGAAGCCGCCGCCGATGCAACCCCGGAGACGCACGACGCCGCCCGCCAGTTCCGCGCCCTTGTCCGCGCCCAGCTTGAAGCGCTGTCGTTCGCCATCGGCGCGCGCGAGGTCTGAGGCCGCCAGCCGCCATTTGCACCCGCCGCCGCGTTCGTGCGAGAAGCCCGAGACATGACCAGCGCCAACGACATCGTCGCATTCGACCCGCTCCCCGGTGGCGCTCCGGCCGCCCCGGCCGCCCCGGCCGCTGCGTCGGCTGGCGGCGAGGCCCTGCCGCCGCCTGAACACCGCGAGGTGGCGCAAGGGGTGGCCTTCGCCTCGCGCCTGCGCGACCAGAACGATCTCAAGGGCGCGGCGAACCTTCATGCGCGCCTGAAGGAGATCGAGCCGAACAGCCTCGCCGTGATGTTTCTGGGGGCGACGCTGCAAGAGCGCGCCGGACGGCTGAAGGAGGCCGAGGCCGGCTACGCCGCCGTGCTCGCCCGCGCCCCGCGCCATGTGGCGAGCCTCGTGCGGCGCGCCGCCTGTCTCGCCGGCCTGCGCCAGCCGCTCGCCGCGCTGCCCCTGCTGGAGGTGGCCGCCGCGCTCGATCCCGCCTCCGCGCCGGTGCGCCGGGCGCTCGGCCGGCACCTCCTGTCGCTGCGCCGCTACGCGCCGGCCGCGGTCCACCTCGACGCGGCCGCCGCCGGGGAGGCGCCGAACGCCGTCGCGCTGGTCGAACTCGCCGACGCCTTCGACCGGGCGGGCGATGCGGCGCGCGCCGTCGCGGCCTGCGAGGCGGCGCTCGCCGTCTCGCCCGTCAAGGCGCCGATCCACGTCCGCCTCTCCACGATGGCGCTGGTGCGCGGCGACCGTGCAACCGCCCGCGCCCGGCTGGCCGAGGCGCTGGCGGCCGCCCCGGCCGACGGCTACGCGCACCTGTCGCTCGCCACGCATTTCCCCGAGGACGCCGACGAGGCGGCGATCCGCGCCGCCCTCGACGCCGCGACGGCCCGCGCGGCGCACCTTTACGCCGCCCCGCTCACGTTTGCGCTCGCCCGCGTGCTGGAACGGGATGGGCGCGAGGCGGAGGCGTTCGAGGCGTTCGCCCGCGCCAACGCCATTGTCGCTCCGCTCATGCGTCCTTCCGGGCTCGCGAAGGCGGTGGCGGAGCGCCTTGCGCTCTATGGCGGCGCGTTCGTGGCGTCTCGCGCCTCCTGGGGCGCCCGCAGCGAAAAGCCGGTGTTCGTGTTCGGCCTGCCGCGCTCCGGCACCACGCTGGTGGAGCAGATCCTCGCCTCGCACCCGCAGGTGGCGGCGCTGGGCGAGACTGAGGCGCTGCCGCCGCTCGCCGCGGGCTTGGGCGCGGAACCGTCGCGCGGCGGGGTGGGCGCCGCCGCCGCCCGGGATATCGCCGCAAGGCCGGCCGAGGCGGAAGCCGCCGTGCGGGTGGTCGACAAGTCGCTCTCCACCTGGATGCTGCTTGGACCTGCGCTGCTGATGTTCCCCAACGCGCGGTTCATCAGCGTGGAGCGGCATCCGCTCGACGTCGCCTGGTCCACGTGGACGGAACTGTTCCCCGAAAACGCCCAGCCGGAAGTCTACGACATCGCCCGCATCGCGGCGTTCGTGCGTCTGCACCGGGAGGCGATGGATGGCTGGCGGGAAGCATTTCCGGGCCGCATCCTCAGCGTTCGCTACGAGCGCCTTGTCGCCGACCGCGAGGCTGAAACCCGCCGCCTTCTCGATCATCTCGCCCTGCCCTTCGACGCCGCCTGCCTCGCCCCGCACGAGACGCGGCGAACCGTGCGCACGGCGAGCGTCAGCCAGGTGCGCCAGCCGGTGACGGCGGCCGCCGTGGGCCGCGCGGCGCGCTACGGCGAACGGCTCGACCCGCTGCGGGAGGCCCTCGGCGACCTCATCGCGCGCTACGAGGCGCAAGCATGAACCGGCCCGCCGCCAATCTCGCCGGAACCGTCGCCGCCGCCCGCCGCGCCGCCGCGCAAGGCCAGCACGACGAGGCGGCGAAGCTCTACCGGGAGGCCCTCGCGGCAAGCCCCCGCGATGCCCGCCTGCTGCTTGAACTCGGCGTCACGCAGGCGCAGGCCGGGCGCAACGCGGATGCGGCGCGCACGCTGGAGAAGGCGCTGAAGCTCACCCCCGACCACCCGGACGTCCACTTCAATCTCGGCCAGCTCGCCCGGCTCTCCGACACTTACGAGAAGGCGATCCGCCATTTCCGGCGCACGCTCGACCTCGACCCCTCCTATGGCGACGCCGCCTACGGCGCGGGCGAGGCCTATTTCGCCCAGCGCCACTACGCGGAGGCCGAGCCGTGGCTCAGGAAGGCGATCGCGGCGAACCCGCGCGATATCGCCGCGCTCATCGCCTACGGCATCACCCTCGTCGAGCTGCGCCGCACGGCGGACGCCGTCGCCATCTACCGCGCCATCCTCGACCTCGACCCCGCCAGCACGGCGGCGAAGCTCGGGATCGCGCTCGCCTACGACGCCGGCGGGGCCGCCGACGACGGCCTGCCCTTCGTCAACGAGGTGGAGGCCCGCGGCGAAATCCCGGTCTCGCTCTACGCCCGCCTTTCGGCGATGTTCTATGCGGTGAAGGATTTCGCCCGCGCCCGGCGCTACGCGGAGCAGGCCGTCGCGGCGGGCGTCAACGCGCTGCGCGCCCGGCAGGTGCTGGCGAAGCTGACCATCGACGAGGGCCAATTCGATAGCGCAGAGGCCATGCTCCGCCAGGCGCTGGCCGAAGGCGGCCCGCAGGCCAACGCCTGGTACATGCTGTCGCAGATCAACCGGCTGGAGCCGGAGGCCGAAAAGCCGCTGCGCCGGATTGCCGCAGACGAGCGGCGCGGGCTCGAGGAACGCTCCACGGCGCTGTTCGCCCTCTACAGCCTGGCGAAGGCCCGCGGGGCGGACGAGGCGTTCGCCCTGCTCGACCAGGCCAACGAGCTCGCCCGCGCCCGCCGCCCGGTGGATATCTCGGGCGAGCTGAAACTGGTGGACGACACCATCGCCACGTTCACGCGACGGTTCTTCGAGCAGCGCCGCGGCGAAGGCGACAGGGGCGAAGGGCCGGTGTTCGTGGTGGGGATGCCGCGCTCAGGAACCACGCTGACCGAGCAGATTCTCGCCGCGCATCCGGCGGTGCTGGCGGGCGACGAACGCGGCGACATCCTCGATCTCCGGCGCGCCATCGCGGGCTACCCGCACGGGATCGACCGCCTGGAGCCGGGATGGGCGAAGGCGGCGGGGGCGAAGATTCGCGCCGCCATGTTCGAGGGCGCGGCGGGTGAGCGCCTGGCCACCGACAAGCTCCCCGGCAACTACATGAACCTGGGGCTGATCGCGTGGATTCTCCCCGACGCGAAGTTCATCTACTGCAAGCGCGATCCGCACGACAACGCGCTGTCACTTTATGAGCAGAATTTCGGTGCAAATCTCCCCTATGCGACCGATCTCGAAGCGTGCGGCCACATGTACCGCGAGCATTTGCGGATCATGCGGCACTGGCATGAGGCGGGGCTCACCATCCACACCGTCGACTACGACGCGCTGGTGGCCGATCCGGAGCCGCACATCCGCGCGCTGGTTGCATTTGCGGGGCTCGATTGGCATGAAGGATGCCTGACGCCGCAGGACGTGAAGCGCGGGGTGGCGACCGCCAGCGTCTGGCAGGTGCGCCAGCCGATTTCGAAGGGGTCGTTGGGAAAGTGGAAGCGATTCGCCCGCCAGCTCGAACCGTTCACGCGCGCCCTCGGCGGCGCATGAAAACGGCTGCGGCAATCGTCGCCGCGCTGGCGCTCGCCGGCTGCGCCACCACCGGCGGCCAGGTTGGGACGCCCCGCCAGATCGCGGTCCAAACCGACGCCGTGCCGGCCGGCCAGTTGCTGCAGCCCAGCATGGACGCGCTGATGGGACGGACCAGCCCGTCCTATGTCACCGTCATCGTCAGCGAGGGCCGCAAGAAAGAGCGCGACGGCGCCATGATGCCGGAGGCGCTCACCGCCGGCAGCGGCTTCGTCGTCGATATGGCGGGGCATGTCGTCTCGGCTGCGCATGTGGCGGTGAAGACCGGCAACCCCGTCGAGGCGCGCGCCGCCAACGGCAAGATCTACGCGGGGCGGGTGATCGCGGCGAAGCCCGACAACGACATGAGTCTGATCCGGCTGCAGCGGTTCTCCGGAACGCCGGTGCGCCCGGCGGCCTCCACCTGCCTCAAGCCCGGCGAGCCGGTGTTTTCGCTCGGACGGCCGCATGCGCAGGGCGACACCGCCCGCATCGGCCAGCTGGAGGCCATGTCGTTCGGCCGCGCGGTGAGCTACCAGGGATACGGCTACCCGGACGCGATGGTGTTGCGGCTCAACACCAAGAAGGGCGAATCGGGCGGGCCGGTGTTCAACCAGCAGGGCGAGCTCGTCGGCATGGTGGTGAGCACGCTCTCCGACGGCAACGGCCAGCCCCTCAATCTCGCCCACGCCATTCCACTCGCCACCATCGCCAGTTTCGTGTGCGCCAACTCGGCTTGCGGCGCGGACTGGCAGGCGGTGGCGCGGCAAGACCCGTGGCGCTGCCCCGCCACGGTGGCCTCGAGCGGTTAGGGCATCTTCCTGGTTTCGCATCACCTTTGACCGCCAGGTGGATTCCACCTGGCGGGATGATACGCTGATCCGCCATCACGGCAGCAGCAGCGTCGAGCCCGTCGTGGCGCGGCCCTCCAGGTCGCGGTGCGCCTGGGCAGCGTCCTTCAACGCATAGCGCTGGTTGATCTCGACCTTCACCTTGCCGGTCGCCACCGCGTCGAACAGGTCGGCGGCGGTCTCGGCCAGTTCGGCGTCGGAGGCGACGTAGGTCATCAGCGTCGGCCGGGTGACGTAGAGCGATCCGCGCGCCGACAGCAATCCCAGATCGAGCGCCTTCACCGGGCCGGAGGCGTTGCCGAAGCTGGCCAGAAGCCCGCGCGGGGCGAGGCTGTCGAGCGAGGCCATCAGCGTCGCCTGTCCCACCCCGTCGTAAACCACGGGCACGCCCTTGCCGCCGGTGATCTCGCGAACCCGCTTCGCCACGTCCTCGGTGCGGTAGTCGATGACGTGGTCGCAGCCGTGCGCCCGCGCCAGCGCAAGCTTGTCGGGACCGCCCGCCGTGCCGATGACGGTGGCGCCCAGCGCCTTCGCCCACTGGCAGAGGATGAGGCCGACGCCGCCGGCGGCGGCGTGCATGAGAATGGTGTCGCCCGCCTTCACCCGATAAGTTTCCTTGATGAGGTAGCGCGCCGTCATGCCCTTGAGCATCATCGCGGCCGCCTGCTCGTTGGAAACCCCGGCCGGAATGCGGCTCGCCCGGCTGGCGGGAAAGTTGCGGACCTCCGCATAGGCGCCGAGCGGCCCGACGCCGTACGCCACCCGGTCGCCCGCCTTCAGCGCCGTGACGCCCGGCCCCACGGCCACCACCTCGCCCGCGCCTTCCAGCCCGATGCCGGAGGGCAGCGGCACGGGGTAGAGACCGCTGCGATGGTAGGTGTCGATGTAGTTGAGGCCGATGGCGGTCTGGCGGATCTGCACCTCGCCCGGCCCGGGCGGCGGCACGCTCACGGTTTCGAGCCGAAGCACATCCGGCCCGCCGGTCGTTTCAAAGCGTATGGCGCGCATCTTCCCTCTCCTGACGGTGCTTTCCGCGTCCGCCCGCACGCGGTAGAACCGGCGGCGGGCGGCGATCAACCCTGCCAGAGCGGCGGCCGCCCCACAATGCCGCAGCCCCGGGAGCGCCCATGCACCTGAACCCCCACGTGACCGCCATTCCCGGCGCGCCCATCGCCCAGGCCGCAAGCTGGATCCGCACCGCGCCGTCCAACCTGCCGTTCATCAACCTGTCGCAGGCGGTGCCGAGCTATCCGCCCGCGCCGGAGCTTCGCGCCGAGATCGCCCGGCTCGCCGCTCTGGACGGGACATCGGGCTACACCGATGTGGTGGGCATGGCCCCGCTGCGGCAGGCGCTGGCGGCGAAGATGGGCGCCGGCGGCGACGTGGGGGAAAGCGATGTCGCCATCACCGCCGGCTGCAACCAGGCCTTCTGCGCCGCCGTCTCGGCGCTTGCCGGCGCGGGCGACAACGTCATCCTGCCCGTGCCGTGGTACTTCAACCACCAGATGTGGCTCGACATGCAGGGCGTCGGCATCCGGCCGCTCGCCACCGATCCGGCGACCGCCCTGCCCGATCCCGAAGCCGCCGCGCGCCTCATCGACGGACGCACCCGCGCCATTGTCCTCGTCACGCCCAACAACCCGACCGGCGCAACCTATCCGCCGGGCCTGATCGAGGCGTTCTTCGACCTGGCGCTGGCGCGCGGGCTTGCGTTGATCGTGGATGAAACCTACCGGGACTATCTGCCGGCGCAGTTGGCCCCGCACGGGCTGTTTGCGCGCCCGGACTGGCGGCGCGCATTCGTGCAGCTTTACAGCTTCTCCAAGACCTACGCGCTGGCGGGCTACCGCGTCGGCTCGGTCGTCGCCGGGCCGGAGGTGATCGCTTCGGTCGAAAAGCTCGTGGATTGCATGGCGATCTGCGCGCCGCGGATCTCGCAAGGGGCGGCGCTTTACGGACTGGGCCATCTCGGCGCCTGGGCGGCGGAGAAGCGCGCCCTCATGGACGGCCGCCGCGCGGCGCTCGTCGAGGCTTTCGCGCGGCCCGACCTCAGGTTCTCGCTGGTGTCGTGCGGCGCCTATTTCGCCTGGGTGCGTCATCCCTTCGGCGACGCGCCGGGCGTGGCCGAGGCGCTGGCGAAACGGCTGGCGGAGGAACAGAACATGCTGGCGCTTCCCGGCAGCATGTTCGGTCCCGGTCACGAAGCGTTCCTGCGTCTCGCCTTCGCCAACGTGGAGGGCGCGCTCATGGAGGACGTCGCCCGCCGGTTTGTCGCAGCTCAACAGTCGCCCGGCTGAAAGACGCCCGGCGTCGATGTCCAGTAAAATGTTCGCTTGCGGGCGAGCAACGGCTGTTGCACCGTTCGCCGCGTCGGGGGAGCAACAGGAGGAACTACGGCCGGTTCGTATCGCCACTCAACGGAAGGCCCGCCGCGGACCTCAACGTTCAGCGGCCACGCCGCCACCCTGCCGATCCCATCCATCACTTCTCGCGCCGCATGACCCCCGCGACCGATCTTTTGCGCATCGAAAACCTCCGCATCAGCTTCGCCCTCCAGGCGGGAATGCTGGAGGCGGTGCGCAAGGCCTCGCTGCGGGTGCTGCCGGGCAAGGTGACGGCGCTGGTGGGCGAATCCGGCTCGGGCAAGTCGGTGATCGGCCAGGCGACGCTGGGCATTCTCCCGAAGGCCGGCCGGATCACCGGCGGGCATATCCTGTTCAGCGACCCGGCGACGCCCGGCGCCACCGTGGACATCGCGGCGCTCGATCCCGACAGCGAACCGATGCGCAGGCTGCGCGGCGGGCGCATTGCGATGATCTTCCAGGAGCCGATGACCTCGCTCGCGCCTGTCTACACCATCGGCAACCAGATCGAGGAGGCGTTGCAGCTCCACCAACCCGCGCCGAAGCAGGAGGCGCGCGGCAAGACCGAGGAGATGCTGGGCCTCGTGGGCTTCCCGCACCCCGGCAAGGCGTACGACATGTACCCCTTCGAGCTGTCGGGCGGCCTGCGCCAGCGCGCGATGATCGCCATGGCGCTGATCTGCCGCCCGGCGCTGCTCATCGCCGACGAACCGACGACCGCCCTCGACGTCACCATCCAGGCGCAGATCCTGAAACTGCTCAAGGACCTCCAGGAGCGCTTCGAGATGGCGCTCCTGCTCATCACCCACGATCTCGGCGTGGTGGCGAACGCCGCCGACGAGGTGGCCGTGCTCTATCACGGCGAGATCATGGAGGCGGGGACGGTTGAGGACATCTTCCGCCGTCCGCAGCATCCTTACCTCAAGGCGCTGATGCGCGCCGTGCCGCACTTCGACATGGAGCCCGGCGAGCGCCTGGTCTCGCTGCGCGACATCCCGGTGAACACGGAAAGCCTGATGGGCGAGGGCGCGGGGCGCCGCGACACCGCCCGGCGCGGCCAGCCGCTGCTGGAGGTCCAGAACATCGCCAAGACGTTCACCACCCGCAAGACCGGATGGTTCGGCGGCGAGGCGACGCAGGTGAAGGCCGTGGACGACGTGTCGTTCACGGTGCATCGCGGCGAGTGCCTGGGCCTTGTCGGCGAATCCGGCTGCGGCAAGACGACGGTGTCGAAGATCGTCATGCGCGCCGTCTCCGCCGACGAAGGCCGCGCCATGTTCCATGTCGAGGGCGGCGCGGTGGATCTTCTGTCGTTGTCGGGATCGCGACTGAAGGCGGTGCGCGCGAAGATCCAGATGATCTTCCAGGACCCGTTCTCCTCGCTGTCGCCGCGCATGACGGTGGGCAACATCATCGCCGAACCGCTGGAGATCCACGCCATCGGCACAAGCCGGATGCGGCGCGAGAGGGTGGGCGAACTGCTGCGCGCCGTCGGCCTCGACCCGCGCTTCCAGGGCCGCTACCCGCACTCGTTTTCCGGCGGCCAGCGCCAGCGCATCGGCATCGCGCGGGCGATTGCGCTGAACCCCGATCTTTTGATCTGCGACGAACCGGTGTCGGCGCTCGATGTTTCGGTGCAGGCGCAGGTGCTGAACCTGCTCAAGGACCTGCAACAGGAGATGGGGCTCACCTACCTGTTCATCTCCCACAATCTGGCGGTCGTCGACTACATGGCCGACCGCATCGCGGTGATGGCGCGCGG
The DNA here is from genome assembly GCA_036746875.1 of Aestuariivirgaceae bacterium. Lineage (GTDB taxonomy): Bacteria > Pseudomonadota > Alphaproteobacteria > Rhizobiales > Aestuariivirgaceae > DAIODI01. The sequence goes on along the minus strand of DAIODI010000003.1, from coordinate 9,212 downwards.
GCGGATCGTCGAGATCGCGCCGAGCCAGCAGCTGTTCGAGAACCCGGTGCATCCCTACACCAGGGCGCTGCTGGCGGCGGTCCCCTACCCGGACCTCGCCCGCCCGCTCGACTTCAACGTGCTCAACCTCGGCGGCGCGTCCGACGAATCGAGCTGGGCGCCCGCCTTCCGCACCGACGACGGCGAACTTCGGCCGGTGGCGGTGGGCGAGGGCCACTACGTTCTCGCCCAACAGGGATCGACCGCCCGGGAGCTTCAGGCATGAGAGCGCTCGTCGCCGTGCTTCTCCTCGCGCTGGCGGCCCTAGCCGCACCGGGACCGGCGGCGGCCTACGTCGAGACGCCAATGCTGCGGGAGAAGGTGGCCGCGGGCGAGCTGCCGCCGGTCGCCGACCGGCTTCCGGCGGAGCCGCGTGTCGTCGATCTTGCGGCCATGAAGCGCGAGGTGGGCATGCACGGCGGAACCATCCGCACGCTGATCGGCGGCCAGAAGGATATCCGCTTCATGCCGATCAACGGCTACGCGCGCCTCGTCGGCTACGACGACAAGCTCAACCTCGTTCCGGACATTCTGAACTCGTTCACCGTCGAGGACGGGCGGGTGTTCACGCTGAAGCTGCGGCCTGGCCACAAGTGGTCGGACGGCCAGCCTCTCTCGGCGGAGGATTTCCGCTACGCCTTCGACTCCGTGATGCTGAACGAGGACCTGAACCCCGGCGGCCCGCCGCAGGAGCTTCTTGTCGAGGGCAAGCCGCCCGTCTTCGAGATCGTCGACGACGCCACGGTGCGCTTCACCTGGGACCGGCCGAACCCGAACTTCCTGCCGGCGCTCGCCGCGCCGGTTCCGCCGGCTCTGGTGCTTCCGGCGCATTATCTCAAGCAGTTTCACAAGGCCTACCAGGACAAGGACAAGCTGGAAGAGCTGGTGAAGGCGGGCAAGTACAAAAACTGGAAGCAGATGCATATCCGCCTCGGCCGGCAGAACCGGCCCGAGAACCCCGACCTGCCGACGCTCGCACCGTGGATGAACACGCCGGCTCCGCCGGCGGAACAGTTCACGTTCGTGCGCAATCCCTACTTCCACCGCGTCGACACGGCCGGCCAGCAGCTGCCCTACGTCGACACGGTGATCCTGGGGGTGGGCTCCACCACGCTGATCCCGGCCAAGACCGGGGCCGGCGAGAGCGATCTCCAGTCGCGCTACATCGAGTTCGAGGACTACACGTTCCTCAAGGAGAGCGAGAAGATCCACGACATCGACGTGGCGCTGTGGAAACGCGTGCAGGGATCGCGCGTGTCGATCCTGCCCAACCTCAACTACACCGATCCCGTCTGGCGCGACGTGTTCCGCGACGCCCGGTTCCGGCGCGCGCTGTCGCTCGCCATCAACCGCCGCGAGATCAACCAGGCGGTCTACTTCGGTCTCGGCCGCGAGAGCGCCGACACCATCCTGCCGCAAAGCCCGCTGTTCGAGGAGGACTACGCCGTGCGCTGGGCCACCTTCGATCCGGCGCGGGCCAACGCGCTGCTCGACGAGATGGGCCTCGACAAGCGCGACAGCGACGGCATCCGCCTGTTGCCGGACGGGCGCCGCGCCGAACTGATCGTCGAGACCGCCGGCGAGGACAAGAGCGAACTCGACGTGATCGAACTGGTCCACGACCACTGGCAGGACATCGGCGTCAAGCTGTTCGCACGTTCGACCCAGCGCGACGTGTTCCGCAGCCGAACCATCGGCGGGCAGGTGATGGTGGGCGTCTGGTCGGGAATCGACAACGGCATCCCCACCGCGCAGATGGACCCCGGCGCGCTGGCGCCCACCTCTGAAGCGCAACTGCAATGGCCGCTGTGGGGCATCAACTTCCAGACCCGCGGCGAAAAGGGCGAGGCCCCGGACCTGCCCGACGTGAAGGCGCTGGCCGACCTGCTTCGGCAGTGGCGCCTCGCCGTCGACCCGGTGGAGCAGGAAGCGATCTGGAGGAAGATGCTGGAGATTTGGACCGACGGCGTCTATTCGATCGGCACCGTGGCCAGCACGCTGCAGCCGGTGGTGCACCGCCGCAGCCTCGTCAACGTCCCCGACGAGGCGCTGTTCGGCTACGACCCGACCTCCTACCTCGGCGTCTACATGCCGGATACGTTCTGGTTCAGGACGGAGGGCCAGTAGGTGCTCCGCTACATCCTCTGGCGCATCCTGATGATGGCGCCGACGCTGCTGATCATCAGCGCGCTGGTGTTCGCCATCATCGAACTGCCGCCCGGCGACTACTTCGAGAGCTACATCGCCGAACTCCAGGCGTCGGGCGAGAGCGTCGACATGAAGCAGATCGAGGCGCTGCGCGCCGAGTACGGTTTCGACCTGCCGCCGGTGCAGCGCTACTTCCACTGGGTGGCGGGGATGCTCCAGGGCGACTTCGGCTACTCGTTCGAGTACCAGTTGCCCGTCACCGACGTGGTCGGCGACCGGCTGTGGCTCACCATCCTCGTCAGCTTCCTCACCATCATCTTCACCTGGGTGGTCGCCTTCCCCATCGGCATCTATTCGGCCACCCACCAGTACAGCTGGAGCGACTACGGCCTCACCTTCCTCGGGTTGCTCGGCCTCGCCACGCCGAACTTCCTCTTGGCGCTGGTGTTCATGTATCTCGCCAACGTCTGGTTCGGCACCTCGCTCGGACATCTCATGGACCAGCAGTACATCGACCAGCCGATGAGCTGGGCGAAGGCGATGTCGATCCTCGAACACATCTGGATCCCCGTCATCATCATCGGCACGGCGGGCACGGCCGGCATGATCCGCCGCCTGCGCGCCAACCTCCTCGACGAGCTTCAGAAGCAATACGTGGTCACGGCCAAAGCCAAGGGCCTCAAACCCTTCAAGGCGCTGGTGAAGTACCCGCTGCGGATGTCGCTCAACTTCTTCATCTCCGACATCGGCTCGATCCTGCCCGCGATCATTTCCGGGGCGGAGATCACCGCCATCGTGCTGTCGCTCGAAACCACGGGGCCGATGCTGATCAAGGCGCTGCAGAGCCAGGACATGTACCTGGCCGGATCGTTCCTGATGTTCCTCGCCTTCCTGACGGTGATCGGCGTGCTGATCTCCGACATCGCGCTGGCCTGGCTCGACCCGCGGATCCGGCTCCAGGGAGGCAGCACCAAATGAGCGCGCCCGCGAGCGCCCCCGCCGCCTCGCCGCTGCCGGCGCCCGGCGCGCCGATGGTGCACTACGTCTCGCAGGAGCCGTTCGACCCGCAGTCCGCCGAGCGCATCTCGAAGGAGCAGGAGGAGGTCTACCTCGCCTCGCAGTGGAAGCTGATGTGGTGGAAGTTCCGCAAGCACCGGGTTGCGGTGTGGTGCGGGGCGTTTCTGGCCATCCTCTATGTCTCGATCCTGTTCACCGAGTTTCTCGCCCCCTACAGCCTGAACCGGCGCGACGTGGACCACATCCACATGCCGCCGCAGCGGGTGCATCTGTTCCACGAGGGCCGGTTCGTCGGGCCGTTCGTCTACGGCGTCGACTACAGGCTCGACATGGATACCCTGAAGCGCGTCTACACGGTGGACACCTCGAAGGTTTACCCCATTCGCTTCTTCTGCCAGGGCGAGCCGTACAGGTTTCTCTGGCTGATCCCCTCCAGCACCCACCTGATGTGCCCGGCGGAGGGGGGAACCCTCCACCTTCTCGGCACCGACAGGCTGGGGCGCGACGTGCTCTCGCGGATCATCTACGGCGCCCGGGTGTCGCTCACCATCGGCCTGTTCGGCGTGGCGATCAGCTTCATCCTCGGCATCATCATCGGCGGTCTTGCGGGCTACTACGGCGGCGTGGTCGATCTGGTCGTGCAGCGCGTCATCGAGGTGCTGCAGTCGATCCCGCACATTCCGCTGTGGCTGGCGCTGGCCGCCATCATGCCGGTGAGCTGGTCGCCGATCCTCGTCTACATCGGCATCACCTTCATCCTCGGCCTGCTCGACTGGACGGGGCTCGCCCGGGCGGTGCGCTCGAAACTGCTGTCCTTGCGCGAGGAGGATTACGTTCTCGCCGCGCAGCTCATGGGCGCGCGGCCGGCGCGTATCATCGGGCGGCACCTGATCCCCGGTTTCATGTCGCACCTGATCGCGGTGGCGACCATCGCCATCCCCGGCATGATCCTCGGCGAGACGGCGCTGAGCTTCCTCGGCTTCGGCCTGCGGCCGCCGATCACCAGCTGGGGGGTGCTGCTGACGGAAGCGCAGAACATCAACGTGGTGGCGCTCTACCCGTGGCTGATGCTGCCGGTGATCCCGGTCATTCTGGTCATTCTGGCCTTCAACTTCCTCGGCGACGGCCTGCGGGATGCGGCCGATCCCTACAAGTGACGCCGTGCCGGGCCGCATCGATTCCGGGGTGGCGTCGCCGCGGGGGTTGTGCATAGTGGCGGTTTGCGGGGGCCTCCGGGCGCGGCAAGACAGGGTGAGGGGTTTCTGACGATGCGGCGTCTCGTCAATGCGCGCATCCTGATGTACAGCCACGACACGTTCGGCCTCGGCCACCTGCGCCGGTGCCGAACCATCGCGCACGCCCTCGTGGAACAGTTCAAGGGCCTGCATATCCTCATCATTTCGGGCTCTCCCATCGCCGGCGCGTTCGATTTCCGGGCTCGCGTGGACTTCGTGAAGATCCCCTCCGTCATCAAGCTCTACAACGGCGAATACACCTCGATCGGCCAGCACATCGATGTTCAGGAGACGCTGAGGCTGCGGCAGTCGATCATCCGTCTGACGGCGGAGTCCTACCGCCCGGACTTCATGATCGTGGACAAGGAGCCGCTGGGGCTGCGCGGCGAGCTGCTCGACACGCTGTCCTACCTCAAGGCGCACGGCACGGGCCTCGCGCTGGGCCTGCGCGACGTGATGGATTCGCCGAGGCTCCTCGCCGCCGAATGGGCGCGTAACGACGTGATCCGCCGCATCGACGCGCTCTACGATTCGATCTGGGTTTACGGTCCACGCGACTTCTGGGACCCGCTGACCGGCTTCGACCTGCCGGTGGGCCTGCGCTCGCGCATGGTGTTCACCGGCTTCCTGCAACGGTCCATGCCGGCCGCCACCGGTTCGGCGAACCGGCCGGAGGGCGACTACATCCTCGTCACCGCCGGCGGCGGCGGCGACGGCGCCGACCTCATGCACGACGTGCTCGCCGCCTACCGCACCCCGGCCGCGCCGCTGCTGCCGGCGCTGCTGGTGCTTGGCCCGCTGATGCCGACGGAGGAGCGCGACGCCATCCGCAACGAGGCGCGCACCCTTCCCAACGTGTCGGTGATCGAGTTCGACAACCGCATGGAGTCGCTGATCGCCGGGGCGTCCGCCGTGGTCGGCATGGGCGGCTACAACACGTTCTGCGAAATCCTGTCCTTCGACCGTCCCACCCTCATCATCCCCAGGGTGCGGCCGCGCGAGGAACAGCTCATTCGCGCCAGGCGCGCCGCCGAGCTTGGCTTCGCCGAGATGATGTACCCGGAGCAGTCCAGCGATCCGGCGGCGCTGTCGCGCGTGCTCTCGGCGTTGCCGCTCCGGCCGCGGCCGTCGCAAAGCGGCCATCACCTCAATCTCGCCGGCCTCGACGCCATCTGCGGCATCGTCGGCGGCTGGCTTGAGCAGCGGGCGGGTCCGCGCCTCACCGCCATCGAAGGCGGCCTTTGACACAACCGCCGTCCGCCGCACGGCCGCTGGCGGTGGTGATGACCTGTTATCCGCGCCGGTCGGAGACGTTCATCGCGCAGGAGCTGCTCGGGCTCCAGAAGGCCGGCCTCGACTTCGAGATCCTCTCCCTCACCCCTCCCGCCAACGAGGAGCCGCACCCGGTCAACCGCGAGATTACCATCCCGGTTCGCTACCTCCCCCACACCTTCGTGCGCGGTCTGCCCGCGTTCATCGCGGCCTGGCGGCAGGCGCGCCGGCTCCCCGGCTACGCCGCGGCTCGCCGCCGGTTCCTCGCCGATTTCCGCCGTGATTTCACTGTCGGGCGGATACGCCGCTTCGCCCAGGCCATGGTGGTCGCCTGCGATCACGCCGCCGGCTTCCGGGCGCTGCACGCCCACTTCCTGCACAAGCCGGCGTCGGTGGCGCGCTACGTCGAACTGCTCACCGGCAAGCCCTGGTCGGCGTCGGCCCACGCCAAGGACATCTGGACGAGCCCCGCCTGGGACCTCGCCGACAAGCTCGGTTCGGCGCGCTGGGTCGTCACCTGCTCGAGCCACGCCTTCGAGAGGCTGAGGTCGCTCGCGCCCGCGGACGCCCGTGTGTTCCTCTCCTACCATGGCCTCGACCTCGATCGCTTCGGCCCCAACGCTGCGCCGCCCTCGACGCGCGACGGCGCCGATCCGCTGCGGCCGCTGCGGCTTCTCACCGTGGCGCGCGCCGTGGAGAAGAAGGGCCTCGACACGCTGGTCGCGGCGCTCGCGCTTCTGCCGCCCGACCTGTCGTGGCAGCTCGTCCACATCGGCTATGGACAGGCCGTCGGCGCTCTGAAACGTCAGGCCGACGATCTCGGGATCGGCGCGCGCATCGCCTGGAGGGGATCGCAACCGCAGACCGCGGTGCTGGCCGCGTACCGCGACAGCGACCTGTTCGTGCTGCCCTGCCGGGTGGCGGCGGACGGCGACCGCGACGGCGTTCCGAACGTGCTGGTCGAGGCCGGAAGCCAGCGGCTCGCGTGCCTCTCCACCACCGTCTCCGGCGTGCCGGAGCTGATCCGCGACGGCGGGACCGGCGTGCTCGTGCCGCCCGACGATCCCGCCGCGCTCGCCCGCGCCCTGGAGACGCTGGGACGCGACCCGGCCCTGCGGGCGCGGCTTGGCGCGGCGGCCGAGCGGCGGGTGCGGCGCGACTTCGATCACCGCGCCTCCGTGGCCATGCTGATGCGGCTGTTCGGAGAGGCCCGTGGCTGATCGCCGGCGCCGGGTGCTGTTCTACGTGCAGCACCTTCTCGGTATCGGCCATCTGGCGCGGGCGAGCCGGATCGCCGAAGCCCTTGCGGCGGCCGGGTTCGGGACGCTGATGGTGACCGGCGGCCCGCCCGTCGGGTCGTTTCCGCCCGCAGGCCTGCCAACCGTGACGCTACCCGCCATCCGCACCGCCGACACCGGGTTCTCCGGCCTCGTGGATGCCTCCGGCAGGCCGGTCACGCCCGCCCACATGGCGGCCCGCCGCGCCCTGCTGGTGGCCGCCCTGCGCGACTTTCAGCCGGACGCCGTCGTGATCGAGGCGTTCCCCTTCGGCCGCCGGCAGGTGCGGTCCGAACTGCTGGCGCTCCTCGAAGCCTGCCGCCAGATGCCGACGCGGCCGTTCGTAGCGTGCTCGATCCGCGACATTCTGCAGCCGGCCGCGAAGCCCGGCAGGACGCGTGAAACCCTCGCCACGCTCGCCGCCTTCTTCGATCTCGTGCTGGCGCACGGCGACCCGGCCTTCGTTGCGCTCGACGCGAGCTTCCCCGACGCCGGTCGCCTCCCCTGCACGCTCGCCTATACGGGTCTGGTCGCCGGCCCGCCGCCGCCAGCGCCAGCCGAACGCTTCGACGTGGTGGTGTCGGCGGGGGGCGGCGCGGCGATGGGACGGCTGGCGCTGACCGCGCTTGAGGCGCGCGCCGGATCGGCGCTGGACGATGCGCGATGGTGCGTGGTCACCGGACCCAACGCGCCGCCGGAAACCGTCGCCGGACTGGAGCGCCGGCTCCGCCCGGGGGACGCGCTGGCGCGGTTCCGCGCCGACCTCCCATCGCTGCTCGCGCACGCGCGCCTGTCGGTGTCGCAGGCGGGTTACAACACCGTCGGCGATCTCCTCCACGGCGATGCGGCCATGGTGCTGGTTCCGTTCGCCCATGGCGCGGAGCGCGAGCAGTCGATCCGCGCCGGGCGTCTCGCCGAACTGGGGTACGCAGCCGCCGTGCCGGAGTCCTCGCTCAGTCGGGAAGCGTTGCGCGAGGCGATGGCGGCCGCGCTGACCCTGCCCCGCCGGCCGTCCTTCCTCCGCCTCGACGGCGCGACCGCGACCGCCGCCATTCTCGACGCCCGCCTCAGCGCCGCCCGATCAGCATGAACCGCGTGTAGCGCCGCATCTGCAGGCCGCCCTTGAACAGCGTCTGCGACAGCCCGGCCTTGCGGGCGAACTCGTCTTGCGATCGCACGATGCTCACATGCGAGGGCTCCGAGGCGTAATCATTCGACTGGAGCAGCACCGGCGTTCCCGACGGCAGACGGCGCAACCATCCCGCCAGGTCGGCGATGTGCTCGCAACTCGTGTTGACGACGAGATCGGGATGGCCGTGCGTGTAATCCAGGGCGTACATGTCGCCGGTGACGGCGCGGAACCGGCCGGCGCCGGCCTGCGCGGCGTTCAGGGTTTCGGCCACCGCCGCCACGTCCGGATCGAGATCCACGCTTGTCGCCGAGCCGATGTCGAAACGCGGGTCGTCGAACAGCATCGCCGCCATCACGCCGTACCAGCCGCCGACGATCCACACCGACGGGAACCGTCCGCCGAGCGCGCGGTGAAGCTCGTCGCGCGCCCACATCTTGCAGGCGACCTGCTTGTGATTGAACGCGATGTCGAGCCGCGCCTGTGGAAAGCGCGCCAACGTTCCGGCGAGCGCCGCAACAAGCGGGCGTTCCGTATAGGCCGCGACGCCGCGCAGGAGGTCGAACACGCGATCGCCCGCGCTCGAGTCCGGCTGCATTTCTGCTCTGGGCGTCGCCGGTCCCGGATGGGTGGCGCGTCTGGTCATCTGTCGATATGTTGCATACTGGAGGAGCTTCCGCCATGCCGGTTGACGCCATCGGGGCCGGGACAGCGCCCGGCGAGGGTCTTGCGCACCTTGCCGGGCCGGGGGCGCAGGTGCGCCAGGCGCTTGCGGCGCATTTCGTTCGCGCCATCCCCAACGTGGTCGAGATCGGCGGCTTCCTCAACCCCATTTCGGATCATCTGCTCAACGACGCTGCCTGTGTCTGGGTGGTCGATCCCAAAATCGCGCCGCGCACATGGATTTCGGCCGGGGGATGTGAAATCCGCCACATCGCGGCGAAGCACCAGGCGGTGGATTTCCGCGACCTGCCGCGACCGTACGCGCTCGTGATGCTCGGGTGCTCGATGAAGCCGTATGGCCGCCACGCCGCCGTCGATCCGGGCCTGCTCTCGCTTGTCGATGGCGCGCGCCGGCTCGTTGTCGAGTGGGAC
>DAIODI010000002.1:0-35361 GCA_036746875.1 Aestuariivirgaceae bacterium | reverse complement strand
CGTGAAGCTTGCAGCCGCCAGAATATGGATGCGATTTATGAGTCGGTGACCTAGATGCTCTGCCCCTGCGGCTCGTCGGTCAGCGTTTGAACGAACGCGAAGAACCGGCGCATCCAGGTTTCGAGCCACGTCATTACCTGGTTCATCTCGGCGTCGCTCGGCAGCTTGAGTTCCGGGGGCTTGCCGTCGGCCAACGGCGCCTTGCCCTCCAGCTCAAGCACACGCTCGCGCAGCAAGCGATTTTCGGTCTCCAGCTTCTGGATTTCCTCGGCCAGGGCTTGCCGGTCGTCCGTCACCGGATTGCAGGCCCAAGACCCGCTCGCCTGCCCGCAAAACGACATCGCGCCGGTGCGCCTATCGAGCCGCAGGAAGCCCTCGCCCGCCTTCTCCATGGTGTAGCGGCCGCTGTCGACCCCGGCCATGGTCTCCTGCGCCGGGGCCGGGACGGCAAGCGTGCCCATCACGCCCAGCGCCGCGACGGCGGCAAGAATGGTTCGCATGGGCAAGGTCCTCCCGGTTCCAAAGAGACGTTCGTCACATAGGAACCGATCCACGATTTGTCATCGCCCTTGCGCGCCCCGCGCCATCACGTCCGGGGCGGCGTCCCGCCACGTGGTAGCCACCTGGCGGGATGATGCTGTAGCGTCCGGGCATGTTGCGCGCGCTCCTTCTCGCCGCCGTCGCGCTTGCATCGTCGCCGGGGGCGGCGATGACCGAACCCTTGCGCCTGGGCGTGGAGCCGGACGTGCCACCGTTGAGCTTCATCGACGACGCCGGGACGGCGCGCGGGATCATGCCGGAGATCGCCCGAACGCTCTGCCAGCGGATCGCGGCGGAGTGCGTCCTCGTGCCAGTGCGCTTCGAGCGGCTGATGCCGGCCTTGCGGGAGGGCGCCGTGGACGTGGTCGTCGCGGCGATCGCCGCCACCGACGAGCGGCGCAAGGACGCGCTGTTCACGCCTGCCTTCGCCCGCAGCCCCGCCCGCTTCGTCATGCGCCGGGGCGAGGCCGACGGCTACGTCAGCCCCTCCAAGCTCAAGGGCAAGGCGCTCGCCGCGCAGTCGGGAACGACGTTCGCCAACTTCCTTGAGGACAACTACCCGGATTCCACCGTCAGGGCCTACGCCCGCCTCGAGGAGGCGCTGGCGGCGCTGGCCGCCGGCGCCGTGGACGGGGTGCTCGCCGATCAGGTGGCGCTCGCCGACTGGCTCCTGCGCGAACCCGGCCGATCCTGCTGCGAACTGACGGGACCGGAACTGAGCGACCCGGCGTGGCTGGCGGAAGGCTTCTCCATCGCCGTCAGGTGGGGCGAGCCCGACCTGGCTCGCCGCCTCGGCGAGGCCGCCGCCGCCATTCGCGCCGACGGGACGTTCGGACGGCTGAACGAGGCGTTCGCCCCGTTCCATTTGGAGTGAGCCTCAGCGGCACAACTTGTATTGGCCGGACGAAGCGAGGAACTTGCCCGTCCGGGGGTTGAACGAGCGGTACTTGCGCCGGCAGTAGTCGTACCATTCCGCCGTCCACGGCTCGGGGGCGTATCCGTAACCACCGCCGCCGTAGTAGGCGGGCGCCGTGGACCGGCTCATGCAGTCGTTGTAGGCGGCCCAGTAGACTTGCCGCCAGCGCGCCTCGTTGTTGACCGCACCGCCGACCGCGCCGACGCCCGAGCCGATCAACGCGCCGGTGCCCGCGCCGCGCCCGCCGCCGGCGATACCGCCGATGATGGCGCCGCCGATCGCCCCAGCCATCGCGCCGCCGACCACATCCTGGCCGCGCACAGTGCTCTGCGCGTAGTTGCGGGCGTAGGCGTCGCAGCGCGCCTGCTGCGCCTCAGCTACGCCGGCGCCGGCCACCGCCAGCGTGGCGACGATGGCCGCCGTAGCGGCCAACCTGTGAGCGAATGCCATCCGAAGACCTCCCTGGACTGAAACATGGACCCGTGGCGCTCTGGTCGATTCACGCGCACCATCCGTCGCAGTTCGCGCGCATGAATGATCGAAAACTATGTCAGATTCGGGGAGGATGGTCAGCTGTTGCCCGTTTACGCGAGACTCCCGATGGCGTTGGAGAGAACCCATGGTGAATGTTTCCGAGCTCTCGAAACAGGTATCCGCCTCCGGCCGGCGCGCCGGCGGCCGGGACGCCCGGCGGGTGCAACGCGCCGCCCCCATGGCTTCGTTCCCGACCCTCACCCGGAAAATCCCCGTCTACGATCTCGTGCCGGACGAGGCGGTGGAGCTGATCCACGAGGAATCGGTGAAGATCCATGAGGAGGTCGGCGTCGAGTTCCGCGACGACGAGGCCGCGGTCATGTGGAAGGCGGCCGGCGCCGACGTGAAGGGCCACCGGGTTCGGATCGACCGCGGCCTGCTGATGGGATTGGTCGCCCAGATCCCGCCGGAGTTCACGCTGAACGCCCGCAATCCCGAACGCACCGTGCGGGTGGGCGGCAGGAACTCGGTCTTCGTACCGATGTACGGGGCCCCCTATGTGCGCGACCTCGACAACGCGCGCCGCTACGGCAGCCTCGCCGACCTCAACAACTTCCACCGTCTCGCCCACATGCTGCCGGCGCTGCACTCCTCAAGCTCGATCTGCTGCGAGCCGATGGAGATCCCGGTGCCGAAGCGGCACCTCCACATCATAAAGTCCGCCATCACCCACTCCGACAAGCCGTTCATGGGCATCGTGACGGCGAAGGAACGCGCCCGCGACACGATCGATCTGGCGAAGCTCGTGTTCGGCGACGCCTTCGTCAACGACAACCCGGTGATGGTTTCGATCACCAACTGCAATTCGCCGCTGGTCTGGGACGCAACCATGCTCGACGCGGTGAAGGTCTACGCCGCGCACAACCAGCCGGTGATCCTCGCGCCGTTCGCGCTCTGCGGGGCGTCCACGCCCGCCTCCTCCGTCGGCTCGGTGGCGCAGGTGAACGCGGAGGCGCTGGCGGGACTGGCCTTCACGCAGCTCGTGCGGCCCGGCTCGCCGCATCTCTACGGCCAGTTCATGGTGACGGTCGACATGAAGTCCGGCGCGCCCATGGGCGGCACGCCGGAAGCGGCGCAGATGATGTTCCTGATGGGCCAGCTCGCCCGGAAGTACAATCTGCCCTGGCGCACCTCCGGCTTTCATGTCGGCTCGAAGATCAACGACGCGCAGGCCGGCTACGAGGCCAACATGCTGATGCACGCCGCCATTCTTTCGGGCGCGCACTACATCTGGCACGTCGCCGGCTGGCTCGAGGCGGGCCTCGTGTGCGGCTACTCGAAGTTCGTCACCGACGCCGAACAGCTCGAAGGCTGGTACAAGTACGCGGGCGGGCTTTCCTTCGACGACTTCAGGGAAGCGATGGCGGCGGTGCGCGAGGTTGGTCCCGCCGGGCATTACCTCGGCACGAAGCATACGCTCGAGCATTTCGAGAGCGCCTTCTTCATGCCGAAGCTCATGGACTTCAACTCCTTCGAGCAGTGGGCGGCGGAGGGCTCGAAGGACCTCGACACGCGCGGGCGCGAGCGGGCGCGGGCGCTGCTGGCGGCCTACGAACCGCCGAGGATGGACGAGGGGGTTGCGGACGCGATCGCCGACTTCGTGGCGCGGCGCGAGCGCGAGCTTCCCGACGGCGTGAACTGAGCGCCGCGGCGCCACCCCTCAGTGGCGGTCGCGCCGGACCCAGACTGCGAACGACTTGAGCCAAAGGTCGAGCACCTTCGCCGTCGCCTCGTCGGTCAGCGCGCCGCTCGCATCGAACTTCTGCGGCGCGAGTCCAACGAACACCTCCGGCTTCGGCATCACCCACGCTTCGAGGCCCTGAAGGTTCTGGCGCAGGTGATACTGGGCGCGGCCCGTGCCCAGCGGTCCCGCGGCGGCGCCGACGACGCCAGTGCGCTTGTCGCGGAACGGCTGATCCTTCAGCCGCGACACCCAGTCGGTGGCGTTCTTCAGCACGCCCGGCGGGGAGAAGTTGTACTCCGGCGTGGCGATGACCACGCCGTCCGCGGCGCGGATTTTTCCCGCGAGCTCCAGAACCGAGGCGGGCACGCCGTGCGCCTCCTCCTCGTCGCCGTCGTAGAGCGGAATTCCGTGGAGGGAGGCGATCTCCATGGCGAGACCGTGAGCAGGCGCGCGCTCGCGCAACGCCCGCAGGAGTTGGGTGTTGTGGGAGCCCTTGCGCAGGCTTCCGGAGATGGCGAGCACGTTCACGGTATCGTCCACGGATGGTCCCCTTCAGGCGGCGGTCTTCCTGATGCGCTCATAGGCTTTTAGCGCAACATCGCGCGCGCGGTCATGCTCGACGATGCGGTGCGGGTAGGTTTCGCCGAGCGTCACGCCCGCCTCCCTCAGGACCAGCGCCGGGGCCTCCCAGGGGCGGTGAATGAACCTGGCGGGAAGTCCGGCCAGCTCGGGGACGTACCGGCGCACATAGGCGCCGTCGGGGTCGAACTTCTCGCCCTGGAGAACGGGATTGAAGATGCGGAAGTAGGGCGCGGCGTCGGCGCCGCAGCCCGCCACCCACTGCCAGCTTGCGGCGTTGTTGCCGGGGTCGGCGTCCACCAGCGTGTCCCAGAACCAGCGCTCGCCCTCTTGCCACGGCACGAGCAGATCCTTGACGAGGAACGAGGCGGCGATCATCCGGACCCGGTTGTGCATCCACCCGGTGCGCCACAGTTCGCGCATCCCGGCGTCGACGATCGGATAGCCGGTGCGCCCCTTCGTCCACTGCGCGAAGCCGCGCGCGTCGGACGCCCACGGGAACCGGGCGAACTCCGGGCGGAACGGTTCGCTGGCGAGGTTGGGCCAGTGGTGGAGCAGGTGGTAGGCGAATTCGCGCCAGAGCAGCTCCTTGAGCAGGTGCTCGCCGCCGGCGTCGGCGCGGCCGTTGGCCGCCGCCATGCCGGCGCGCACGGCGTGCCACACGGCCGCGGGGGAGATCTCGCCGAACCTCAGGTGCGGCGAAAGCCGCGTGGTGGCTTCGAGATCAGGGCGGTTGCGGTCGTCCCGGTAGGCGGGCAGGGCGCGGGCGAGGAAGCGGTCGAGACGGGCGCGCGCGCCGGATTCGCCCGGCCGCCAGGTGTCCGAAAACGCCCCCGCCCAGTCGGGGCGGCCGCGATAGAGGCCCCAGGCGGCGAGATCGTCGGAGGGGAGCGCACCCCGCCACGGGACCATCGCCGGGACGGGCTTGGGCGCGCGGTCGGCCTCGCGGGCGAAGCAGGCGCGCGAGAACGGCGTGTAGACCTTGTAGGGCTCGTCCGAGCCGGTGCGGATCGATTCCGGATCGTGGAGCAGAAATCCCCGGTAGCGATGCAGCTTCGCGCCCGCCTCCTCCACGGCCTCGCGCACGGCGGCCTCCCGGCCGGGCGACCACGGCGCATAGCCGCGTGACACGTGGACCGACGCCGCGCCGGTTGCGCGCACCACATCCGCGACAGCCCCCGCGGCGGCGCCACGGCGCAAGACGAGCGGCACGCCGGCGCGACCGAGATCGGCGGCGAGCGAGACGAGGCTTCGTTCAAGCCACCAGCGTGCCGCGCCGCCCGGCGGGCGTGCGCCGGAAGAGTCCTCGTCGAGCACGTACAGGGCGATCAGCGGACCGGCCGCCGCGGCGGCGGTGAGCGCCGCGTTGTCGGCAAGGCGCAGATCGTCGGTGAACCACATGATCGAAGGGACGCCTTCGGTCATCGAAAACTCCTTGCCTGACGCTGGGATCCCCGGGGCTGGAATGGTTCGTACTACGCACCATGACGCATCCGGATCAGAACGCGCCGCGCCTCACCCTGGTCCTCGGCGACCAACTTTCCCCGATACTGTCGAGTCTCGTGGACGCCGTGCCCGGCCGCGACACCATCGTGATGGCCGAGGTCGCCGCCGAGGCGGCGTACGTGAAGCATCATGTGAAGAAGATCGCGCTGGTGTTCGCCGCCATGCGCCACTTTGCGCACGAGCTGCAGGCGGCGGGCCATCGCGTGCGGTATGTGCGCCTCGACGATCCCGGCAACAGCGGAACGCTTGCCGGCGAGGTGGCCCGTGCGCTCCCCGGCCACGCCCGTGTCGTGGTGACGGAACCCGGCGAAGCGCGCCTCAGTCGCGAAATGTCGCGCTGGGAGGCCGATCTCGGCGTGCCGGTGGAGATCCGCGCCGACAACCGGTTCCTGTGCTCCATCGCGGATTTTCGCCGCTGGGCGGACGGGCGCCGCGAGCTTCGGCTGGAGTGGTTCTACCGCGAGATGCGGCGCAAGACGGGCCTGCTGATGGACGGCGCCGCGCCCGAGGGCGGGCAATGGAACTACGACCACGACAACCGCAAGCCGCCGAAGGCCGGCGCCCGGGTCCCCACCCCGCCGCCGGTCGCTCCGGACGCCGTCTCCCGCGAGGTGCTGGACCTCGTGGCGCGGCGGTTCGCCGGTCACTTCGGCCGTCTCGAACCGTTCGGCTTCGCCGTCACCCGCGCCGATGCGGAACGCGCCCGCGACTGGTTCCTCGCCCACGCGCTGCCCCGGTTCGGCGACTGGCAGGACGCGATGGTGCAGGGCGAGCCGTTCCTCTGGCACAGCCTGCTGTCGCCCTACCTCAATCTCGGCCTTCTCGACCCTGTGGACCTGTGCCGGAGGGTCGAGGCCGAATACCGCGCCGGCCGTGCGCCGCTCAACGCGGCGGAGGGGTTCATCCGCCAGGTGATCGGCTGGCGGGAGTACGTGCGCGGCGTCTACTGGCTGATGACGGAGAAGGGCGACTACACCCGCCTCAATTCGCTGGACGCGCGCCAGCCGCTGCCGGCGTTCTACTGGACCGGCGATACGACGATGGCGTGCCTCTCCGAGGTGGTCGGGCAGACGCGCGAGCACGCCTACGCGCACCACATCCAGCGGCTGATGATCACCGGCAACTTCGCCCTCATCGCCGGCGTCGATCCGCACGCGGTGCACGAGTGGTACCTCAGCGTCTACGCCGACGCCTACGAATGGGTGGAGGCGCCCAACACCATCGGCATGAGCCTGTTCGCCGACGGCGGCGTGCTCGCCTCCAAGCCCTACGCGGCGTCGGCCAACTACATCCGGAAGATGTCCAACTACTGCGACGGCTGCCGTTACGACCCCGGGAAACGCACAGGCGAGCGCGCCTGTCCGTTCAACTTCCTCTACTGGGACTTCATCGCCCGCCACGAGAGCCGATTCGCGGCCAATCCGCGCATGGCGTTTCCGGTCAAGACGTGGCGGCGCTTCAGCGCGGGCGAGCAGGCGGCGATCCGCGCGGCGGCGGCGGCTTTCCTCGAAAGTCTGGAGCCGGCGGATGCGTCGTGGACGATCAGTTCCCCGCCGCCCTGAGCCCGCCTTCGGACTTCGCGCGCGCCGCCAGAAGCCGGGTGAGCCAGTCCGGGTCCATCTCCGGGACCGACGACAGGAGAAGCTCCGTGTACGGCGGATGCGGCGGCGCGAGCACCTCGTCCTTCGGGCCCTGCTCCACCACCTTGCCCTGGTGCATCACGACAACGGAGTCGGCGATGGCGCGCACGGTGGCGATGTCGTGGGTGATGAAGATGTAGGTGACGCCGAGCTCCTCCTGCAGCCGCATGAGCAGCTTCAGGATTTCCTCCTGCACGATCTGGTCGAGCGCGGACGTCACCTCGTCGCAGATCATGAGATCGGGGTTGGCGGCGAACGCGCGGGCGATGCAGATACGCTGCTTCTGACCGCCGGAAAGCTCGGAGGGGAGGCGGTCGATATAGCTGTCGTCGAGCTCGATCATCCGCAGAAGCTCGCCGACGCGGCGGTCGCGGTCGCGCCCCGAGACGCCGTGGTAGAACTCCAGCGGCCGGCCGATCGCGTCGCGCACCGTCTGGCGCGGATTGAGCGCCGTGTCGGGCATCTGGTAGATCATCTGGATCCGCCGCAGCGTGTCCTTGCCGCGCTCCTTCAGACGCGGCGGCAATCGCTCGCCATCGAAGGTGATGGAGCCCGAGAGCGGCGGCAGCAGCCCGGTGATAACGCGGGCGAGCGTGGACTTGCCAGAGCCGGATTCGCCCACCACCGCCACCGTCCGCCCGCGCGCCACCGGCACGGTGACGTCCTCGAGCACCGTGACCTTGCCGCCGTAGCTGGCGGTGACGCCGTTCACGGTGAGGATCGGCGGGGCGTTCGGGCGCGCCGGCATGGCGAGCTTGCGCACCGCCCACAAGGACCGGGTGTAGTCCTGCTCCGGCGCCGAGAGCATGACGCGGGTTTCGGCCTCCTCCACCGTCCTGCCGTACCGCAGCACCATGATCCGGTCCGCCATCTGCGCCACCACGGCGAGATCGTGGGTGATGTAGATGGCCGCCGTCCGGAACTGCTCGACGATGTTACGGATGGCCGCGAGCACCTCCACCTGCGTCGTCACGTCGAGCGCGGTGGTCGGTTCGTCGAAGATGATGAGATCGGGCTTGCACTGCATCGCCATCGCCGTCATGGCGCGCTGCAGCTGGCCGCCGGAGACCTGGTGGGGGTAGCGGAACCCGATCTCTTCCGGATTCGGCAATTGCAGGCGGCGGTAGAGATCGATCGCCATCCTCACCGCGTCCTCCCGGTTCGCGACGCCGTGGCGCACCGCCGTCTCCACAGTCTGGTCGATCAGCCGGTGGGCGGGATTGAAGGACGCCGCCGCCGACTGGGCCACATAGGCGATGCGCGAGCCGCGCAAGTCGCGGCGCTTCTCCTCCGGGGCGCTCACGAGATCCACACCGTCGAAGACGATGGCGCCTTGCGCGATGCGGCAGCCCGGCTTGGCGTAGCCCATGGCGGCCAGCCCCAGCGTGGATTTTCCTGCGCCGGACTCGCCGATCAGGCCCAGAACCTCGCCGCGCCTCAGCGTCAGATCGACGCCCCGGACGATCGGATTCCAGCGCTCGTCGGCGAAGCCTTCGATGTGGAGCCCGCGGATGTCGAGCAGCGTCGCGCCCTTCTCGCGGGCGGGCTTATGACCGGTCCTAGTGTTCATCGCGCAGGCCGCTGGTGCGATGCAGGAACCAGTCGACGACGAAGTTCACCGCCACGGTGAGCAGCGCGATGGCGCCGGCCGGAAGCAGCGGCGTGATGTCGCCGTAGGAAATGAGGGTCGCGTTCTCGCGCACCATCGAACCCCAGTCAGCGGTCGGCGGCTGGATGCCGACGCCGAGGAACGACAGCGCCGAGATGGTGAGAAACACAAAGCAGAACCTGAGGCCGAATTCGGCGATCAGCGGCGGCATGACGTTGGGCAGCACCTCCCGCGTCATCACCCAGCCCATGCCCTCGCCGCGCAGCCGTGCCGCCTCGACGTAGTCCATCACCGCCACGTTCTGCCCGACGGCGCGCGACAGGCGGAACACGCGGGTGGAGTCGAGCACGGCGATGATCAGGATGAGGTTCAGCACTGACGAGCCGAAGGTGGAGAGCAGCATCAGCGAGAAGATGAGGCTCGGGATCGACATCAGCACATCGACGAAGCGCGACAGGATCTGGTCGAGCCAGCCGCGGTAGATGGCGGCGAGCAGGCCCAATGAGCCGCCGATCAGGAACGAAAGCAGCGTGGTGACAAGCGCGATGCCGATGGTGTTGCGGGCGCCATAGATGAGCCGGGTGAGCATGTCGCGCCCCAACTGGTCGGTGCCGAGCGCATGCTCGCCGCCCCACGGCGCGTAAGGCTGCCGGAACACCTCCGCTTCGCCATAGGGCGCGATCAGCGGCGCGAACAGCGCCACGAACAGATAGGCGAAGACCACGATCATGCCGAACCAGGCCGAGAATGGCGCCTTGCGCAGCTCGCGCCAGATCACCTCGCCGCGGGAGCGCCGGGCTTTCGGCAGGCCGTCGCTGGTTCTGGCGGTGTTGGCGGGCAAGCTCATCTTGGATGCAACAGACGCGGGTTGGTGACGATGGACACGATGTCGGCGAAAAGGTTGAGCAGGATGTAGGTGGCGGCGAAGATCAGCGCGCACGCCTGCACCACCGGGATGTCGCGCGATTTCACCGCGTCCACCATGAGCTGGCCGATGCCGGGGTAGACGAACACCACCTCGACGACCACAACGCCGACCACGAGGAAGGCGAGGTTGAAGGCGATGACGTTGACGATCGGCGCCCAGGCGTTCGGCAGCGCGTGGCGCAGGATAACGGTCATCGGCGACAGGCCCTTCAGCCGCGCCATCTCGATGTAGGGGCTGGCGAGCAGGTTGATGATCGCGGCGCGCGTCATCCGCATCATGTGCGCGACGATGACGAGGGTCAGGGTCAGCGCCGGCAGCGTGCAGCGCCAGACGCGTTCCCAGAACGGCGTCGCGTCGGAAACGTTGGCGAGGATCGGAAACTTCGGAATGGCGTTGAGCGCCCAGTTCATCGCCGACGACAGCCACACCGGCGCCCACTGCGCGAACTGCGTCGCCATGAAGGTGTCGCGCGAGACGATGACGAACGCGAGCATGTAGGCGATGAAGAATTCGGGAAACGAGATCGTCACCAGGGTGAACGAGTTCACCGAACGGTCGAACCAGCTGTTGCGGTAGAGCGCGGCGAGGATGCCGAGGAACAGCGACAGCGGCACCGCGATGGCGGCGGTCATCAGGGCGAGGAACAGCGTGTTGTAGAGCCGCGGGCCGATGATCTCCGCCACGGTGCGCCGATAGCCCTGGCGGCTGGAGAACGACTGGCCGAAGTCGCCCTGCGCGACGTTGGCGATCCACTCCACGTACCGCGTGGTGGCGGGGCGGTCGAGGCCGATCTCCTTCTGGAAAGCGGCCACGGTTTCGGGCGTCGCGGCCTGGCCGAGGATCGCCTTGGCGAAGTCGCCGGGCAGCATCTCGACGGCTGAAAAAATGATGATCGAGACGAGGAACAGCGTCACGAGGCCAAGCCCCAGGCGCTGCAAGACCGTCCGCAAGACCGGATGCAAACCGCTCAGCATTCTTGATCGATGTCGGACGTTACCTACCCCACGAGCCGCGACATTCGCACCAACGGTTCCAGGGTGCCAGCGAAAAAACGATACGATCAAGACCCTGTCCGGCTTGCGCCGTCGCCGGCGGCCGCAAAGCGGAATGGCCGGGATCGTCCCGGCCATTCATGACGTTGAGGTGATCGGCAGGGGATCAGGCGAACCACCAGCGCTGGGCGATCTTCATGCCGTCGAGGTCCCAGTTGGTGCCGATGTCGCCGTGCGCCAGCGTCTTGGAGTGGGCGTTGACGTAGGTGGACCAGCACAAGTTTAGCAGACCGCCTTCGGTGTGCACGAGCTGCTGCATCTCGGCGTACATGGCGGCGCGCTTGACGTCGTCGGTCTCCGAGCGCGCCTGGACGAGAAGCTCGTCGAAGCGGGCGTTCTTGAAGCCTGTGTCGTTCCACGCCGCGGTGGAGAGATAGGCCATGGTGAACATGAGGTCCTGCACCGGGCGGCCGTTCCAGTAGGAGGCCACGAACGGCTTCTTCAGCCACACGTTGTCCCAGTAGCTGTCGGCGGCCTCCTGAATGACGTTGAGGTCGATGCCGGCCGCCGCCGCGTGCGCCTTGTAGAGCGTGGCGGCGTCCACCGCGCCGGAGAACGCGGCGTCGGAGGCGGAAATGTCCACCTTGAGCGAGGAGAGGCCGGCCTTCTTGAGCAGGCTCCTGGCCATCTCGGGATCGTACTTGTGCACCGGCTGCGGATCGATGGCGAACTTGATCGATGGCGCGATCGGGTTGTCGTTGGCCGGCCTGTTGATGCCGGAGAACACCTTGGCCGCGATGTCCTCGCGGTCGATGGCGTACTTCAGCGCATTGCGCACGTCGGCGTTGTCGAACGGCGCGACCTGCGAGTTCATCACGAAGATGTAGTGGCCGTAGCCGGTCGTCTTGTCGATGTCGATCCTGGTGTTGCGCTCCAGCATGGACAGCGTCTTGAGATCGCAGCGGTCCATGTAGTCGATCTCGCCGGTGTTGAGCGCGTTGGTGCGCGCCGCGACGTCGGCGATGACGGTGAACGACACCTCGTCGAACCAGGTCGGGCGGTAGTAATTGGGGTTGCGCTTGAAGGTGGCGCGCACGCCCGGCTCCCACTTGTCGAGGATGTAGGGTCCGGTGCGGATACCCGACTGCCAGTCCGCCGTGCCGTCGTCCTTCGCCGGCAGCACCGGAATGTGATAGTCGGAGGCGATGTAGGGGAAGTCGGCGTTGCCGCCCTTCAGGGTGAAGACGACGTTGTCGCCGTCGGCCTTGATGTCCTCGATCGCCTCCACGTACGACTTGGCGGCCGACTTGGAGTCGGCGCCCATGTGATGGCGGAACGAGACCACCACGTCATTGGCGGTCACCGGCTTGCCGTTGTGGAAGGTCACGCCCCTGCGGAGCTTGAACACCCAGGTTTTGGCGCCATTGGAGGATTCGTAGGACTCGGCGAGGTCGCCGGTGATGTTGCCCTTGTTGTCGACCTCGGTGAGGCTGTTGGCCAGCGTGCCCCACAGCGCCGTGCCGGTCATCTGGTCGGGATAGGTGGCCGGGTCCATCGAGTCGGTGGTCGCACCATGGCCGAGGCCGATGCGCAGATGGCCGCCCTTCTTCGGTTCGGCGCGAACGGCGCGCGAGAACATCGTGGTGGCGGCCGGCACGGTGAGGCCGGCGGCGAGGGCGAGCTGCACGAAGTCACGCCGGGAGATGCGGCCTTTGCGGGCCAGCGCCTCGGCGAGCTTCAGCTTGTGTTCGAATTCGGTCATTGTTCCTGGGCCTTCCCTTTTCCATTCTGAACAGACCGGCGAGGACGGGCCTTGCGACGGCCCTGGCCAGCCGGTTTGACGGTGCACCTTATCCGCGTTCCACGGCGGTTTCCAGTTACCAAGTGTCCAGCCGGCGACACGTGCAACCGGCCGCCGAAGTTCCGGCGGCCGGCGCGAAAGTTGCAGCCCGACCGTCCGGCCGGGTCAGGTGAACCACCACCGCTGGTAGATGTAGCCGCCGTCGTGATCGTAGTTGGAGTTCAGCTCGCCGTGCGACACCTTCTTCGTGTGTGCGCCGACGAAATCGTTGAACATCAGCACATTGACGCCGCCGTCCGCGTGCACGAGCCGTTGCATCTCGGCGTACATGTCGGCGCGCTTCCTGTCGTCGGTCTCGGCGCGGGCCGTGACCAGCAGGTCGTTGAAGCGGGCGTTCTTCCAGAATGTGTCGTTCCACGCCGCGTCCGCCGCGTAGGCGGTGGTGAACATCCAGTCGGCCGTCGGCCGGCCTCCCCAGTAGGACATGCACCAGGGCTTTTTCATCCAGACGTTGTCCCAGTAGCCGTCAGCGGCCTCCTGGACGACGTTGATGTCGATCCCGCACCTGGCGGCGGAATCCTTAATCAGCACGCCCGCGTCCACGGCGCCGGCGAACGCCGCGTCGGAAACGTGGAGATCAACCTTGAGCGAGGAAAGGCCCGCCTTCTTCAGGTGGAACTTCGCCTTGTCGGGATCGAGCTGATACACGGGCTCGGGGTTGATCGCGTACTTGATCGACGGCGCGATCGGGTTGTCGTTGCCGGGCTTGCCGTAGCCGAGCAGGATCTTGTCCACCAGCGCCTGGCGGTCGATGGCCCACTTCAACGCCGTGCGTACGTCGTTGTTGTCGAACGGCGCCAGCGTCGTGATCATCGGCGCGACGTAGTGGGCGAAGCCGGTGACGCTATCGACCTCAAGGCCCGGATTGCGCTTCAGCATGTCGACGGTCTTGAGGTCGCAGCGGTCGATGTAGTGGACTTCACCCGACACCAGCGCGTTGGTGCGCGCCGCGACGTCGATGATCGAGAGCATTTCCACCTCGTCGAACCACACGTTCTGATGGTAGTTCGGGTTGCGCCTCGCCTTCGCCCGCACGCCGGGCTCGAACACCTCGAGGATGAACGGGCCCGTCCCTTCCGCCTTCTGCCACTGCATCACGCCGTCCTTCGACGGCAGGATCGGCAGGTGGTAGTCTGTGGTGATGTAGGGGAAATCGGCCGAACCCGACTTGAGGGTGAAGATCACCGTCCCCGGGCCGTCGGCCCTGATGTCCTCGATGATGTCGAGGATCGACTTCGCCGCCGACTTCGAGTCCGCGCCCATATGGTGGCGGAACGAGGCGATCACATCCTCGGGCGTCATCGACTTGCCGTTGTGGAAGGTGATCCCCTTGCGGAGCCTGACCACCCACGTCTTCGCCCCGTCCGCGGCCTCGTAGCTCTCGGCGAGATCGGGGACGACCTCGTTCTTCGTGTTGATGGCGCACAGCATGTTGGCGGTGATGCCCTGGCCGAGATCGCCATCGAAGGAGTTGTTCCAGGTCGCAGGGTCGAGCGTGTCGGTGGTGTTGCCGTGGCCGAGCGCCACCCGGAAGAAACCGCCCTTCTTCGGCGCAGCCCGCGCCGCCGACGCAAACAGCGCCTGGCTCGCCGCCACGGTGAGGCCCGAGGCGATCGCCAGCTGCACGAAGTCACGACGGGACATTCCGCCGTTGAGCGCGTGCTTCATCAAGTCGTCGAGTTTCATCGTTCACCCTCCTGGGACATTTGCGGCCAAAGTTGATCCTTCGTCCGCGACGGGCTCGTGACGAAGGCTGTCGCCGTCATTCTCGTTCGAACGCCTGCCCCAAAAGGTGGAGAGGCCCGCGCATCGTTGCGCCTGATCCACAGACGCAAAGTGACGTATACATCAATTATCCGTTACGCCGGTCCAGTCAAAGTTTGGTCATCTCCTGATGCAGATTGCAGTCATCGGGTCCGGAATCGCCGGGCTGTCGGCAGCCTGGCTGTTGTCGCGCCGGCATCGGGTGACGGTGATCGAGAAGAACGGTTACGCCGGGGGCCACTCGAACACCGTCGAGGCGGGCGAAGGGACCGGTCGGCGCGCCATCGACACCGGCTTCATCGTCTACAACCCCCCGGCCTACCCGAACCTGACGGCGCTGTTCGGTCGCCTGGACGTTCCGGTGAAGCCCGCGCCCATGTCGTTCTCCGTTTCGCTGGGCGGCGGCTCCTACGAATACTCGGGCACAGGCGCCCGGGGGCTGTTCGGCCAGCCGTCAAACCTCGTCAACCTGCGCCACTGGCGGGTGCTCGCCGACGTCTGGCGGTTCTTTCGCACGGCGCAGGCGAAGCTTGCGGCCGCCCCGGAGGACCTGACGCTCGGCGCGTTCCTGACGGCGGAGGGCTACAGCCGGGCGTTCGCCGAGCTGCACCTCGTACCGATGACCGCGGCGATCTGGTCATGCCCGGAAGCCCGGGCGCTGGACTATCCGGCGCGGTCGTTCGTGCGCTTCTTCGCCAATCACGGCCTGCTCAAGGTGAAGAACCGGCCACAGTGGATGACCGTTGCGGGCGGCGCGCGCGAATACGTGCGCCGCCTCGTCGCCGACGGCGGGTTCGCCGTCGAAACGGGCGCGGCGGTGACCTCCGTGCGCCGCCGTCCCGGCGCGGTGGCGGTGGCGACCGCCGACGGACGCATACGCACGTTCGACCATGCGGTGATCGCCGCGCATGCCGACGAGGCGCTCGCCATGCTCGCCGACGCCGACGCCGGCGAGCGCAGCTTGCTCTGCGCCTTCACCTATACCCGCAACCGCGCCGTGCTGCATACCGATCCGCGCCTGATGCCGAAGCGCCGGAACCTCTGGTCGAGCTGGAACGCGATCAGCCTCAACGGCGGATGGGGCGTCCCGGGCGATGGGCTGTTCGTCAGCTACTGGATGAACCGTCTGCAAACCCTGCCCGGCGCGACCGACTGGTTCGTGACGCTGCACCCGCCGTTCGAGCCGGTCGCCGGGCCGGCGGCGGCGTCGTTCGCCTACGCGCACCCCGTGTTCGACGCCGCCGCCATCGCGGCCCAGCGTCGGTTGTGGAGCTTGCAGGGGCGGCGCAACACCTGGTTCTGCGGCGCCCACTTCGGGGCCGGCTTCCACGAGGACGCCATTCAGTCCGGGCTCGCCGTCGCCGAGGATCTCTCCGGCGAACGCCGCCCGTGGACAGTGGCGGACGAGTCGGGCCGCATCCACCGGCTGCCGGTCAGCCGCCCGGCGTTCGCCGAGACCGCGCCATGACCGCAGCGCTCTACACCGGCGACGTCATCCATAAGCGGCTGCGCCCGGCGCCGCACGCCCTGCGCTACCGCGTGTTCGCCCTCTACGCCGGCCTCGACGACCTGGCCCGGCTCGACCGCTCGATGCGCTGGTTCTCGCTCGGGCGGTTCAATCTGGCCTCGTTCCATCCGCGCGATCACGGCGGGCCGGGAGACGCCGCCCCGGCCGCCGGCGACCCGCACCGCGATCTCGCCAACCTCGAAGCTCGCATGCAGGCGGTGGCCGCGTCCGCGCTTGGCGCCGGCGTCGCCTCGCGCATCTCCATCCTGTGTTACCCGCGCGTCCTCGGCTACGCTTTCAACCCCCTCACCACCTACTTCGTCGAGGACGCGGCGGGGCGGTTGCGGCTGATGATCTACGAGGTCAACAACACCTTTGGCGAGCGCCACACGTACGTGCTGCCGGTCGAGGCCAATCCTGCAGGCGGCGCGCTGGCGCAGGAGGCGCGCAAGGTGTTCTACGTCTCGCCGTTCAACCAGGTCGAGGGCCGCTACGGCTTTCGCGTCACGCCGCCGGGCGAGACCGTGACCCTCGGCGTGAGCCTGAAGACCGCCGGAGGGCCGCTCCTCAAGGCGCACTTCCACGGTCGCCGACAGCCCTTCGATGATCACGCGCTCGCCGCCGCCTTCGCGCGTATGCCGTTGATGACGTTCAAGGTGATCGCCGGCATTCACCTGGAGGCCGCGCGTCTGTGGCTCAAGGGTTTGCGCATTGTCCGCCGGCCGAAGCCGCCGGCGGAACCGTTCAGCATTGCAGGCCGGGGGTAGATTGGGATGACCGACTCCGTTTCCACGCTCAGCCTCGACCGGCGGCCCGGCCTGCTGGCGCGCGCCATCGAACGCATCGGCCAGCGCTGGCTGGCGCACGAGTTCGAGGGAGCGCTCGACGTCACGCTTGCGTCGGGCCGTACGCTGAGGCTGGGGGCGCCGGGCGCGCCTGCGTCGGCGCATCTCACGTTCCGGTCCTACCGTGTGGTGCGGCGGGCCATGGCGCGGGCCTCCATCGGCTTCGCCGAGAGCTACCTGGACGGCGACGTGGAGGTGGACGATCTCGTCGGCCTGTTCCGGTTCTTTCTCGCCAACCGCCGCCGCCTGACTGACGCCGGGCGCGGGCTGTTCCGCGTCCGCCTGCCGGACCGGTTGTTCCACCGCCGCCGGGCCAATTCGAAGCGCGGGTCGCGCCGCAATATCGCCCACCATTACGACATGGGGAACGCGTTCTACCGGCAGTGGCTCGACCCCTCGATGACCTACTCCTCGGCGCTGTTCGCGACCCGCGAGGAAACCCTGGAGGAAGCGCAGTACGCCAAATACGACCGCGCCCTTGACCTGCTCGGCCTGAACGCCGGCGCATCGGTGCTGGAGATCGGCTGCGGCTGGGGCGGCATGGCTCGCCGCGCGGCCGGGCGCGGTCTCACCGTCGACGGCATCACCCTGTCGCGCGAGCAGCTCGCGTGGGCCGAAGCTCACAACGCAGGCTTTGAGGGAAAAGCGAGCTTCCATTTCCGCGATTACCGGGACACGCAGGGAGAGTTCGACGGCGTCCTGTCGATCGAGATGATCGAGGCTGTCGGCGAGGACCACTGGCCGGCCTACTTCCGCACTGTCGCCGGCCGGTTGAAGCCGGGCGGGGTGGCGGTCATCCAGGCGATCACCATGGAGCCGAGCGCCTTCGAGATCTACCGGCGCAAGGTGGATTTCATCCAGCGCTATGTGTTCCCGGGCGGCATGCTGCTCAATACCCGGGCCATCCAGGCGGGAGCGGAACGCGCCGGCCTCGCCCTCACCATGGTGGAGACGTTCGGCCAGAGCTACGCCCGCACCCTGAACCTGTGGCGCGAGCGGTTCGAGGCCAACTGGGCCGACATCGCGCCATTGGGCTTCGACGAGCGGTTCCGCCGCCTGTGGCGGTACTACCTCGCCTACTGCGAAGCGGGATTCGCCGAAGGCGTCCTCGACGTCGGTTTCTACCGGCTGGAAAAGCGCTGAACCGTATGCCCGCTGGGTGCGTAAAGCCTGTCGCGTCGACTTGACGCTCACTGGACAGATCCCATGCTCAAGCGCGTTGACGACAAGGCTGGTTTCGCCCCGGCGCTCGACCTCGCCCGCTGGTTTGCGGGCAGGACGGCGGCGGCCGGGCTGTTCGAGGACCGGTTCGGCAGGTTGAAGCGCACGTTCGTCGTGGACGTCACCGGCTCGCCGACCGGGGACGGGATCACCCTGGAGGAGGATTTCCGCTACGACGACGGGCAGATCGAACGCCGGGTCTGGCGCATTGCGACGCTGCCGGACGGGCGGTTCACCGGCACAGCGGCCGATGTCCTCGGCCATGCCGAAGGCCACGTCGAGGGCAGCGTCGCGCGCATGTCCTACACGCTGATGGTTCCCGTCGGCGGCCGCCGCATCGCCATGCGCTTCGACGATCGGATGGCGCTGATGCCCGACGGCACGCTCCTGGCCTCCGCCCGCGTTTCGAAGTTCGGGCTGGTCGTCGGTCACGTGTTCATCTCGTTCCGCAAGGTTTGACGGCGGCGTTCGCCGCTTCGGCCGGCGGGCTTGCATCGCCGCCCCCTCTGGCCGATATAGACGGCGGGAGGCTGGCGGCAGACGAGCCGCTCGCCAACCGGGTCAGGTCCGGAAGGAAGCAGCCCCAACGAGCCAGGTCCGGGTTGCCCGGCCGGCCTCCCACCTCCCTGACGCCCGTGGCCGCAGCGACATGACCGACCCGACGCTAGGCCCTTCCGCCCCTCCCGCCTTCGCCGAGGCCGGGGAGGCAGGTTACCGGGTTCTGGCGCGGAAATACCGGCCGGCGACCTTCGCCGATCTGATCGGCCAGGACGCGATGGTGCGAACGCTCACCAACGCCTTCGCCTCGGGCCGTCTCGCCCAAGCCTGGATGCTGACCGGCGTGCGCGGCGTGGGCAAGACGACGACGGCGCGTCTCATCGCCCGGGCGGTGAACTACGCCGTCAACGGCGAAGGCCAACCGACCACCGACATGCCGGCGTTCGGCGACCACTGCCTGGCGATCCTCGAATCGCGCCATCCCGACGTGATCGAGATGGACGCCGCCTCCCGGACCGGCGTCGACGACGTGCGCGAGATCATCGAGCAGGTGCGCTACCGGCCGATCACCGCGCGCTACAAGGTTTACATCATCGACGAAGTGCACATGCTGTCGAAGGCGGCTTTCAACGCCCTGCTCAAGACGCTGGAGGAACCGCCGCCGCATGTGAAGTTCGTCTTCGCCACCACCGAGATCCGCAAGGTGCCGGTGACGGTCCTGTCGCGCTGCCAGCGCTTCGATCTTCGCCGCCTCGAAACGGCGGCGCTGATGGAGCACTACGGCAAGGTGGCGGCCGCCGAGGGCGTGACCGCCGAGCCCGAGGCGCTGCGGCTGATCGCCCGGGCGGCGGAAGGATCGGTGCGCGACGGGCTGTCGCTGCTCGACCGCGCCATCGTGCATGGCGGCGGGGCCGTGAGCGCGGCCGACGTGACCGCCATGCTGGGCCTCGCCGACCGGGCGCAGGTGATCGACCTGTTCGAGGCGGTGATGCGCGGCGAGATCGCCGCGGCGCTGTCGCAGTTCGAGGCGCTGTACGCCGCCGGAGCCGACCCGGTGATGATCCTCAACGACCTCGCCGACCTCACCCATTACGTCACCCGCCTCAAGGTGGCGCCGGCCGCGCCCCGTGATCCCGCCCGCACCGAGGCGGAAGACACGCGGGGACGCAGTTTCGCCGCGACGCTATCCATGGCCGCCTTGTCGCGGGCCTGGCAAATGCTGCTCAAGGGCGTCGCCGAGACCGCCGCCGCCGAGGATAGCCTCGCCGCCGCCGAGATGGCGCTGATCCGGCTCGCCTTCGCCGCCGGGGCCGCCAGCGGTATCGAGCTTGCTGATCTCGCCGTTCCCTCCGCCGGGCCGACCGGGATGCCGGCCACCCCGCCGGAGGCCGCCCGCGCCGCGCCCCCGCCGCCCGCCGCCAGATCCGCAAGCGCGACGGGGCCGCCTTCCCCCGCCGCCGCGCCACCCGGGGACGCCGCAAGCGCGGACCGGCAAGGCGTTCCGGCGCTCGCCACCTTCCGCGATATCGTCGAGGAGGCCGGGCGGCGGCGCGACATCCGCCTGAAGGGTGAACTGGAGCGGTACGCCCGCCCGGTTCGTGTCGACCCGGCGCAGGCGACCGTCGAGTTCGCCGTCGAGGGCGCCGCGCCGCCATCGCTCCACCTCGACCTCGCGCGCCGGCTTGAGGAGTGGACGGGGCGGCGCTGGATGGTGCTGCTGTCGCAGCAGCCTGGCGAACCGCCCCTCGCCGCCGCCGCTCGCGATCGCCGGGACGGGCTGATCCGCGACGCCCGCGAACATCCGGCGGTGCGGGAGGTGCTGGCGCGGTTTCCGGGCGCTGAGATCGTGGACGTGAAGGACGCCAGTCCGCTCGCCGAGGCGGCGGCGGACGCGATGCCAGCGGACGACGCCGCCAACGACTGACACCGCGACATTCCACATCCAGAGGAGCCGATCGATGAAAAACCTCGCCGACATGATGAAACAGGTTTCGCAGATGCAGTCGCGCATGCAGGAGGCGCAGGCCCGGCTCGAAGCGACGCTCGTCACCGGCCAGTCTGGCGCAGGGCTCGTCAGCGTCACGATGAACGGCAAGGGCGCCGTCAGCGCCGTGTCGATCGATCCCTCGCTGATCGTTCCGGCCGACAAGGAGATCCTCGAGGACCTGCTCGTCACTGCGCTGGCCGACGCGCGGGCGAGGATGGAGGAGGCGGTGGCGCGCGAGATGGGCGCCGTCACTGGCGGGCTGCCCCTGCCGCCCGGCTTGAAGCTGCCGTTCTGACCCGCCGGCGACCCCGCCGATGCCGCGACGCACCACGGGCGCCGAGATCGAGCGGCTGATCCAGCTGCTGGCGAGGCTCCCGGGCTTAGGCCCCCGTTCGGCCCGGCGGGCGGCGCTGCACCTGATCAAGAACCGCGAGAAGCTGCTCGAACCGCTGTCTGACGCCATGGCGAACGCGCTGGCGCGCGTCACCGTGTGCGACAGCTGCGGCAACGTCGACACCACGTCGCCGTGCGCCATCTGCCGCGACGGCGACCGCGACCGCGGCGTGATCTGCGTGGTCGAGGACGTCGCCGACCTGTGGGCGCTGGAGCGTTCCGGCGCCGCCGACGGTCTCTACCACGTGATCGGCGGGCATCTCTCGGCGATCGACGGGGTGCGGCCCGAGGATCTGGACATCGCCCGGCTGGTGGCGCGCGTCGCGGAAGGCGGCGTGCGCGAGGTGGTGATCGCGCTCAACGCCACCGTCGAGGGGCAGACGACGGCGCACTACGTCACCGAGCGGCTGAAGGAGACGGGCGTCGCGGTGACGCGGCTTGCGCACGGGGTGCCGGTGGGCGGCGAACTCGACTACCTCGACGAGGGCACGCTGGTGGCCGCGATGCGCGCGCGGCGAACGCTTTGAGGCGGCATCCGGTCCGACTGCATCCGGCCGCCGAACCTCACCGGTTCAGGTTCAGCTCTCGCCACCAAATGCCGGAGGGGATACAGTCTTCAGAACTGCAAACCCCGTAAGGATCAAACAACCACTTGTATCCCTGTGGCGCGTCCAACCGGTCCGGCACGGCGGGTTCACGGTCCATTTACCCTACTGGTTCACAAAGGAGCATCCGGTGTCGACGCGGAAAGACTCGCATGCCCAAGCAAGCCCTTAGAACACTCCTGCTCAGCGTCGCCGTTTCGGCGGCGATGACGCTCGCCGATCGTCCCGCCCACGCGGGAAGCTGCCTTGGCTACTACTGGTGTGGCCCCGGTCACCCTGGCGCCGTTCTGTCGGGTGCGGACCAAATCCCGCCCGGCCATCCGCCCCTGCCAACGGACAGGCAGCACTGGGCGCCGCGCAACTACGGGCACTGGGGATACTGGGGGTATCCGCGGGTGCGGGGCTACTCGCAGAATCCGGTCTACATTCCCTACAATTACGGGCAGGGCGGCGGCCCCCCGGTTGATCCGGCCGGCGGCTGAGTCAGCAAGGTTCTTGCGAAGTGTTCGACGACGCGGCAGGCTGGCGCACCGTCGCCGGAAGGACCTCGACCAGCATGAACAGCTCAGTGGGCGGGGCCCCGGCGGTCCTGCTCGTGGTTCATCAGGAAACCTCCACACCCGGCCGCATCGGCGTGAAGCTGAAGCGGCGGGGATACCGCCTCGATGTGCGTCGGCCGTGCCTCGGCCAACGCCTGCCGGAGGATCTCGGCGGCTACGCCGGAGTCGTGGTTTTCGGCGGACCTATGAGCGCCAACGATTGCGGGCAACTCGACTTCATCCGCTACGAAATCGACTGGATCGCCCGGCCTCTGGCCCAGTCCGTCCCCTATATTGGCGTTTGCCTCGGGGCCCAGTTGCTCGCCAGACAGTTAGGCGCGTCTGTCGCTCCGCATCCCCACGGCCGCGCCGAAATCGGCTATTATAGTCTTCGTCCGACCGCAGCCGGCGCAGAGTTCGGTCCTTGGCCCGAACAGGTCTACCATTGGCACCGGGAAGGCTTCTCGTTGCCGGCCGGGGCTGTGCTGCTTGCGGAAGGCGATGACTTTCCGAACCAGGCGATGCGCTACGGCGACACCGCGTTCGGACTGCAGTTCCACCCGGAGGTGACGCTTGCGATGATGCACCGCTGGACGGTGCGCGCCGCGCACCGGTTCGCGCTGCCGGGGGCGCAGGACCGCGCCGCGCACCTCGAAGGCAGGCTGATCCATGATGACGCCGTGGACCGCTGGCTGGACGGGTTTCTCGACGGCTGGCTGTCGAAGCGGCGGCAGGACAGGCGCGTTGCGGATTGCAATGCCGATTCGCAACCTGCAAACACCGCAACCGCGCCGACAACACAATAGGGCGCGTGGACTAAGCTCAAGATACAAGCCGTAGCGGTCCTGCAACCTGGCCTATGGCTTGCTCCCCATCGGCTATCCGGGATTGGGGTATTGCGTACCCGGAAGCATTTTAGGGGAAGCCCGCAAAGCGCGGCGCTTCCCCTTTTCTGTCAGCGCCGGCGCGCTGGCAGGACGGCGTGCCGTCCAGTTCGATCATCACATCAAGACCCGCGCTCCCAGCCTCGATAAACTTGCGGTTGGCGCGGGCGTCCTTCATGCGCTCCAGGAAGGCGTTCGCCTTTGTACTGATTTCGCCGGTCGCTTGCTTCTCGATCTTATCGTGAAGCTGGGCCGCCATCGCATCGCGTTTCTCAACGGTGTCTTCTGCAAGCGCCGGGTTGGCGATCAATCGTGCTCACGTCCCGACTCCGGCGGCGGCGTCCGGCTTTGCCGAACCGCCACGGGTCTTGAATAGCGAGTAGACGACACCACCGGCGAGCAACCCAAAGGTGATGGTGAGCGCGATCGACGGTGGAAACTTCTCCAGCCCCATCAGATCGGCGAGGAAAATCTTCGAGCCGATGAAGATGAGAACCAGCGCCAGCGCATACTTGAGATAATGAAACCGATGCACCATCGCCGCCAGCGCGAAATAGAGCGCGCGCAAGCCGAGGATCGCGAAGATATTGGAGGTGTAGACGATGAACGGGTCGGTGGTGATGGCGAAGATCGCCGGCACCGAGTCGACAGCGAAAATCACGTCGGCGATCTCGATCAACACGAGCGCGAGAAACAGCGGTGTCATGAACCAGACGAGCTTGCCGGTCTTCGGGTCGGGGAGCTTCACGAAAAACCGCTCGCCGTGGTGCGTCTCGGTCACGTTGAAACGGGCGCGCAAGAACGCGAGCACGGGATTGCGGGCGACGTCGTATTCCTTATTGGCGAACACGAGCATCTTGACGCCGGTGAGGATGAGGAACACGGCGAAGACGTACAGCACCCATGAGAACTGGCTGACGATGGTTGCGCCGAGGCCGATCATGATCGCGCGCAGCACGATGACGCCGAGAATGCCCCAGAACAGCACCCGGTGCTGATGCTTCCGCGGCACGGCGAAGAAGGCGAAGATCATGGCGATGACAAACACGTTGTCCATCGCCAGCGCTTTTTCGACCGCGAAGCCGGTCATGTACTCCATGCCGGACTGGGAGCCGAGGTACCACCAGACCCACGCGCCGAATACAAGGCCAAGACCAATGTAACCGGCGGAGAGCGCGAGACTTTCCTTCACTTCGATCTCGTGGCTGTCGCGGTGCAGGACGCCCAGATCGAACGCCAGAAGCGCCACGACGATCGCGATGAAGGAGATCCACATCCATCCCGGCTTGCCGAGAAAATCGCCAAACAGGACGGGATCGAGAAACTCCATGATGGCCCTCCGATATCAGCACATGTGCCGACATCGCAACGCGCGTGGCGTCGCCAGAGGGGCCCGGCATGGTCGAGGAGATAGGCAGCCGACGTGCCCGGGCAAGGCCGGTCGCCAACAGACGAGCGGGCAACGATTTGTGAGGAGCCGCCCAAATGGCCGAGACCACGTGCCGGGCGCGTCATCCTGCCGAGGGCATCTCACCTGGCGGGCCTGCCCCGTCTTGGTCATGAGCGCCCTGTTTTGCGTCGCTTGGCGTCTGTTTCCTTGTTTCGGACACGAGTTGGCGTTGCGTATGTTTCGCCATGGCATGGACCGGGACTTCGGTGACGCGCTGGAGGGATCGGTCCGGGGTTTATCGTGGGCCTCACGGCTCGTCGGTCAGGAGGGGGCGGCCTCGATCGCGCTCGCACGCTGATGGGAGAGGCCGGCATCCGGGTAGGCGCCGGCGAATGCGATGCGGATGCGGCTGGCGGTTTCGGAGATGCGTGCGGCGACCATAAGAGCATCATCCCGCCAAGTGGCTGCCGCTTGGCGGGGTGATGCGTTAGGTTCCTGGCGGCGGATGGCGCGGATCAGACGGCGGACATGACCGCGCACCTTGCGGCCCGACGGCGTCTTGCCCGGCCGCAGGATCACAGAGACGGGCGGTTGGTCGCGCTGTCATAGAAATGAACCGGCCGAGCCGCCGCATGCAGAGGAGGGGGTTGGTGGAGCAGAGGGGGATCGAACCCCTGACCTCGGCATTGCGAACGCCGCGCTCTCCCAGCTGAGCTACTGCCCCTCGCAGCCAGTTTCTAGAGGCCGCGCACGCGCCGTGTCAAGCGAACGGCCCGCACCATGCAGGGCTATCGCATTTGGCCGATGACGGATCTGGCGAAGGCGTCGGACCATCCGGCTCGTTTTCGCGTTCGGCTGACGGGGATCCTGGGTCTTGCCTTGCGCAAGGGGGTTGAGGGTGAGGCGTCGAAGGATGGCGAGGCTTTCGGAGGCGTTATCGGCGCGGTTAGAGGCGTCGGCCTGGTCGCGGCGCGCCTCGACGCAGGCGAGCGTGGCGAGGTTAGGCATCGCGGTGGCACCGGGTTCGGCACGGTCGCCGAACAACCAGTCTGTACAATGGGTTACGCGGCGCCGACGGATCTCGATACGACCGTGGTCGCCGTCCGTAGTCTCGAAGGCGTCCAGCGGCTTTGGCGGATCGGCGAAGAAGGCGGCGACGGCCTCCAGCATCGCCGGACGATTGGCCTTGAGAGCGAACAGGTCATCGCCGCCGCGATCGGGCGTCGTTTGCGCCGCCTCGGCCCGGGCATGGATGGCGTCGCCGGTGACGAGGCGTCGGGGACCGAGGTCGGGGTGGCTCTCGAACCAGGCCTGCCGCTGCTTCAGAACGTCAGGGCGAGCCTGCTCGGTGGCATGCGCTGTCTTTTTTGCGCGTGATGGCGCTTCAGTGAAGAACCTGGCCCATAGCGCCTCGCTTCTGGCAATGACAATGCACCTGTAAACCTTGGGATCAAACAGCCGCTCGATACGTGGGGCGAGTTGCCGGATCAGGGGAACGAAGTGCGGATCGACAAGGAGATAGACAAGGAGGATGTGTCATGGACGGGTGGCGGCCGTCCTGCTAATCCGCCCCCGTTGTTCGCTCCATCCGCGAGGCGCCATGGCTGGTTCCGTCGGACACTGGATTTACGACGCGCTCCGGCGCCGACAGGCGCCGGCCGCTTTGGCGCTGGTCGCGTTCCTGGGCTCGCTGGCGATCAGGTTTCCCGTCGATCTTTTGCTTGCGCCGATGGCGTTCGTAAGGCCGCGGGCATGGCTGACGCTTGCCGGACTGGCCACACTCGGCTCGGTCATGGGCGGAACGCTTCTATTCCTGCTGGGCGGCGCAAGCAGTCAACTGTTCGTTACGCTCAGCCAGATGTTGCTAGATGGGCTCAACCTGCAGAACGCATTTGATGTGTTCATCCGCGAGCACGCCACCGAGGGAACGATGGCGCTCGTCTTCGCCTCTATCGCGCTCGTTCCCTACCAGGCGATCGCGCTGGCCGCGGGTGTTGTGGAAGTGCCGTTCTGGCAGTTCCTCGTCATGAGCGTGCTGGTCCGCGGCGTGCGGTTCGTCGTGGTCGCCTTGGTGTCGGCGCTCGCCGGCGGCGCGCTACTCGGCGACCGGGACGACAAGCGATGATCGGGCGCTCGCTGGGCGCCACCGCCGCCGCCGTGACGCTGGCGGCGCTCGCCACCATCTCGGCCGCCTGGGGGTTTGAATTCCTCGGTGGCTACATCCCCTGCCCGCTCTGCCTGCAGCAGCGATGGCCCTACTACATCGGCATCCCGTTTGCGGCGCTCGCCTGGTGGCTCGCCGCCAACGACCGCCCGGGCGCGGCGCGCCTGTTGCTTTCGGCTTTCGCGGCGACGATGCTCGCCGGAGCCGGGCTCGGCGTCCACCACTCCGGCGTCGAGTGGCGCTGGTGGCCGGGGCCCGACACGTGCGCCATCGGCGGCGGGCTTTCGGGCGGGCTGCCCAACCTCGAAGCCGCCCGCGTCATCGCCTGCGACGAGGCGCAGTGGCGCTTCCTGGGGCTGTCCTTTGCGGGCTGGAACGTGGTGATCTCGCTGGCGCTGGCGGCGATCTCCGCCGCCGCCATCCGCAAGGCCGAACAGTGAGCCGCTACGGCTCCAGTTCGGTGTCCCAGTACAGGAAATCCTGCCAGCTTTCGTGCAGGTAGTTCGGCGGGAACAGCCGCCCGTTGGCGTGCAGCTGCTGCACGGTGGGCCGGAACGGCATGTTGCGCGGCCACATGTCCACATCGTCCGGCATGTGCCCACCTTTCGACAGGTTGCATGGGCTGCAGGCGGTGACGACGTTGAGCCAGGTGGTCTTGCCGCCGCGCGAGCGCGGAACGAGATGGTCGAAGGTGAGGTCGTCTTTGTCGCCGCAGTACTGACAGGTGAAGCGGTCGCGCAGAAACACGTTGAACCGGGTGAACGCCGGATGGCGGGCGGGTTTCACGAAGGTTTTCAGCGAAACGACGCTGGGGAGACGGAACTCGAAACTCGGGCTTCGCACCACCTGGTCGTATTCGGACAAGATGTTGACTCGGTCGAGGAACACGGCCTTCACCGCATCCTGCCAGCACCACAACGACAGCGGATAGTAGCTCAGCGGCCGGTAGTCCGCGTTCAGCACGAGGGCGGGACACGACTCCGGAGAGATGGCGGCGGTTTGCACCCAACCTCCTTTCGCTTAACACCGCGCCGGCTCTGACCCGGACGGCAAATCACCGATCGGCTATCGGGTACTATATCTTGTGCGACAGGGGTGTGAAGCCTCGATCAACGCGGCGGTTTGTCCCGAAGGTAGTGGCTCCACAGGAGCCGCGCCGCCACCGCCCGCCACGGGCGCCACGCCTGGGCAAGGGCGGAAAGCCCCGGGGATGTCGGTCGCGTCGGAAAGCCGAACACGGCGCCGGCGGCGGCCCGGAGGGCGAGATCGCCGGCGGGAAAGGCGTCGGGGCGGCCGAGCGCGCAGAGGAGCCAAAGTTCCGCCGTCCATGGGCCGATGCCGTGCACGCGCTGAAGCGCACAGCGCACCTCCTCATCTGGCAGGGCTTCGAGCGCCGCGAGGTCCAGCGCGCCCACGGCCACGGCCTGCGCGATGGCCCTGACGGCGCGGATCTTTGGCCGTGACAGCCCGCAGCCTGCGAGTTCCGCGTCCGGCGCCTTCGCCAGCAAGGCGGCGTGCGCCAGCCCGAAGCGGGCCCGAAACCGCGCTTCAATCGCCGCGCCTGCCGCCAGCGACACCTGCTGGTGGAACACCAGCCCCAGGAGACTTCCGAGATCGGGCGTCACGCGCCGCAGCGGTGGCCGTCCGAGCGACTGTTTCAGTGCGGCGAAGCGGGGCTCGAGCACGGCCAGCGCCGCCATGCCAAAGTCGAGGTCGGCGTCGGTCGCGATGATCCGGGCTTTGCCGTAGGGTGGGTTCATGAGCGCAGTATACCGGTTCGCGCCCTCGCCGAACGGCGAACTTCACCTGGGGCACGCCTACTCGGCGTTGTTCACACAGGCCCGTGCGCGGGAAGCGGGCGGCCGGCTGTTGCTCAGGCTCGAGGACATCGACCGGGTGCGCTGTCCCGGCCGCCTCGGCATGCAGGCGATCAACGACCTGCGCTGGATCGGCTTCAGCTGGGACGGTCATGTCCGCTGGCAGAGCCGCCATATGGAGGCCCACCGCAAAACGCTCGACCGGCTCGAGGCCCTCGGCGTGCTCTACGCCTGCACCTGCACTCGAGGCGACATCGCCAGAGCCGCCGCCGGAGCGGGGACTTGCGACCCTGACGGCTCGCCGGTGTACCCCGGCACGTGCCGCCGCCGGGCGCTCAACTGCGATGAACTGGAGGCGCAAGGCGTCCCGTTCGCCAGACGCCTCGATCTGACGCGGGCGCTGACGCTCACCGGAGCGTTGAC
Organism: Aestuariivirgaceae bacterium; assembly: GCA_036746875.1. Lineage (GTDB taxonomy): Bacteria > Pseudomonadota > Alphaproteobacteria > Rhizobiales > Aestuariivirgaceae > DAIODI01. The sequence continues at coordinate 6,535 of DAIODI010000002.1, read as the reverse complement.
ATTTCGGGAGCACGGGTCGGGTCCAGCGGGCGAAACTGGACGGGTGGCGGCCGATCCTGGGCGCTGGGGCGACGTGGTCCTCGCCCGGCGCGACATCGCCACGAGCTATCATGTGGCGGTCGTCACCGACGACGCCCTCCAGGGGATCACCTGCATCACGCGGGGCCAGGACCTGTTTTATGCCACCGCTGTGCACCGGGTGCTGCAGGCGCTACTCGGCCTGCCCGCGCCCGACTACTGGCACCACGGACTCATCCGGGACGGCGATGGCGCGAAGTTGTCGAAGAGCATCGCCTCGAGGCCGATCAGGGCCTTGCGCGAAGCCGGCGTAACGCCGGAGGAGATGCGGCGCATGCTCGGGCTTTAGATGTTTCAGTCCCGATATTTGATGCGTGGAGTGAACCTGAAGCGGTGAGGCCCGGTGGCCGAAAGCGACGTTCTGGAGCAGGGCCCGGCATGATTCGGCCAAGCCAGCCGCTCTTTCTCCCCCGGTTTGTTCTCCCCGGGTTTGCATCATCTTTGTCCGCCAGGTGGCGGCCACTTGATGGGATGATGCTCTAAGCGAGGGACTGAGCGTCAGGCCGCGGTCGTGTTCCAAAGATCGCCGACCCGACCCGAACAAGCGTCGCCCCGAGCGAAATCGCCGCCGGAAAGTCCGCGCTCATACCCATGCTGAGCCCAGCGAGTCCGTTTCGACGGGCAAGTTTGGCGAGCAAGGCGAAGTAGGGAGCCGGATCATCCGCAGCGGGCGGGATACACATGAGCCCCTCGATCTCAAGACCGAGATCGCTTCGGCACAGGCGAAGAAAGGCGTCCGTTTCAGCGGGAGCGACGCCGGCCTTCTGCGGTTCCTCGCCGATGTTGACCTGCACGAACAGGCGGATGCGTTTTGATTGCTTGTGGAGTTCGGCGCTGATCGCCCGCGCTACCTTTTCCCGGTCGACCGTCTGGATCACGTCGAACAGGGCCACGGCGTCGGCCGCCTTGTTGGTCTGCAGTGGACCGATGAGGTGGAGGACGACGCCAGGATGGCGGGCTTTCAGCGCGGGCCATTTGCGGGCCGCCTCCTGCACCCGGTTTTCGCCAAAGATCCGGTGGCCTGCTTCAAGTACGGGTTCAATCGCGCCAGCGTCGAACGTCTTGGATACAGCGACGAGTTCGATCCCTGAAGGGTCGCGGCCTGTGGCTTTGGCGACTTCAACAACCTTTCGGCGCACGTCCTCGAGTGACATATGGGTTCCGTCTTCCAACAGCCGGCCGATGCTTGCGGGTCCGGGTCAGTGCTGTTACTTCACGCCAGAGTGAAAGTCGATGTAGCCGGACAAAGCCGATGAGCGCCGAGCGATACAACCCCGCAGCTGCCGAACCGTACTGGCAGGCCCGGTGGGAAGATCAGGGCTGCTTCCGCGCCGCAGCGGACGACGCTCGTCCGAAGTACTATGTCCTTGAGATGTTCCCGTACCCGTCCGGCCGCATCCATATGGGACACGTTCGCAATTACACGATGGGCGACGTTTTGGCGCGCTTCAAGCGCGCCCGCGGCTTCAACGTTCTGCATCCGATGGGCTGGGACGCATTCGGCATGCCAGCGGAGAACGCCGCGATCGAGCGGCGCGTACATCCGCGCGAGTGGACGTACGAGAACATCGCAACCATGCGCCGCCAGCTGAAGGCGATGGGGCTTTCACTCGATTGGAGTCGCGAAATCGCTACGTGCGATCCCGCTTACTACCGGCACGAACAGTCCATGTTCCTCGACATGCTCGAGGCGGGCCTTGTCGAGCGCAAGGTGTCCACCGTGAACTGGGATCCAGTGGACCAGACGGTTTTGGCCAACGAGCAGGTGATCGAGGGGCGCGGCTGGCGTTCTGGCGCCTTGGTGGAGACCCGGGAGCTGGCGCAGTGGTTTTTCAGGATCACAGCGTATACGGAGGAACTGCTGTCGGCGCTGGAAACGCTGCAAGGTTGGCCCGAGAAGGTTCGCCTGATGCAGAAGAACTGGATCGGCCGATCGGAAGGTCTGCGGTTTTCCTTTGCCCTGACGGACGCTGACGGGAGTGCGCTCGATGAGCGTCTTTCCGTCTACACAACTCGTCACGATACGATCTTCGGGGCGACGTTTTGCGCTGTTGCGCCCGAACATCCTCTGGCGAGGCGCATCGCCGCGGCCTCGCCAGATGTTGAAGCATTCCGCAGAGAGTGCAGCGCGCTCGGGACCAGCGAGGAGGCCATCGAGCGGGCCCCGAAAAAGGGTGTACCGCTGGGCGTCTACGCCGTGCATCCCTTCGACGCGAGCCGGCGCATGCCGGTCTTCGCCGCCAATTTCATTCTCACCGGGTATGGCGAAGGCGCCATTTTCGGCTGCCCCGCGCACGACCAGCGCGACCATGATTTTGCGCGCACGTATGACCTGCCGATTATCCCGGTGGTGGCCGAGCGAGCCACGCCGGTACGGATTCCCGATGTCAGCGCCGAGCCGTTTCTCGACAAGGATGAGGCGCAGTGCATCGTCGTGAATTCTGTGTTTCTCGATGGGCTGACGGTTGGTGAGGCCAAGGAGGTGGTGGCCGCGCGTCTGGAAGCGGCGGGCGTGGGTGAGCGCAAGGTGAACTATCGGCTCAGGGATTGGGGAGTCTCGCGGCAGCGGTACTGGGGCTGTCCGATCCCCGTGATTCACTGCACATCGTGCGGTATCGTTCCGGTTCCGAAAAAGCAGCTTCCGGTCGTGCTTCCGGCGGATATAGCGTTCGACAAACCGGGGAACCCGCTTGACCATCACCCCTCTTGGAAGCACGTTCCATGCCCGAAGTGCGGAGTTGCGGCACAACGCGAGACCGACACGTTTGACACCTTTGTGGATTCCTCCTGGTACTTTGCCCGCTTCTGTTCACCGCACGCGGAAACGGCCGTCGACGCTGCACAGGCAAGGTATTGGATGCCTGTCGATCAGTATATTGGCGGGGTTGAGCACGCGATCCTGCACCTTCTTTACTCGCGGTTCTTTACGCGCGCCATGCGCAGGATCGGGCGTCTTGAAATTGACGAGCCGTTCGCGCGCTTGTTCACCCAGGGCATGGTGATCCACGAGACGTTCCGCACCCTCGGAGGAGATTGGGTTCTCCCGGCGGAGGCGCAGGTTTCGCGGGATGGTTTCGTGCGCGAATCGACAGGCGAGCCGTTGATTGTCGGACCGGCTGAGAAAATGTCGAAATCTAAGAAGAACGTGATCGACCCGGAACATATTATCGCTCGTTATGGGGCAGATACGGTTCGCTGGTTCATCCTGTCAGACACCCCGCCGGAACGCAACATCGAGTGGACCGAAGCCGGTGCTGAGGGCGCTTGGCGCTTCGTCCAGCGTCTATGGCGCACGGTGAGTGCGATCAGGGAGCTTCCCAAGCCTTCCATCGGCGCCATCGCCGATCGCGGGTTGCGCACGGTTGTGCATCGCACGATCGAGGCCGTGACACAGGATTTGGAACAGTTGCGCTATAATCGGGCGATTGCGCGCATCCACGAGCTGGTGAACACACTGAACGACCAGCTCCTTGGCGCAGCGGGAAGGCCAGAGGTGGCCGCCGGGTTATGGGAGGGTGCGGATGCCCTGACGCGGCTTGTGGCGCCGATGATGCCGCACCTCGCAGAGTCGTGTTGGGCTTTGCTGGGTAGGCCAGGGCTGGCGGTGGAGGCGCCTTGGCCTGTAGCCGACCCATCGCTGCTGATCCGCGACACCGTCACCATGGCTGTGCAGGTCAACGGCAAGCGGCGGGACGAAATCGTGTTGCCCACCGGCCTGGAGACGCGCATGGTGGAGGCGGCTGTTCTGGAACTCGAGTCCGTCAAGCGCGCCATCGAGGGACGGCAGGTTCGCAAGCTGATCGTGGTGCCGGGGCGGATCGCCAACGTGGTCACGAGCTAGGTTATCCAATGAAGCTCGCTCACACGCTCATTTCGCTTGGGCTATTGCTGATCCTGTCGGCGTGCGGCTTCAAGCCGCTGTATGGGACGGACGGCTCTGGTTCGTCCGTGGCCTCCGAGCTCAACGCCGTTTCCGTGGCGGAGCAAACGAGCCGGGCCGGTGAGCTTGTGCGCAATGAGATCCTCGCAACAGTGGCTCCCAGTGCCGGCGGCTCTTATCGCTATCGCCTCGATATGGCGCCCATGGTAACGGAATCTAACGCTGTCGAGCAGCGCGACACGGACACGACACGCCGCACCTACCGTCTGAATGTCAGCTTCGCGCTGGTTGATGTTGGCACGAGCAAACCCGTCTATAAGGGCCAGACGTTTTCGTTCGTCTCGTACGATCGCGTTGAATCGCCAGTCGCCAATGTTCAGGCTCGCGCCAACGCAGAGGAACGGGCGGCGCGAGAGGTGGGTGTGGACATCAGGACTCGCGTCGCGGCGTTCCTGTCCTCGAAGTAGCTGTGGCGCAAGGCCTCGCCATTCACGTTTTAATCGGATCGGCTGCATGGTCGCGTGCGGCAGCTGAAAAACTTGTCAATTCGTTGGTCCCGAAGGATGACCTGCTTAACCCGGTCAGCCTTACTGAGGATCAGCTCCGCGCCGATCCGGATCGCCTGTTCGCCGAGCTTTCGGCGATCCCCATGTTCGGCGGCCGGGCGGTGGTGTGGGTACGTGGGGCGGGAAGCTTTCTCTGTCGGCTGGCCGAGGACATCCTCGAGAGCAAACTTCCGGCAGGAGCAGGGGTTCTCATCGCCGAGATGGAGGCGCTTCCGGCTCAATCGGAGCTGTCCAATCGGGGGCGGGACCCCCGGTTGATGATCATGCGCGAACCGGCGATCGCGCCTGAGGCCCTGGCGAGCCAACTTGCCGCCGATCGCAGAATCGGCCTTGAGCCAGACGCCATCGACCTTCTGATTGAACTGACCGGTGGCGACCGGGGCGTCATGGCGTCTGAGCTGGACAAGCTTTCGAGCCTATCGATGACGCAGGCAGGACCAATTGGCGCATCGACGGTCATGGATTTGTGCGGTGACGCAGGTTTTGTGTCGATTGAATCGATCGTTGATGGGGCGCTTTCCGGCGATGCAGCCCGACTGGAAGCTGCGCTGGTCCGAGGGCGGGAGTCGGGAACAACAGGCCACCAGATCGCTTCAGGCGTAATCGCGAGGCTGTTTCGTGACCTGCGGTCCCGGAACTTTGCCGGCCAAGGTGGTATGGCTGGGTACGACTTGGCGCAACTTGCGCGTGACATCTTCGAGATGCAACGCGATACCCGACTCAAACCAGGTTTCGATCTGGAGATCGTAGAACGGCTGCTTCTCCGGTTCGCCACCGCGCGATCGCATCGAAGTTAGGCTCGAGCGAGACGACGACAGACATCGTCCAGTTGCTCAAGCGTTCGATAATGAATGACAAGTCGGCCACCGCGACGGCCGTCGGCAATGTCGACGCGCAAGCCAAGATGTTCCTCGAGCTCGGCTTCAAGCGCGCGAATGTCCGGCGACTTTTGCGCTGGTTCGGCGCTCAAAGTCTCGCTGCCGCCTTCGCGGGATAACCGTTCGGCGTCACGAACGGTGAGGCCCAGCCTTACGATCTGATCCGCAACTGCGACGGGATCTGACTTGGCGATAAGGGTGCGCGCGTGACCAGCTGTCAGTTCGCCTTCCTCAAGCCGGCGCTGCACCTCACTCGGAAGTGCAAGCAGGCGCAGGGTGTTGGCGATGTGACTACGGCTTTTCCCAACAGCTTCAGCAAGTTTCTGCTGCGTGTAGCCGAACTGCTCAATCAGCTGCGCGTAGCCTCGCGCCTCCTCGATCGGATTGAGATCGGAGCGTTGGATATTCTCCACCAGCGCGATTTCAAGCGCCTCGCCGTCGGTCAACTCCCGGATCAGAACAGGGAGATCGTGGAGACCTGCCCTCTGCGCCGCCCGCCAACGCCGCTCACCGGCTATGATTTCAAAGCTCCGCTGGTCCGGCTTGGGTCGTACGAGCAAAGGCTGCAGCATGCCCTTTTCCCGCAGCGAACGGGTCAGGTCCTCAAGCTCTTGCTCCTTGAAAATCTTGCGTGGATTGTTGGGATTGGGCTCGATCAGTTCTATAGGAACGTGGCGCAGGGACCTGACATCCTGAACAATGGCTTCCTCGGTCGTGTCATCGCCGATCAGCGCCGCAAGGCCGCGGCCCAGACGACGTTGCTTTTGCTGGGTCATCGACTGTCCCTAGTGTTACGAGCCCGAATCAGGCTGCTTTCAGAGCATGCTCGCGCCGAATCATTTCGGATGCGAGTTTGATGTATGCTTGCGAACCCAGACAGGCGCTGTCGTACAGCAGGACGGGCTTGCCATGAGAAGGCGCCTCCGAAACCCGAACATTGCGGGGAATCACGGTCTGATAAACCTTTTCCCCCAGAACGCTGCGAACATCCTGCGCAACCTGTTCCGAAAGAGAATTCCGTCGATCGAACATGGTCAGCACGACCCCCTGTACCTCCAACCGCGGGTTAAGGCCGGCACGAACTCGCTCCACGGGACGAAGCAACTGACTCAACCCTTCCAGCGCGAAGAACT
>DAIODI010000001.1:0-59063 GCA_036746875.1 Aestuariivirgaceae bacterium | reverse complement strand
CGACGCCCCGGTTCAAATCCACAAGCGGCGTTCACAAAAACCACCGTGTACCACTTTTGTTCTCATGGCAAGCAGAAAATCAACCACCTGACAGGATTGGCGTTTTTTCCTGTTCTGGAACGCAACCGGAACGACCGCCCGCGACCGCCCGGGCGGCTTGCGCCCGAAGCCCGCGGGCCGCAGCGGTCCACCGCCGCCCGTTCCCCCTTGCCCGGCCGCGCCGCAACCGGCAAGACACGCCACAGGGCGCACGGAGCACGCATGCTGACCATCGACGGCCTTCAGTACACGGAGCTTTCGGAGGCCGTGTTCCGGCAGATGCGCGAAGGCGGCGTCGCCGCCGTCCACGTCACCATCTCCTACCACGAGCTGTTCCGCGAAACCGTCGCCAACATCGTGCGCTGGAACCGCTGCTTTGAGCGCTACCCGCAGCTCATCCGCCGCGCCGGGTCCGCCGCCGATGTGTTGCGCGCGCGCGAAGAGGGCCGCACCGCCATCGTGTTCGGGCTCCAGAACCCCTCCTCCATCGAGGACGACATCGGCCTCGTCGAGGTGTTGCACCAGCTGGGGGTGCGGTTCATGCAGCTCACCTACAACAACCAGTCGCTGCTGGCGTCGGGTTGCTATGAGGCGGAGGACGGCGGCCTCACCCGCATGGGCCGCCAGGTGGTGGCCGAGATGAACCGCGTCGGCATGGTGGTGGACATGTCGCACTCCGGCGAGCGCTCCACGCTCGAAGCCATCGTCGCCTCCTCGCGCCCCATCGCCATCACCCACGCCAACCCGGGGTTCTGGCATCCGGCGAAGCGCAACAAGTCCGATGCTGTCCTCAAGGCGCTGGCGGCCTCGGGCGGCATGCTGGGGCTGTCGCTCTACCCTCACCACCTGAAGGACGGCTCCGCCTGCACGCTCGAGTCGTTCTGCGAAATGGCGGCGCGCGCCGCGGATCTGATGGGCGTCGATCACCTCGGCGTCGGCAGCGATCTGGTGCAGGGCCAGCCCGACAGCGTGGTGGAGTGGATGCGGAACGGCCGCTGGTCGAAGCAGACGGACTACGGCGAAGGCTCCGCCGTCAGCCCCGGCTTCCCGCCGCCCGTCCCGTGGTTCGCCGACAACACCGGCTTCGCCACCATCGCCGCAGGGCTCGCCCGCGCCGGATTCTCCCAAGACGAGGTCTTGAAGATCATGGGCGGCAACTGGCTCGCCTTCTTCGGCAAGAGCTTCGGGCCGGCTTAAACGGCCAGCGCCGCCTCGACGCCCGCCGCCACGGCGAACAGCGCTTCGTCGCCGCCCCACGGCGCCATCAGCATCAGCCCGGCCGGCGGCTCGCCCTTCGCCGTCATCGGCACCGAGATGGCGCAGACGTTGAGGAAGTTGCCGAGGAAGGTGTTCCGCAAGCTGAGGAAGTTAAGGCGCAGGTAGTCCTCGTCGCGCGACAGCTCGGCGATCGCCGGCGGGGCGATCGCCACCGTCGGCAGAACCACCGCGTCGAAGCCCTGCGCCAGAAGCCCGAAGCGGGCGATCATCGCCGCCCGCTTGCGATGGATGGTAAGGAGTTCCTCCGCCGTGATCGCCTGGCCGAGCAGAATGCGGTTCCTCACCCGCGGGTCGTAGTCGCCGCCGCTCGCCTCAATCCGGGCGCGATGCTCCGTATACGCCTCCGCCGCGCTGATGCCGCCCTTGGCGTTGATCGCCGGCAGCTCCGAAAGCTCCGGCATGGCGAGATCGGCGATCCGCGCGCCCGCGCCTCTTAGCCGCGACTGCGCCCGTTTGTCAGCCCCCGCCACGACGGCAGCGAGCCCGTCGGTCGCCACCGTCGAGAGCGCCGCAAGCCGCAGCGACGACGCCGGCCGCGCGGCGACCTCCCCGCTCCAGTCCTCCGCCATCAGCGCGTCGGCGATGGCGCAGTCAGCCACCGATCCCGCCAGCGGCCCGACCGAGTCGAGCGTGCGCGACAACGGAAACGCGCCGGCCGTCGGCACACGGCCCACCGACGGCTTGTAGCCGACGACGCCGTTGTAGGCGGCGGGGATGCGGCACGAGCCGCCGGTGTCGGTGCCGATGGCGAGCGCGCACATGCCGTCCGCCACCGAAACGCCGGCCCCGGACGACGATCCGCCGGGGATGCGCCCGGTCGCCCGGTCCCAGACCGAACGCGGCGTGCCGTGGTGCGGGTTCAGGCCGACGCCCGAATAGGCGAACTCGGTCATGTTGGTGCGCCCCAGCACGATGAAGCCCGCCGCCTTCAGCCTTGCGATGGCGGGAGCGTCGCGTGCGGCCTTCGGCATGGCCTGCTTCGAGCCGGCCCGCGTCTCCTCGCCCGCCAGATCGAACAGGTCCTTCACCGAGAACGGGACGCCGGCGAAGCGTGACGGCGCGCGCCCGCGCTTGCGCAGGCCGTCGAGGTGGTCGGCGGCGGCCCTCGCGCCCTCGGCGTCCACCGCGAGGAAGGCGCGCGCGCCCTCGCCTTCGGGATCGGCGATGCGGGCGAGGCTGCGCTCCACCAGCGCCCGCGCCGTGGTCCGTCCGGTGTCGAGATCGCGCGCCAGCGCGTGCAGTGACGTCATGGGTTCCCCATCCTGATGATCAGCATCCTGACGATCAGCCGTTCATCGCCTGCTTCACCGCCTCGGCGAGCTGCTTCAGCGTGAACGGCTTGGGCAGGAAGGCGAAGTCGGTCGCGCCTTCGAGGTTCTTCTCGAAGGCGTCCTCGGCGTAGCCGGAGATGAACACCACGCGCGTCGTGTGGCCGCGCTTCCGCATCTCCTTGAGCAGCGTCGGGCCGTCCATCTCGGGCATCACCACGTCGGAGAGCACAAGGTCGATCTCGCCGCCCCGTTCTTCCACGATGGCGAGCGCCCGCTCGCCGGTCTCGGCGGTGAGCACCGTGTAGCCGCGCGATTGCAGCGCCCGCGAGGCGAACGAGCGCACCGCATCCTCGTCCTCGACCAGCAGGATCGTGCCCTTGCCGGTGAGGTCGGCGGGCTTCGCCTCCTTCGCCGGCTCCGGCGCCGCCGCCGGCGGCCCCTTGCGCTCGGCTTCGGCGTGGCGCGGCAGATAGATGCGGAAGGTGGTTCCCTTGCCCACCTCGCTGTCGCAGAACACGAAGCCGCCGGTCTGCTTGATGATGCCGTAGACGGTGGCGAGCCCGAGCCCGGTGCCCTTGCCCACCTCCTTGGTGGTGAAGAACGGCTCGAAGATCTTCTCCAGCACCTCCGGCGGCATGCCGGCGCCGGTGTCCTCCACCTCGCACAGCACGTAGTCGCCCGGCGGCACAAGGCCGGGGCGCAGCTGCCGCGACTCCTCGAGATCGACGTTGTGGGTGCGGATGACGAGCGCGCCGCCGTTCGGCATGGCGTCGCGGGCGTTGACCGCGAGGTTGATGATCACCTGTTCGAACTGGTTCACGTCCACCTTCACGAGACCCACGTCGCGCCCGTGCACGATCTTGAGTTCGATCTTCTCGCCCAGCAGCCGGCCGAGCAGGTTGCCAAGGTCGGAGACGATGTCGGTGAGCGAGGTCACCTCCGGCCGCAGCGTCTGGCGGCGCGAGAACGCCAGCAGCTGGCGCACCAGGTTCGCCGCCCGGTTGGCGTTCTGCTTGATGTTCATGATGTCGGCGAACGACGGGTCGGTCGGCTTGTGGCGCGCGAGCAGCAGGTCGGAAAAGCCGATGATCGCGGTCAGCACGTTGTTGAAGTCGTGCGCGATGCCGCCGGCCAGCTGGCCGATCGCCAGCATCTTGCGGCTCTGGGCGAGCTGCACCTCAAGGGAGGCGTGCTGCGTGGTGTCGATGGCGTAGACGGTGAGCGCCTCGTCCTCGCCTGGCGCGACGCGCCCGAAGACCAGCTGCGCCGAGTGGCTGCGGTCGCCGCCGAAGGCGACGTCGAGCGGCTCGCCCGGCGGCGCTCCGGCGAAGGCCCGCGTGATGGCTTCGGCCACGGCGGCCGCATGATCGGGATGGATCGCCTGCCCCAGCCGCGCGCCGCGCGCCGCCCGCTGCGCCATTGCGGCGAACGCGGTGTTGAAGCTCGCGATGGTTCCGTCGCGCGCCACCTGCACGATGCCGATGGGCGCGTTGTTGATCAGCCGGGCGATCCTCGACTCGGCCTCGGCCGACTCCCGGTCGCTGTCGTGGGCGAGCCGGTCCAGGACCAGCGAGCGCGACGGCTGCGGCTCGCCCGTGGCGGCGAAGTCGGCGCGGTGGATGATCCGCACCGGCACCGTGCGTCCGGTCTTGGCCTCAAGATCGATGTCGAAGGTCTCGACCCTGACGCCGCCCGGCGCGGCCTCGATGCGCGAGATCAGCTTGGCGCCGTCCGCTCCGACGATGTCGTCGAGCGTCAGCGCGCCGTCGGTGGTCTGCGCGAGGTCAAGCCCCAGCCAGCCGGCGAGCGTGGCGTTGACGTAGGCGATCTGCCCGTCGGGCTGGGTGGAGAAGAAACCGGCCGGAGCGTGATCGAGGTAGTTGATGATGTACTGGAGATGGCTGAACGCCGCTTCCTGCCGGTCGCGCTCGTCGGTGGTGTCGACAAGCCGCCACAGCGAATACGGCCCGCCCGGCGCCGCCACCGGCGTCACCCTTGCGGCGATCCACGAGGTCTTCGCGGTCCGCGACAGCGGCGCGCCGGAGCCCGGCGACAGTCGCAGCTCTTCCTCCGCCGCCCGGCCCTCGCGGGCGGCCTGCGACAGGCGGTACACCTTGTCGGCCGCATCGGGGTAGCCGGCGTAGAGGTTCTCCACCCCGATCAGCCGGCCATGGCCGCCGGCTTCGACAAGCGCCCGGAACGCCCGGTTTGCGAACACGGCGCGGCCGCGAGCGTCGGTGACGACCATGGGGTCGCCGATCGCGTCGGCCATCGGGTTGAGCAACCCGCTCTCGGCACCGGCCTGCCCGCGCCGGAGAAAGCCCGTCGCCCAGGCGACCAGCGCCAGCGCGCCGCCGAGCGCCAGCGCGCCCAGCGCCAGCGCCGCCGCCAGCCCGACGCGAGGCTCGGCGAGGCGGGCGAGCAGCGCCACGTTCACCGCCGCCAGCGCCGCCGCCACCAGGGTGAGCGCAGCGCGCGCCACGCCGCCCGGTACGTCCGCTTTCACGGCGCTGCCCTCCTCGATCTGTCGGTCCAGTGCGCCGCCCTGCATCCGCCCCGCTCGAATCATCTCCGGCGGCCAGTATAGGCGATCATCGGCGCAGACCGGCAGAATAGCGCGAACAAGGCCCCGCTTCGGCCATGGTCGTGACGCAAACTTAAGCACTCCCGTGCGCTTGTTTGCGCCAATCGCCGCTCCCGAGGATCCCCCCATGGCCGACGTCAACGCCTACCTGCCCTGGATCGTCACCGCGGCCGTCCTGCTGCTGGCGCTCCTGCTGCTGTTCCTGGTGCTCGGCATGTTCCAGAAGCGCGTCCGCGGCCGCAGGGGCTCCCGCCTTTCGGTCAGCGAATACTACGAACTCGACAAGGAGCGCCGCCTGGTGCTGATCCGCCGCGACGGCATGGAGCACCTGCTACTGATCGGCGGCGATCGCGACCTCGTGGGTGAAACCGGCATCGTCGGACCGGGAGACAGCATCGGCGAACCGCCGCGCCGCAACCGGCTGGCCCCGGCGCTGGACAACCGCCCTCCGGAACCCGAACTCGCCCGGCCCGCTGCGCAGCCGGCGGCGCCTGAGACACCGTTGCACTCGCCCGCGCTTCGGACCGCCCCGGTCACGCCGCGGCCGGCGGTGTTCGGCGACCGCGGTCTCCGCTCAGGGTCGTTGGCCACAAAGGCCGTTGAGCCGCGCCTGTCCGAAACCGCCGACGCCCGGGAAGACTGGGACAGCAGCGAACCCGGTCAGTCCTCGCGGTAAACCTTCTCGCGCCGCTCATGGCGCTCCTGCGCCTCGATCGACAGCGTGGCGATGGGCCGGGCGTCGAGGCGGCGCAGGTTGATCGGCTCGCCGGTCTCCTCGCAGTAGCCGTAGGTGCCCTCCTCGATCCGCTTCAGCGCCGATTCGATCTTCGAGATCAGCTTGCGCTGGCGGTCGCGGGTGCGCAGCTCCAGCGCCCGGTCGGTTTCGGTCGAAGCCCGGTCGGCAAGGTCGGGGAGGACGTTGTTTTCGTCCTGGAGACTGATCAGCGTCTCGCGGCTCTCGCGGAGAATATCGTCCTTCCAGCGCAGCAGCTTCTGGCGGAAGTACTCGCGATGACGCTCGTTCATGAACGGCTCTTCCTCGGAAGGCACGTAGGTTTCGTCCAGGACGGGGGCGGTCGACTTCGTCATTCGAGCAACTCCAAGGCGTCGGCTCCTGGATAAATCGGGCGCGTATATATCGGCCACCGTTCCGCTCCACAAGGCTTGTTGGCGACAGGCTCCCGCCGTGCCGGGCGCCCTTTCCGTGGAGCGCCCTGTCGCAGGATTCGGTGACATTGGCGAGACGGTTGCAGCAAGACCGTTGGCCGGGCGGGCGCGGTTGCGTTAAGAGGTTCGCCTTGTCCGGCGGCGGGGAGGCTGACTGTGCGTTTCGAGGGGACCAGCGACTACGTCGCGACCAGTGATCTCAAGGTGGCGGTCAACGCCGCCATCGTTCTGGAGCGGCCGTTGCTCGTGAAGGGCGAGCCGGGCACCGGCAAGACGGTGTTGGCGCACGAGGTCGCCCGCGCCATCGACGCGCCGCTCATTGAATGGCATGTAAAGTCCACCACCAAGGCTCAGCATGGCCTTTACGAGTACGATGCGGTGAACCGCCTGCGCGACAGCCAGCTTGGGGATCCGCGGGTTAAGGACATCTCCAACTACATCCGCCGCGGCAAGCTGTGGGAGGCGTTCTCCCACTCGCAACGCCCGGTGCTGCTGATCGACGAGATCGACAAGGCCGACATCGAGTTCCCCAACGACCTGCTGCGCGAGCTCGACCGCATGGAGTTCTTTGTCTACGAGACCGGCGAGACGGTGAAGGCGGCGCGCCGCCCGGTGGTCATAATCACCTCCAACAACGAAAAGGAGCTGCCGGATGCGTTCCTGCGCCGCTGCTTCTTTCATTACATCCGTTTTCCCGACCCCGACACGATGCGTGAGATCGTCGAGGTGCACTTCCCCGGCATCAAGCAGCGGCTCGTCGGGGAGGCGCTGAACATTTTCTATCAGGTGCGCGACGTGCCGGGCCTGAAAAAGAAGCCCTCCACCTCAGAACTGCTCGACTGGCTGAAACTGCTGATGGCGGAGGACATCGCGCCGGAAACGCTGCGTGAGCGCGACCCGCGCAAGGTGATCCCGCCGCTGCACGGCGCGCTGCTGAAGAACGAACAGGACGTTTCGCTGTTCGAGCGCCTCGCCTTCATGGCCCGGCGCGAGCAGCGTTAACCTTTGGTCAACCATCACTTCAGGCAATTTTAACCTTAACGAAGCATGATCGGTCCATCGCAACTTGTGGCGAGACGAGGTCCGGGTCGATGCGTCGTTTGTCCCCGTTGGTTCTTTCGATCGCGCTGGCGCTGGCCGGCGCCGGTTGCGCATCCTCGCCCGACAGGCTGGTGTCTGGCGGCGGCGGCGGCGGCGGCGGCGATGACGGATTGAAGCCGCCGACAGACGGCGGCGGCGGCGGCAACAACACCAATCTGACCAATGGCGATCTGGCGCTCGTCTTCAACGACAGCGGACGGTCGACGTTCAGCCCCGGCCTCGCGGCCGTACGCTTCACAAACAAGGGGACCGATCAGGAAAGGGCCGAAGTCTTCGTGGACCCGAAGCAACAGCTCGGCTTCAAGGGTCCATACCGGCTGAACCTTTACCTGCGACAGCCGCCCAATCCGGATTTGACGCTCGGCTCCAACTACACCGAATACCGCCGCATCACCAACTCCTCGGATGCGGAACTGCAGTACTGGCAGTACCCCCACAGCTACGCCGCCCAGTTCCGCGACGTGACCAACAACGGCAGCGCCTGGTTCTTCAACGGCGACCGCACCACCGCGACGCAAACCGGCTCGGCGACGTACGCCGGGAGGTGGACCATCGACCAGAACAACAGGGGCTTCGTGGAGCCATCTTCAAGTGCCCCCTACACCCTGAATGGCGACTACCGAATCTCCGGCAACGCGACGATGACGGCGAACTTCACCGCGGCGACCTTCAGGGGCACGCTGACACCGACGTATTGGGAGACATTCGGCGAAGGCAGAACGTACTTCGGCTATTTCGATCGCCCCAATGCCGAGCGCGACCCGACCCCCAATGTATCCAGCGATCTGCTGCCGGTCTATGCGCCGATCATCCAGGTCACCAACGATCTGGTGGGCACGATCGACGGAAACACGATCACCGGCATCACCTGCCGCGGCGCCTGCCAGCCCGGCGTCGGCGGCGAACTCAACAACGAGAATCCGCTGTATGGCGTCGTATTCGGACCCAACGCCAACGAGATCACCGGGGTGTTCACCAACTTCGCGGTCAGCGTGAATCCCAGCGGCGGCGACACCGCGATCAACGATGACAGGCGCGGCTTCGTCGACATCAAGGGATTCTTCCACGGAACGAAGCAGTGAAATGGACGGGACGGTGGTTTGCGATCTTCCTCGCCGGGATGGTCGCCGCCCTCGCGCCCGCCCCGGCGCAGGCCGCCGCGTCCGCTCCGCAACAGGAAGCGGCGGCGACGCCGAAGGCCGATGCAGAAGCAGCGCCGGCGACGGGCGATCCGCGCCGCCCCGTCGATCTCTCCACGCTCGACGACGCCGCCCGCCTGCACCTGCTGATCGCCCTGCCCCGCGACGGCGACGTGGCCGCGGCGCAGAAGCTTCTCGCCATGTATCCGTTCACCGGACCCTACGCCGCCAACCGCACGCTGTTCGTCGAGGGCCTGATCCTGAAGGCGAACGGCGACCTCAAGGGCGCAGCGGCGAAGTACCGCGCTGCGCTCGCCAGCGATCCCGGCCTGACGCTGGTGCGCGCCGAGCTCGCCCACACGCTGTTCCTGCTCGAGGACGACGACGCCGCCCGCTTCCAGTACGAGCTGCTCATCGGCGCCGCGCCGACGCCCGAGCTTGCGCGCACCTTCAACGGCTTCCTCGACGCCATCGACGATCGCCGGCCGTGGCAGTTCTCGGTCTGGGCGTCGATCGCGCCCTCGACCAACTTCAACAACGGCACCAGCAACGACATCATCTGGATCGGCGGCCTGCCCTTCAAGGTGGATGGCGACAGCCGCGAGAAAAGCGGCATCGGCGTGCGCGGCGGGGTTGACGGCTCATGGAGCACGCCGCTCGGCCCCGGCCTCACCCTGGTCGGAGCGGTAGGTGTGACGTACACGGATTATCAGGGCGAGAACTTCGACGACACCCTGGTGTCGCAGATCATCGAGCTGCGCCGCAGGAAGGACGGGACCGAGGTCTGGCTCGGCGGCCTCACCCAGCAGCGGTTCATCGGCGCGGACGAGCTTCAGCTGTTCGCCGGGATGCAGGCGACCATCAAGCAGCGCTTCTCACCACGCACCGGCGGCTATCTTCGGGTGCGGGCCGGTCCCACATCCTATCAGAACGCCGATTACCGGAGCGGATGGCTTGCCGCCGCCGGCGGGCAGGTGTCGTGGGCGTGGTCGCCCTCCACCGTGTTCTACGCGCTGGGCGGGCTCGACCGGACCACCGCCGTATACGATCACCTCGCCAGCTGGAGCGCGGGCGGCGGGCTGGCCGCCTATCACGAATTCTCCTACGGGCTCAGCCTGTACGCCGAGGGCCGTCTGCGGCGCGCCTTCTACGATGGCGACTATCCGTTCATGGACGAACCGCGCGACGACCTGATCTTCGACGGCCGCGCCACCCTGACCAAGCGCGACTGGGACTTCTGGGGCTTCGCGCCGCAACTCGAGTACACTTACACCCAGGCGTGGTCGAACACCCCGTTCGGCGACTACTACGCCCACGGCGCGAGCCTCACCATCACCCGCCAGTTCTGAACGGTCCGCCCGCGGCTTTGCGCCGGCGGCGCGCTTGGGCTATTGGTCTGCCGCCATGAAGTTCACCTCCTCGCGCGAATTCCGGGCCTGGCCGTCGAAGGCGGTCACCATCTTCGGCATGTCCGGGGTGGGAAAGACCACGCTCGCCAGAACGCTGCGCCGGCACGACTGGTTCAACTACTCGGTCGATTACCGCATCGGCACCCGCTACATGGGCGAATACATCGCCGACAACTTCAAGCGCGAGGCGATGAAGAACCCGTTCCTGCGCGACCTGCTGCGCACCGATTCGATCTACATCTCCTCCAACATCTCCTTCGACAACCTCGACCCGCTGTCCACCTACCTCGGCAAGCCCGGCGATCCCGGCCAGGGCGGCATCCCGTTCGCCGAGTACAAGCGCCGCCAGGCCCAGCACCGCCAGGCCGAGATCGCCGCGCTGCTCGACGTGCCGCTGTTCATCGGGAAGTCGCGCGATATCTACCGCTACCAGCACTTCATCTGCGATTCCGGCGGCTCGCTGTGCGAGGTGGTCAACCTGTCCGATGGCGGCGATCCGGTGCTCAACAGCCTCGCCGAGAGCACGCTGCTGCTCTACATCCGCGGCGCGCCCGGCCACGCCCGCAAGCTCGTCGACCGGTTCCGCCTGTCGCCCAAGCCGATGTACTACCAGCCGCAATTCCTCGACGCGAAGTGGCGCGAGTATAAGGCGGCGGCCGGCGTGGCCGCCGACGACGACGTGAACCCGGACGCCTTCGCCGTGTGGGGCTTCGAGCAACTCCTGCACCACCGCATTCCGCTCTACGAGGGAATTGCGCGCCGCTACGGTTACACGGTGGAGATGGAGGACATCCCCCACGTCGCCGACGAAGCCTCGTTCCTCGACCTCGTCTGCCGCGCCATCGACCAGGCGCCGCGCTGACCCCCGGGAACCAACCGATGCCGATCAAGATTCCCGGAGACCTTCCGGCCCGAAAGACCCTCGAACGCGAGGGCGTGATGCTGATGGCCGAGGACGACGCCGTGCGCCAGGACATCCGTCCCCTGCGCATCGGGCTGCTCAACCTGATGCCCGACAAGATCCGCACCGAGACGCAGTTCGCGCGGCTGTGCGGGGCGACGCCGCTGCAGGTCGAGCTGACGCTGGTCAAGATGACCCATCACACGCCGAAGAACACATCGGCCGAGCACATGCTCGCCTTCTACAGCGATTTCGCCGAGGTGCGCGGCGAGCGTTTCGACGGGTTCATCGTCACCGGGGCGCCGGTCGAACTCCTCGACTTCGAGGACGTCACCTACTGGAACGAACTCGCCGAGGTGTTCGACTGGACGCAGACCAACGTCCATTCCACCTTCTGTATCTGCTGGGGCGCGCAGGCCGCGATCTACCATCACCACGGCGTGCCGAAACACCCGTTGCCCCGCAAGGCGTTCGGCGTCTACCGCCACCGCAACCTCAATCCGGCCTCGCCGTACCTGCGCGGCTTCTCCGACGACTTCTCGATCCCCGTCTCGCGCTGGACCGAGGTGCGCCGCGCCGACCTCCCCGATGCGCCGGGCCTTGAGGTGCTGATGGAGTCAGACGAGGCGGGCCTCTGTCTCGTCTCCGACGCGCGCCACCGCTCGCTCTACATGTTCAACCACATCGAGTACGACACCGCGACGCTCGGCGAGGAGTACTTCCGCGACGTCAACGCCGGCAAGCCGATCCTGCTCCCCGCCAACTACTTTCCCCACGACGACCCCGCGATGCCGCCGGAAAACCGCTGGCGCAGCCATGCGCACCTGCTGTTCGGCAACTGGATCAACCAGGTCTACCAGACCGTGCCGTTCGATCCCGGACTGATCGGCCGCAGACGCTGAGGCGCCGCCGCCCGCACGCCGCGCTTGCGCCCGCCGCCGGGGGCGGCCATCCTCAACGGCGACATCCCTTCCCGCGAGCCTCGCCGATGCTGCGCCTTCTCCTGCTGCGTCACGCCAAGTCGAGCTGGGCCGAGACCGGTCTCGACGACCGCGACCGCCCGCTCAGCAGGCGCGGCAACGAGGCCGCGCCGATCGTCGGGCGGCATCTGAGGCGGATGGGCTGGCTGCCAGACCGCGTCGTCTGCTCGCCGGCCGAGCGCACGCGCCGCACCCTCGATCTGGCGCTCGACGCCGCCCGGTTGTCGCCGGAGGTGATCTACGACGAGGCCGTGTACGACTTCGGCGGCGGCGACGCCCTCCTCGACGTGATCCGCGCCCGCGGCGGCGAGGCGCGTACGCTGATGATCGTCGGACACAACCCGTCGATGGAGTTCCTCGCCATCCGGCTTGCCCGATCGGGGCCGCCCGACGCCATCGCCGCGATCCGCCGCAAGTTTCCCACCGCCGGGCTCGCCGTGTTCGACGTGGACGCGCCCGCCTGGTCCGGCCTCGATCCCGCCCGCTGCACGCTCGCCGCCTTCGTGCGGCCGCGCGCGCTCGCCGGCGACTGACGGGCAGGGGCCTGCGTGGGGTTCCTCGACGAAACGCGGGTGGCGCTGGGCGGCGTCGGCGACCTGTTCGCGGGGCTCGTGTCGCCGGGCGTGCGGCTGGGCGTCACCGGCCTGTCGCGGTCGGGCAAGACCGTGTTCATCACCGCCCTCGTCCACGCCCTGCTGGGCGGCGGGCGGCTGCCGCTGTTCAACGCCTACGCGCAAGGACGCATCGCCCGCGCCTACCTCGAACCGCAACTCCACGACGAGCTGCCGCGCTTCGCCTGGGAGGAGCATGTGCAGTCGCTCAAGGGCGACAACCGACGCTGGCCGGAGAGCACCCGGCGGCTGTCGGAGCTTCGTCTCACCGTCGAATACGCCGCCCGTGGCGTGATCGCGCGCAACACCCACGGCGGCGCGCTCCACATCGACATCGTGGACTATCCCGGCGAATGGCTGCTCGACCTGCCGCTGATGACCATGACCTTCGAGGCGTGGTCGCACGCGACCGTCGCCCAGAGCCGCGCCGCGCCGCGGGCGGCGCTGGCGGGCGAATGGCGCGAGCACCTCGCCTCGCTCGATCCGGACGCGGCGGCGAGCGAACTTGCGGCGCAGGAGGCGGCGCGCCTCTTCACCGCCTATCTCGCCCGCTGCCGCGCCGAGGCGGTGTCCATGTCGTCGTTGCCGCCGGGCCGGTTCCTGATGCCCGGCGATCTCGAGGGCTCGCCGCTGCTCACGTTTGCGCCGCTCGACGTGACGCCGGACGCCTCGCCCCCGCGCGGCTCCCTGCACGCGATGATGCGGCGGCGCTACGACAGTTATGTCGCCCACGTGGTGCGGCCGTTCTTCTACAGTCACTTCGCCCGTCTCGACCGGCAGATCGTGCTCGCCGACGTGCTGACCGCGCTCAACGCCGGGCCGTCCGCCGTCGCCGATCTCTCGGCAGCGCTCACCGCGGTGCTCGCCTGCTTTCGCCAGGGCGCGAACAGCTGGGCGTCGTCGCTCTTCGGCCGCAGGATCGACCGCATCCTGTTCGCCGCCACCAAGGCCGATCTCCTGCATCACACCAGCCACGACCGGCTGGAGGCGATCTTGCGCCTCATCGTGGAGGGCGCGGTGAAGCGGGCGCAGTTCTCCGGCGCGGCCGTGGACGTCGCCGCCATCGCCGCCATCCGGGCGACGCGCGAGGCGACCGTGAGGCAGGGCGGCGAGTCGCTGCCCTGTATCGTCGGCGTGCCGCAAGGAGGCGAGACCATCGGCGGGGAAACCTTCGACGGCCGCACCGAAGCGGCGATCTTCCCCGGCGACCTGCCGGCCGATCCCGCCCGCGCCCTCGACGCCTCGCTCGCAGGCTCGATCCGGTTCGTTCGGTTCCGCCCGCCGCTGATCGAGGCGAAGCCGCCGCTGGTGCAAAGCCCGTCGTTTCCCCATATCAGGCTCGATCGCACCATCGAGTTCCTGTTCGGCGACAAGTTCACATGAGCGACGAGCCGCGCCGCCCGCAAGCGTTTCGCATCGGCCCCGCGCCGCACGCGCAGCGCGCAGCTGAGGCCGCCTCAGAGCCTGAGGCAATGCCCGAGGCGCGCCCCGCGGCGGGCAAGCCCCGCAGGCCGCGCGCCGGGCCTGCGCCGGATATCGTGATGGAGCCGGACGAGCCGCCGGCCCCGCTCGTTCCCGCCGAACCGCCGGTCTCCCCGGCGGCGCTTTCGCAGACCATGCGCTGGGGAAGCCTGCTCCTCACCAGCGGTTTTTCGCTTGTAGCGCTGTGGTTTTCGCTTTCGGTCTCGCAGTTCATCGAGGCGCTGTTCGCCCGCTCCGCCGCCGCGGGATGGTTCGGCGCGGCGCTGGCGGCGGCGTTTGCGTTCGCCGTCGCAGGGATCATGGGGCGGGAAATCTACGGCCTGATCCGCCTCCATGCGCTGGGCTCGATCCAGGAGGACGCGGCGCGCGCCATCACCGCCAACGACGCGAAGGCGGCAGGCGAAGCGGTGCGGCACCTGAAGCGCCTGTATCGCGGCCGCGGCGATCTCTCCGCCGGCCTCGCCGCGCTCGACAGGCACGCCGGCGACATCATGGACCCCGCCGACCGCATCCGGCTCGCCGAGCGCGACGTGGTGTCGAAGCTCGACGACGCGGCGACCCGCATCATCACGCGCGCGTCGCGGCGCGTCACGCTCACCACCGCGCTGCTGCCGACGCCGGCTCTCGATATCCTGTTCGTCGCCGCCCAGAATCTCCGCATGCTGAACGAGCTGGCGACGCTCTACGGCGGCCGGCCGGGCACGCTCGGCACGTTCCGCCTCGCCCGAATGGTGGTGGGGCACCTCGCCGTCACCGGCGGCGTCGCGCTCACCGACAGCCTGACGCAGCACGTGCTGGGACGCGGTCTCCTCGGCCGGCTCTCGGCGCGTTTCGGGGAAGGCGCGGTCAACGGGATCATGACCGCGCGCATCGGCCTCGCCGCGCTGGATGTGTGCCGGCCGCTGCCGTGGCTCAGCCGCGAGAAGCCCGGCCTCTCGGATGTGCTGCAACGCATCGCCGATTTCTCCCCCGCCGAAGCGGCGGAGGAGAAGAAGGCCTGAACGCCCTCAGTTGTTCAGCGACCGCACCGGCTGCGGACCGCTCACCACCACCGAATCGCCACGGCGGGTGAAGACGATTTCCTGCGCGGCGGCGCCAGCCGGACCCGGCACGGAAATGCTGATCCGCTCTTGCGGCGCAAGTATGGAAGAAAACCGCACCGGCAGGCCCTCGCCCTGCGCCAGTGTCGCCACGAGGTGGCACTCGCTGCCCCGAAGATCGTAGTAGGCGACGCCCTTCACCGGCCCCAGCTCGATGGATGCGGCCTCGATCGGACGGAGTTCGGTCGCCTGAGCGGCCACCGTGGACGCTGCGACGAGCGCCAGCGCAATCAGATGTTTCATGGTTTGCCCCGTGAAATGTCACCAACATGCGAATGATTAGCTCGAGTCGTGGCGCGGCGATGTGACAAAGGCCACTACTCCGGCGTGCGCATGCCAGCCGCGACGGCCGTCGCCTTGCCGGCGCGCCCGGCGCCCGCTACAGCCGCTGCATGAGCGATCGCGGCGACGGCCTGTCCGCAGCGGCCGTGGCGGAGGGCAAACCGCTGTGGCTGAAGGCGGCCCCGTTCGTCTTCCTCATGCTGTGGTCGTCGGGTTTCGCCTGCGCCAGGATCGGCCTCCAGTACGCGCCGCCGATGACGTTCCTCGCCCTGCGCTATGCGCTGGTGCTGGCGGTGCTTGCGCCCTTGGCCCTCATCCTGCGCCCGCCGCTGCCAAAGCGCGGCGTCGATTACCTGCACGTCGCCGTCACCGGCTTCCTCGTGCAGGGCGTCTATTTCGGTTTCTCCTACTTCGCCTTCTGGCTCGGCGCGTCGGCGGGGAGCGTGGCGCTGATCGTGTCGCTCCAGCCGATCCTGGTCGGCCTGCTTGCGCCGCGATTCGCCGGCGAGCATGTCGGCTGGACGCGCTGGACCGGCCTCGTTCTGGGCCTGATCGGCGCGGCCGTCGTCATCGTCGCCCGCTCGGAGGTCGAGGTGACAAGCGCCGGGGCGCTGATCTGCGCCACGGCCGCGCTCGCAGGAATGACCTGCGGCACGCTCTACGAGAAGCGTTTTGGCGTCAGCCAGCATCCGGTGACGGCGAACGCCATCCAGTACGTCATCGGCCTCCTGTTCGTGCTGCCGCTGGCGCTGGCGAGCGAGGACATGCGCGTGGACTGGACATGGCAACTCATGGTCACGGTGCTCTATCTGGTCGTCGCCAACTCCCTCATCTCGATGACGCTGCTGCTCGCCATGATCCGCGCCGGAGAAGCCTCGCGCGTCTCGGCGCTGTTCTTCATGGTGCCGCCGATGGCCGCCGTCATCGCCTGGGTGCTGCTCGGCGAGGCGATGCCGCCCGTCGCCTGGGCCGGCATGGCCATCGCCGCGGCCGGCGTACTGATCGCCACCCGGGGGCTGCCGCACGTCAGGCGGCTTCTCCGCCGCGAGAGCGCCTGATAGAAGTCAGCCCATGTTCGTGACGTTCTTCCAGCGCCTGAAAGTCGCGGGCGTGCCGGCGACGGTGCGCGAGTACCTGGCCTTTCTCCAGGGGCTGGAGGCGGGCGTGGCCGGCTACAGCGTCGAGGATTTCTACTATCTCGCCCGCACAAGCCTGGTGAAGG
This sequence comes from Aestuariivirgaceae bacterium, assembly GCA_036746875.1. Lineage (GTDB taxonomy): Bacteria > Pseudomonadota > Alphaproteobacteria > Rhizobiales > Aestuariivirgaceae > DAIODI01. Next base: position 42,497 of record DAIODI010000001.1, on the reverse strand, counting down.
ACGAGCGCAACCTCGACCGGTTCGACCACGTGTTCGGCGAGGTGTTCCGGGGGCTCGCCGCCGTTGGCCAGGACGATCTCGTCGCCGCCATTCCGGAAGAGTGGCTGAGGAAGCTCAACGAGAAATTCCTCACCGACGAGGAGAAGGCCATGATTGAGGCCCTCGGCGGCTTCGAGAAGATCATGGAGGAGCTGAAGAAGCGTCTTGCCGAACAGCAGGGCCGCCACGAGGGCGGCGCGAAGTGGATCGGCGCCGGGGGCACGTCCCCCTTCGGCGCTTACGGCTACAACCCGGCCGGCGTCCGCATCGGCCAGGCGGAGAACCGCAACAACCGCGCCATCAAGGTCTGGGACAAACGCGAGTTCCGCGATCTCGACGACACCGTGGAGATTGGCGCGCGCAACATCAAGGTGGCGCTGAGACGGCTTCGCAAGTTCGCCCGCGAAGGCGCCGCCGAGGAGCTTGACCTTCACGGCACCATCAACGCAACCGCCAACCGGGGTTACCTCGACATCCGCCTCGTACCGGAGCGGCGCAACACGGTGAAGGTGCTGCTGTTCCTCGATGTCGGCGGTTCGATGGACCCCTACGTGCGGCTGTGCGAGCAATTGTTTTCCGCGGCGCGCGCCGAGTTCAGGCGCCTCGAATACTTCTACTTCCACAACTGCGTCTACGAGACGGTCTGGCGCGAGAACCGACGCCGCCACACCGAGCGCATCCCCACATGGGAGGTGCTGCGCACCTACCCTTCCGACTACAAGCTGATCTTCGTCGGCGACGCCGCCATGTCGCCGTTCGAGCTCACGCACCCGGGCGGGTCGGTGGAGCACATGAACGACGAGGCGGGAATGGTGTGGCTCCAGCGCCTGGCCGCCGCCTTCCCGCGCGCCGCCTGGCTCAATCCGGCGCCCGAGCGCGCCTGGGATTACACGCCCTCGACCGATCTCATCCGCCGCCTCCTCGAGGGCCGCATGTATCCCCTCACCATCGAAGGGCTGGACGCCGCCATGCGCGAGCTGGCGCGCGGAGGCGATGGGCGAGCCCTACGGCGCGCGCGCCGCCGACCCCCAACAGATCATCCTCGGCATCGTCGGCGCGCGGCACCGCTCGGCGCGCGTGGCGCTCGCCGCCCGCTTCCTCGTCGCCGAGTTCGACATCTACCATCGCGAGGAAATCTCGATCCCCGAACAGGCGCAGCACGCCTTCGAGACCCGCGCGGCGGCGCTCTCCACCTATCTGTCGCGGCGGCGCATGTCGAACTACTCGCTGTCGATCCGCACCGCCGGGCCGCGTCTCGTGGAGGCCTGGCCGGAACTGGCGGAGTCGATCCGCGCCTGGGACGAGGTGGAGGCGGCCTACGAGCCGTTGATCGCCAGGCGCTACGAGCGCGACCTCGCCATGTCGTGGCTGCGCTCGCTGCGCCGCGCGCTCACCCGCAACATCTCCGGCCCGGTGGACTACACCTACGGCAAGGCCGCCGCGCGCCGGCTGCCGGCCGACGCCATCCTGAAGCAGTTTCCCGGCGGCGCGGCGGTGAGCGAGCGCGGGGTGGCGGCCATCCTCGCCATTCCGGGCTTCTCCGCGCCGTATCGCGACCTGAAGGACGATTCCCGGCTGATCGCGGCGCGGCTGAACGAAAGCTTCGGTCTCGACGGCTCGCAACCGGACGCCATCGAGCAGATCGAGATGATCGACGCCGGGTTCTACCGCAACCGCGGCGCGTATCTCGTCGGCCGCATCGTGCTCGCCGACGGCAGCCGCCCGCCGCTGATGATCGCGCTCGAGAACAGCCGCGCGGGCGTGTTCGCCGACGCCGTGCTGACCCGCGAGGCGGACCTCCACAACGTGTTCTCAACCACGCTGGCGAGCTTCCACGTCACCTCGACGCGGTTCCACGAGATCGCCTCGTTCCTGCACCGCATCATGCCGCGAAGGCCGCTTGGCATCCATTACTCGGCCATCGGCTACAACCACACCGGCAAGCCCGCCGTGGTCCAGGAGCTCGCCCGCGAGCTTGAGGAGTCCGGCGAGCGGCTCGACACGGCGGCGGGCTTTCGCGGCACGGTGGCGATCGGCTTTTCCGCGCCGGGCAGCAACTACGTGCTGAAGGTGATCCGCGACACGCCGACGAAGCACTACAAGTGGGGCGCGTTCGCCGGCGTCGAGACGGTGCTCGAGAAATATCGCCGGGTGCATGAGATCAACCGCACCGGCTCGATGCTCGACAACATCGTGTTCGAGGGCATCCGCCTGCCGGCCGAGTGGTTCGCCGAGGCGCTCAAGGCGGAGCTGCTGGAGGCGGCGGGCGGGTCCGTGAGCGAGGCCGGCGGCTTCATGGTGTTCCGCCATCTCATCGCCCAGACCAAGATGACGCCGCTGCCGATCTACGTGAAGACGGCGTCAGCCGAGCAGGCGGCGGCCGCGATGGTGAACCTCGGCCACTGCATCAAGAACAACGCCGCCGCCAACATCTTCAACAAGGACCTCGACGCCCGCAACTACGGGGTGAGCCGCTTCGGCAAGGTGTTCCTGTTCGACTATGACGCCGTGGAGCCGCTTCTGGAGGTGAAGATTTTCACCAACGCCGGGCGCGAGGACGGCGAGGAGGCGGTGCCGGAGTGGGTGTTCGAGACCGGCGTCGTGTTTCTCCCCGAGGAGCTCGACGCCGGACTGATGCTCGACGACCGCCGGCTGCGGCGCATTTTCCGCGAGGCGCACCCGGACATCCTCACCGCCGACTACTGGAAGGGGATGCAGCGGGCGTTGCGCAAGGGCTGGGTGCCGCGCATCGCCGTTTACCCCGCCGCCGCCAGGCTTCGGGCGGAGGCGGCTCCGGCCTGGGCGGCGCGACCGTGACGGTCCGCCGCCTTGACCGGGCCGTAACGCTTTTCTAGCCGGATATTCCATTCGTCCGGCTTGAGGTTCGATGAGCGACAGATTCACCCGGTTCGGCCTGCTCGTGCTTTTGGGGCTGATGGCGTTCTCGGTCGCCACGCCGTGGCTTGAGCGGATCTTTCTCGCCACCGACGCCCCGCGCGCCATCGAGGCGCGGGGCGACCTTGCGGCGCAGGAACAGGCGACCGTGGCCCTGTTTCGCGCCGTCTCGCCGTCGGTGCTCCAGGTGGGCAGCCGCGGCGCGCAAGGCGCAGGGGCGGGCACCGGTTTCATCTGGGACACGGTGGGGCACGCCGTGACCAACCATCATGTTGTCGATGGCGCGCGCAACGTCACGGTGCGGCTGGCGTCCGGCGAGGTGATCGGGGCGCGCGTCATCGGCGCCGCCCCGAACTACGACCTGGCGGTGCTTCGGCTCGACACCCGCAGCGCCCTGCCGCCGCCGATCCCGCTCGGCTCGTCCGGCGATCTCGCGGTGGGCCAGTCGGCGTTCGCCATCGGCAACCCCTATGGCCTCGACCAGTCTCTCACCACCGGGGTCATCAGCGCGCTGAACCGCCGCCTGCCGACCAGCGGCGGGCGCGAACTCGCCGACGTGATCCAGACCGACGCCGCCATCAACCCCGGCAACTCCGGCGGGCCGCTGCTCGATTCCGCCGGCCGGCTGATCGGCGTCAACACCGCCATCTTCTCGCCCTCCGGCGCCAACGCCGGCATCGGGTTCGCCATCCCCGTGGACGTCGTCAACCGCATCGTGCCGCAGCTGATCCGCGACGGCCGCGTGCCCACCCCCGGGATCGGCATCATGGCGGCCGAGGAGGAGGCCGCCATGCACGCCGGCGTCGAGGGGATCATCGTGGCGCGCACGCTGCCCGGCTCGCCGGCGCTGAAGGCGGGCCTGCGCGGCTTTGAGGACGCCGGCGGCGAGGGCGACATCATCGTCGGCGTGGAGGGCCGCAAGGTGCGCCGCCTCGCCGACCTCACCCGGGCGCTGGAAGGCAAGCGCATGGGCGAGACGGTGACGCTCGACATCATCCGGAACGGCGCCGCGCTCACCCTGCGCGTGGAGGTGACGGATATCGGCGAGCGGTAGGGCATCATCCCGCCAAGCGGACGCCACGTGGCGGAAAAAGATGACGCAATATGGAGGAGATAGAGCGGCCAGGCTTGTTCACTTGCCCGGGCCCCGCTCCAGGGTCAGGCGATATGCCCTACCCATGCCCCGCCGGGAAGTGCTGATAGAGCCACGTCTCGGAGAGCGCCCGGCCGTCGGGCGCCTTCAGATAGGCGCGTATGTCCACCGGCTCCTTGCCGTCGGCCTTGATGTCGAACACCATGCGCCAGCGCTTGGCGCCGTCCACCCGGATCGCGTAGGCGTCCTCGATCACCCCGCGCGAGGCCTCGACGCTCGGGATAAGCCCGTCCGCCGTCTCGTACTTCTCGATGCCGCCGCCTTCCAGGTCGATGACGTACTTCTCGAACCCCGCCTTGCCCTGCTCGGCGGGCCGGCCGCCACGGCCGGAGAAGGTCGCCACCACGCGCGCCGCGCCGGGCGGAAACGGCTCCGGCCCCGCCCAGTGCAGGCGGTAGGCGTAGGTGAGCGCCTCACCCTTCCGCACCGGCGCGGCCGGCGTCCAGTAGGCGACGATGTTGTCGTGGATCTCCACGTCGGTGGGGATTTCGACAAGCTGCACAGCGCCCTTGCCCCAGTCGCCCAACGGTTCCACCCACACCGAGGGGCGCTTCTCGTAAAACACCCCGTCGTCCTCGTAGGACTCAAACCGCCGGTCGCGCTGCAACAGGCCGAAGCCCTTCGGCGAGGCGTCGGAGAAGGTGGAGGTCATCACCCGCGGCGGGTTGTTGAGCGGCCGCCAGATGCGCTCGCCCGCGCCGGTCCAGATCGACAGGCCGTCGCTGTCATGCACCTCGGGACGCCAGTCCGGGCCCTGCTGGCGATGCGTCTCGGAGTACCAGTACATGCTGGTGAGCGGCGCCACGCCGAGGCGGCCGATGTCGGCGCGCGGGAACAGCCGCGCCTCGATGGTTCCCACCATCGCCGGCTCGTCGCGCCACTCGAAGCGGTAGGCCCCGGCGATGCTCGGCCCGTCCAGCAGCGCATAGACGACGAACATGTCGGGGCGCGGGTCCAGGTAGAAGTGGGTGAAGCGCGGGAACTCCTCCGCCCGCTCGGTGGCGGTGTCGATGGCGACGCCGCGCGCCGAGAGCCCGTACTGGTGCTCGTCGCCGGCGGTGCGGAAGTAACTGGCGCCGAGGTAGGCGAGCCAGTCGCCGCGCAGGCCCGGATTCATCACCCGGAAACCGGCGAAGCCGATGTCGTCCGGCAGCGCCTTTGCGAACGCCGACTTCTCGCCGAACGAAAACAGCTCCGGCGAATAGACGATCTCGCGGGCGCTGTCGCCGGAAACGACCGAGATGTGCACCGGCTCCTTGAAGAACTTGCCCGGATGGAACAGCCGCACCGGAAAACGCTGCCCGGCGAACAGCGTCGCGTCCTCGCGGTAGCCGATGTCGATATGCTGCTCGAAGTCGATCCGGTCGAGGATCGCCTCGGCCTTGATCGCCTCCGCCTTGAACGGCTTGCCCGCCAGCGCCTTCGCCCGCGCGGTCAGGGCGTCGAAGCTGAACGGTTTCGCCTCGTGATACCGGATGGCGGCGCGCGCGACGGCCGGCAAACCGAGGAGCCCGGCGAGCGCGGCCAGCGTCAGGCGTTGGAGCGCCTCGCGGCGGGTGGGGGAGGTGGTCATGGCCAGCGCTCCGGGAACGGTCGGACAATGTTCTCCCCTCTACAGGAGCCTCGCCCGCGCGCACAAGACGCCCGCCGGCGATCCCCGGCGATCGCCGGTGCGTAACCCTCCCCATGACAGACGCTGTTTCCCCACCCGCCCGCCGCCCGAACCGGGGATTGCGCATGGCCGTTTACGCCCTCCTCACGCTGGCGGCGCTCGCCGCCGCCGCCGTCTTCGGCTGGTGGTGGTTCACCACCTCCATCGAGACGCCGGCCTACACCGTAACCGGGCGCGCCGCGGGCGCCGATATCGAGGTCCGCCAATACCCGGGAATGGTCGTGGCCGAAGTCACCCGCGAGGGTGAGCGCTGGGAAGCCGTCCGCCAGGGCTTCCGGGCGCTTGCCGCCTATATCTTCGCCAGAAACCGGGGCGGCGGCGACATCGCCATGACCGCACCCGTGACGCAGGAGCCGGAGGCGATCGCCATGACCGCACCCGTGACGCAGGAGAGCGCCGGCGGCGCCAGCCGCTGGACCATACGGTTCATCATGCCGGCGGCGTATACGCTGGCGGAACTTCCGGCCCCCGGCGGCGATGTCAGGCTCACCGAGGTCGCGCCGCAGCGGCGCGCCGCCATCCGCTTCTCCGGCGTCGCCACCGATGCGGCCTTGAAGGCCCGCGAGGCGGAGTTGCGGGGCTGGATTGCGGCGCAAGGGCTCACCGCCAGCGGCCCGGCGACCTACGCCTACTATAATGATCCGTGGACGCCCGGATTTCTCCGGCGCAACGAGGTGATCATCAGTTTGGCGCCGTGACCGCGCCGTCGCGCGCGATCGTCCGCACCAGCGCGCCACCGGAGGTGATGTGGATGCCGCACTCGGTTTTGCCGGTGCCCGCCCAGCGCCCGGCGCGCGGGTCTTCGTCGGTCCCGCCCGCCACCGTGCAGGGTGCGCAGCCGATGGACCGGTAGCCGCGTCCGGTGAGCGGATGCGCCGGCAGATCGTGCGCCGCCATGTAGGCCCTGAGGTCGTCGGCGGTGAACCCGGCGAGCGGCTCCACCTTCAAGCGGCCGCCGTCGTGGCTCATCGTCTGGAGCGCCGCGCGGGCCGCGCCGTGGAAACGCTTGCGGCCGAAGATCACCGCATCGAACCCGGCGAGCGCGCGCTCCAGCGGCAGCGACTTGCGGATGTGGCAGCACAGGTCGGGATCGCGGCCGTGCAGGTCGCCCGCCGGGTCGCTGCGGGCCAGATCGCTCGGGTCCGGATGGATGGTGCGCACGTCCTTCAGCCCCAGCCGGTCGGCGAGGATGGAGCGATAACGGCGCGTCTCCCGGAAGTGTTTCTCCGTGTCGAGAAAGATCACCGGCAGCGAAGCGTCGACTTCCGCCACCATGTGCAGGAGCACGGCGGACTCCGCGCCGAACGAGGACACCACCGCCACCTTCCCCGGATGCCCGGCGGCGACGGCGCGGATCAGGTCCGCGCCCTCAAGCCCGGCGAACGCTTCGTCGCGCGCACTCCCGCGGCCTCGCGCGCCCGCGCGCCCCCGCCGGCGAGCGACAGGGCGAGCCCGTCGAGGTGTTCGCCGTAGATCAGCTGGCAGGAAAGCCGCGAGCCCGGTTCGAGCGCCGGCACAGTGTCGAGCATCGCCTCCTCGTCGTCGCGCGCGGCGTGGAGCTTCGCCAGCCAGGCGTCATCGACCACGACATGGCAGGTGGCGCACACGCACGCCCCACCGCACAACCCCTCCATGGCGAGGCCATGCGCGCGGATGATCTCCATCACCCGCCAACCCTCGACCGCATCGAGGACATGGGTTCTGCCGGTGTGGTCGGTGACGTTGATCGTGCCCATTGCTGCTCGCCGTTCGCTTTTTCGGACCCTTTGGAAAACTGCAGCCCGCTTCTGAGATCCGCTCAAATCCAAGACAGACCTGCCACGGAGGAGACGCGGCGGCAGTCGCGTTCGTTTCTACAAACGATTGGTAGCTTTGCAGAACGGCCCTGTCAACGCCGCTGTCATGCGTCTTTCGCAGGCCGGGACAGCGGCAAGGGCTTTCCGGCGGGAGCGGCCGCGGATAGCATCCGTCACGCTCTCGACCGGAGATCATCCGCATGCTGACCGCGTTCCCCGGCACATCTGCGAGGCGCGCCAGCAGGCGGTCCTCAGGCGCATGGCCGCCGAAGGCGTAGACGCGCTGATCCTCAACCTCCCCGACATCATCGACTGAGATCACCCATGCCCAACGACCGTATGCAGATCTTCTGGCACGACGCCGCCCTCGGCCACGACACCGGCGAGGGCGTGTTCGACGCGCCACCCTCCGGGATGCTGGCGGTCCAGATGAAGCACCCCGAGAACGCCGAGCGGATCGCCAACATGAAGCGGGCGCTGGAGAAGGGTCCGGCGGCAGACCGGCTTGACTGGCGGGCGGGGCGGCTCGCCAGCGTGCCGGAGATCCTCACCGTGCACGATCACGACTACTGGGCGACGCTGCTCGCCGCCGAAGCGCAGGGCGGGCGCCCGTTCTCCAACACCACGGTGTTCGCGCGCCACTCGCTCGATCCGATCCGCGCCGCCGCCGGCACGGCGCTCGCCGCCGTGGACGCGATCCTCGAAGGCGAAACGGCGATGGCGTACGCGCTGGTCCGCCCGCCCGGCCACCATGCGCAGCCGGCGATGGCCGACGGCTACTGCTTCCTCAACAACGCGGCGCTCGCGGCGCAGCGGGCGCTGGATGAGGGCGTGGAGCGGGTGGCGATCATCGACTGGGACGTGCACCACGGCAACGGCACGCAGGCCTGCTTCTACGAGCGCGACGACGTGCTCACCATCTCGCTCCACATGCATCATGGGTCGTGGGGGCCAAGCCACCCGCAGACCGGCGCGCCGGACGAACGGGGCAAGGGCGCTGGCGAAGGCCTCAACGTCAACATCGACCTGCCGTGCGGGCTTGGCGACGACGCCTACATTCGCGCCTTCGCGGAGATCGTGATCCCCAGGCTGGACGCCTACCGGCCCGGCCTCATCATCGTCGCCAACGGCCAGGACGCGAACCAGTTCGACCCGAACGGCCGCCAGCTCGTCACCACCAAAGGCTTCCATCGCTTCGGCGCGATCGCCCGCGAGCTTGCCGCGCGGCATTCCGGCGGCAAACTGCTGTCGGTGCAGGAAGGCGGATACAACCCGGCCTACGCGGCGTTGTGCGCGCATGCGACCGTCGAGGGCATGCTGGGCCTGGAACCCAGGACGCCCGACCCGATCGCCTTCATGCCGGAGGATATCGAGGCGGGTAAGGCGGCGATTGCGAAGCTGAAGCGGCAGCTGGCGTAGCGAGGCCGTTCGGGAGGCGCCCGGAAGCAGCGAGGCGGAAGGGACAACGGCCGCTCAAGGACCCCATGTCCGATCCGCCTCAAGCTCCCCGTCACGGCCCCCCACCGTCGGCGCAAGTCCGGCCGGCGACCCCGTGACGGGCGAGAGAGAACCAAACGACGGCCTGTCGCGCAAGCTTCAATTCGAACGCGCAGCAATTATTCCGAAAATCTTTTGGCGCGGCCGCACTACGCCTCGACTTTCGCGTGCACGGCAGGCCAATCGCACATCCCCTCCATGCGTGCGCGGACCTCGATCATCGCGCGCAGCCGAAGTACAAATCGCATCTTCGTTGCGCGACAGGGCCCGCGTGATTCGCCATGAGCCGACAGGACGTGAGCATCGCCGACGCTTCCGGATGGCGGAACCCGGCGAACGCGCTGATCATCATGTCGGCGGCGAACTATCTTGCGTTCGCCACCTGGAACGCCCTGCATACGAACTTCGCCATCAACGTGCTCGGCTTCGGCGGCGCGGAGATCGGCGTCCTGCATACGGTGCGCGAGATCCCGGGCTTCCTGTCGTTCGCCGCCGTCTTTTTCCTGCGGATCATGCGCGAGCAGACGCTGGCGCTCGTCTCGCTCATGTTGATCGGCGGCGGCGTGGCCATCACCGGGTTCTTCCCCGCCGCCATCGGCTTCTATGCAACGACCCTGGTGAAGTCGGTCGGCTTCCACTACTTCGAGACCGTGGCGCAATCGCTGTCGCTGCAGTGGTTCGAGAAACGCTCGGCGCCGCGCCTCATCGGCCGCATCATCGCGGCCACATCGCTCGCCACCATCGCCTCCTACGCCATGATCTTCATCCTGTGGGACTGGCTCGGGCTCGACTACCTCTGGATCTTCCTCGCCGGCGGCGTCGGCGCGATGCTGATGGCGGCCTGGGTCTGGCTGTCGTTCCCGTACTTCCGCGAGGAGACGCCGCAGCGCAAGACGCTGATCCTGCGTCGTCGCTACTGGCTCTACTATGCGCTGGTGTTCATGGGCGGGGCGCGGCGGCAGATCTTCGTGATCTTCGCGGCCTTTCTCATGGTGCAGAAGTTCGGCTACGGCGTGGGCGCGATGACGCTGCTGCTGCTCGTCAACGCGGTGTTCAACACCCTGCTCGCGCCGAAGATCGGCCAGCTGATCGGCCGCTGGGGCGACCGGAACTCGCTGATCGTGGAGAACGCCGGCCTCGTTCTCGTGTTCCTGCTCTACGCCGTCGTCAACGACCCCTGGCTCGCTGCGGCGCTCTACGTCCTCGACAACGCGTTCTTCTCGTTCGCGATCGCGCAAAGGACCTACTTCCAGAAGATCGCCGACCCGGCGGACATCGCGCCAACCTCGGGCGTTGCGTTCTCGATCAATCACATCGCCGCCGTGGGTCTGCCGATCCCGCTCGGCGTCGTCTGGGACATCTCGCCCGCGGCGGTGTTCCTGATCGGCTCCGGCATGGCGGCGGTCGCGCTTGCGCTGTCGGTTCTGGTTCCCTCCGATCCCGGACCAGGGCGCGAGACGGCGTGGGCGCGCGGCGAGCCCGCCGCCGGATGAGCGCGCTGGCCGCTCTCGATCCGCGGCCCTATGCTGCCGGCGTGGGGCCTGGCGGCGACGCGGCTTGAGACCATTCACCCTGAGCCCCACGATATCCCCATGGCCCTGATCGTCACCGAGACGGGCCGTTCCTCCCTTGCCCCCTGAAGGTTACGCATGACCACCGTCCACCGCGCCAACGACCCGCTTCTCCAGCCCTACCGCCTGAAGCATCTGACGCTGAAGAACCGCATCATGTCCACGGCGCACGAGCCGAACTACGCCGAGGACGGGATGCCGAAGGACCGCTACCGCCTCTACCACCTGGAAAAAGCGAAGGGCGGCATCGCCCTCACCATGACGGCGGGATCGGCCATCGTCTCGCGCGACTCCGCGCCCGCCTTCGGCAACCTGCACGCCTACAGGGACGAGATCGTGCCGTGGCTGAAGCGGCTTGCCGACGACTGCCACGAGCAGGGCGCGGCGGTGATGATCCAGCTCACCCACCTTGGCCGGCGCACCAACTGGAACAAGGCCGACTGGCTCCCCGTGCTCGCCCCCTCGCCGGTGCGCGAACCCGCCCACCGCGCCATCCCGAAGGAGATGGAGGACTGGGACATCGACCGCATCGTGGCCGACTACGCCGACGCCGCCGAGCGCATGAAGGCGGCCGGCCTCGATGGCTTCGAGTTCGAATGCTACGGCCACCTGATGGACCAGTTCTGGTCGCCCGCCACCAACCGCCGCGACGACGCGTTCGGCGGCTCCCTCGACAATCGCCTGCGCTTCACCTTCCGCATCCTCGACGCGGTGCGCGCCCGTGTCGGACCCGGCTTCATCGTCGGCGCGCGGCTCGTCGCCGACGAGGACTGGGACATGGGGCTGTCGCGCGCCGAGGGTCTCGCCATCTGCGAGAAGCTGGTGGCGACCGGCCAGATCGATTTCCTCAACGTCATTCGCGGCCACATCGAGCACGACGGCCCGCTGTCGCGCGTCATCCCCGTCACCGGCATGCGCTCGGCCCCGCACCTCGATTTCGCCGGCGAGGTTCGTCAGCACACGAAGTTTCCGGTGTTCCACGCCGCCCGCATCAACGACGTGGCCACCGCCCGCCACGCGGTCGCCGAGGGCAAGCTCGACATGGTGGGCATGACGCGCGCCCACATCGCCGATCCGCATATCGTGAAGAAGATCATGGCGGGCCGCGAGCATGAGATCCGCCCGTGCGTCGGCGCCACCTACTGCCTCGACCGCATCTACGAGGGCCACGAGGCGCTGTGCATCCACAATCCCGCCACGGGCCGGGAGGCGACGATGCCGCAGGCGATCGTGCGCGCCAGCGGCGGCCATCGCCACATCGTCATCGCCGGGGCCGGCCCCGCCGGCCTTGAGGCGGCGCGCGTTTCGGCCGAGCGCGGACACAGGGTGACGCTGATCGAGGCGGCGGGGAGACCCGGCGGCCAGGTGGCGCTGGCGACGCGGGCGAAGCGGCGCGGCGAGCTTCAGGGCATCGTCGACTGGCGCATGGACCGGCTGGAGAAACTCGGCGTCGAGGCGCGCTTCAACACGCTCGCCGACGGCGCGCTCGTCGCTTCGCTTGCGCCCGATGTCGTCATCGTCGCCACCGGCGGCGCGCCGGGCGCGGCCATCGCCATTCCCGGCCAGGAACTCGCCGTGTCGAGCTGGGACATCCTGTCGGGCGACGTGAAGCCGGGCGAGGAGGTTTTGCTGTTCGACGACAACGGCGCGCACCCCGGCATGGCGGCGGCGGAGTTCCTCGTCGACGCGGGGGCGAAACTCGAACTGGTGACGCCGGAGCGTTTCTTCGCGCCCGAGATGGGCGGGCTCAACCTCGTGCCCTACATGCAGAAGCTGCACACGGCAGGAACACGCATCACGACCATGTTGCGGGTGACCGGCCTGAAGCGCGTCGGCAACCGGATCGCCGCCACGCTCTGGTCTCCCTACACGGAGAAGGACGCGGGCGAACGTCTCGTCGACCAGGTGGTGATCGAACAGGCGACGCTGCCCAACGCCGACCTCTACATGGAGCTGAAGGAGCGGTCGTCCAATGGCGGGGCGGTGGATTACGGCGCGCTGATCGAGGGCCGCCCGCAATCGGTCCGCAGCAACCCGCACGGCCGCTTCCAGCTGTTCCGGATCGGCGATGCGGTCGCCTCGCGCAACATCCACGCCGCCATCTACGACGCCGCCCGGCTGTGCAAGGACCTGTGACGTCTTCGCGCGTTCGGCCGCAAGCTGCGGGAAGCTCGCCGCCCCCCGTCCCCGCCATCGTCGCCTGACGCACAGCGGGGGGCGACGATGGACACGGGCATCCGGCGCGAAATGGGGTTGACGCAGTGGGCGTTGCTGATCGCGCTCGGCGCGGTCTGGGGCGCGTCGTTCTTCTTCAACGCCATCGCGGTGAAGGCGCTCGCGCCCGTCGCCGTGGTGACGTTGCGCTGCCTCATCGCCGCCGCCGCGCTCTGGGCGGTCGCGTTCGCGCTCGGCTACCGTCCGCCGGACACGTCCGGCCGCTGGCGCGATCTCCTCGTCATGGGCGTGGTCAACAACATCGTGCCGTTCACGCTGATCGTCTGGGGCCAGAAGGAGATCGCGTCCAGCCTCGCCGCGATCCTCAACGCCACGACGCCGTTCTTCACGCTCCTCATCGCCAACCGGCTGACCCGCGACGAGCCGCTCACCGCCAACCGCCTCGCCGGGGTGGCGGTGGGCCTCGCCGGGGTGGCGGTGATGGTCGGCATCGGCGCGCTGGAAAGCCTCGGCGCGCACGTGCTGGCGCAGCTTGCGGTGCTCGGCGCGGCGCTCTCCTACGGCTTTGCCGGATCGTGGGGGAGACGGCTCGCGGTGAACCCGCCCATCGTCACCGCCGCCGGGCAGACGCTGTGTTCGGGCCTGATGCTCGCGCCCGTCGCCCTCCTCACCGGCGGCTTCGACGGACTCGCCACGGCCTCGCCGCAGGCGCTCGGCGCGGTGCTTGGGCTGGGGCTTCTGTGCACGGCGGTCGCCTACGTGATGTTCTTCTCGATCCTGAAGTCGTCGGGCGCCGGCAACGTCAGCCTCGTCACCTTCATCGTACCCATTTCGGCGATCCTCCTCGGCGCGGCGTTTCTGGGCGAACGGCTGGAGCCGCAGCATATCCTGGGCATGGCGGCGATCGCCGCCGGGCTGGCGCTGATCGCCGGGCGCCTGTTCCGCTTGCGCAAGCCCGCCGCCTGAGGCGGATCATTGCGGATCGGCTCCGGCCCTCCTACCTTGCAGCCTTACGCAACGGAGACGGAGGCGGCCATGGCCCAGCGGCCCGACGTTCAGGCGTTCTTCGACGAGCCGACCAACACGGTGAGCTATGTCGTCGCCGACCCGGCGACGAAAGCCTGCGCCGTGATCGACACGGTGCTCGCCTACGACGCCGCCTCGGGGCGCACCGGCAGGGCGTCCGCCGACGCCATTGTCGCTTTCGTCAAGGATCGCGGCCTCGCCTGCCAGTGGCTGATCGAAACGCACGTCCACGCCGATCACCTCTCGGCCGCGCCCTACATCCAGCGCGCCATCGGCGGCGCGCTCGCCATCGGGGACAACATCCGCACGGTGCAGGACACCTTCGGCAAGATCTTCAACGCCGGAACCGAGTTCGAGCGCGACGGCAGCCAGTTCGACCGGCTGTTCTGCGACGGCGACACGTTCGCGCTGGGCTCGATCCCCGCCCGCGTGATGCACACGCCCGGCCACACGCCCGCCTGCATGACCTACGTCATCGGCGACACGGCGTTCGTCGGCGACACGCTGTTCATGCCCGACTACGGGACGGCGCGCTGCGATTTTCCCGGCGGCTCGGCGCGTGCGCTTTACCGCTCGATCCGCCGCATCCTGGAGCTGCCGGCGCACACCCGGCTGTTCCTCTGCCACGACTACAAGGCGCCGGGGCGCGACCATTACGCCTGGGAGACCACGGTTGCGGCCGAGCGCGCCGGCAACGTGCATGTGCGCGAAGGGGTGAGCGAAGACGAGTTCGTGGCGATGCGCGAGGCGCGCGACAAAACGCTCGGCATGCCGAAGCTCATCATCCCCTCGATCCAGGTCAACATGCGGGCGGGACGCATGCCGCCGGCGGAAGCCAACGGCACGGTGTATCTCAAGGTGCCGGTGGATGTGCTGTAGCCGTCAGAACACCTTCCCCGGGTTCATCAGGTTCAAAGGATCGAGCGCCTGCTTGACGGCGCGCATCGCCGCGAGCTTGCCGGGGTCGCCGAACCTCGCCAGCGCCGCGCGCTTCTCCAGCCCCACGCCGTGCTCGGCCGAAATCGAGCCGCCTGCCGCCCGGATCCCGTCGTAGACCAGCGGCGCGATCTCGTCGTAGCGGTGCGGAATCGGGCCTGGACCGGCGATGGTGACGTGCAGATTGCCGTCGCCGAGGTGGCCGATCACGAACACGTTCAGCGCCCCGTCGTGCGCCATGACCCGCGCGAACAGGCGCTCCGTGTACTGATCGAGTGCGTTGAGCGGCAGCGACACGTCGAACCACAGCCCGCCCGGGTGAAGCCGCTCGATGGACCAGGAGTCCTCGCGCACCCGCCACATCTCCGCCCGCTCGCGACCGCTTCGCGCCACGACGCAGTCGCGGGCGAGGCCCCGGTCGAGGAGCGCCGACAGCGCCGCCTCGAAGCGTTCGGCCACCGCCGCCGCGTCGTCGCCCCCGGCCTCGAAGATCACGCACAGCGGCGCCGAGGCGAACGCCGCGAACCGGTGGTTGCCCTGTTCGGCGGCCGCCGCGCGGGCGTAGCCGCCCCACATCGCCTCCGCCGTCTGCACGGCGAAGCCCGGCGCGGCGCGCAGGCCGTTCAGCGCCGCAATCGCGTCGGCTGCGGTGGCGAAGGTCATCGCCGCCGTTGCGCGGGCGGCGGGAACCGGCGACAGGCGGATCACGGCGCGGGTGACGAGGCCGAGCGTGCCTTCCGCGCCGATCAGCAGCTGCTTCACGTCGAGGCCCTCGTTCGCCTTGATGACCTCCGTCATGTCGCAGAGCACGCTTGCGTCGGGCAGCACGGCTTCGAGGCCCAGCACGCGCTGGCGCATCACGCCGAGCCGGAACGCCTCGCTGCCCCCGGCGTTGGTGGAGATCATGCCGCCGATCGTGGCGGACCCGCGCGCCGCGATATCGACGCCCGGCGACAGCCCGTGCGTGGCGGCCGCCGTCTGCAAGGCCGCCAGCGTCACGCCCGCCTCCACCGTGGCGATCATCGCCGTCGGGTCGAGCCGTTCGATGCGGTTCATGCGCTGAAAACCGACGATCAGCGCGCCGGGCCGCGACGCAGCCCCGCCTGCAAGCCCGGTGCGCCCGCCCTGCGGCGTCATCGGCACGCGCGCCTCGCGGCACAGGCGCACGATCGCGGCCACCTCTTCCGTGGAGCGCGGGAAAACCGCCAGACCGGCGGCGAGATTGTCGTCGTGAAACCCCTTGTCGGGAGCGCCGTCCGCCTCGCCCCGCCACAGGCCGCGGGGGCCGGCGATGCGTTCGAGGCTGGCGAGAAACGGGCCGTCGATCATCGCTCCGTGGTGGCGCAATCGAGCGCGGCGATCAAGCGATCAGACGGGAGCGGCGGCGCCGGCGTAGTGGAACGTCAGCGCCGGCAGCGCGCGGTTGGCGTAGAACGTGTCGAGCCACAGGATGCGAAAACCGTTCTCGCCGAGGATCGCCGCCACATCGCGGTTGAGACGACAACCGCCGCCGAACTTCACCCACAGGGGATCGAGGCGATCCTGAAGGCGCGCCACGCCCCGGTCGTGCGAACGGCCGTGCTCGCAGAACAACAGCCGACCGCCGGGCTTCCGCACGCGGCGCGCCTCGGCCAGCGCCAGCGCCGGGTTGTCGAGGGCGCAGAAGGTGTAGCTCATCACCACGGTGTCGGCGGAGGCGTTCGCGAACGGCAGCGCCTCGGCCACCGCGCGGTGCGGCTCGAACGGCAGCGAGCCGCCGGCCGCCGCCTTCGCCCGGTCGAGCTTCGCCCCGTCGGGGTCGACGCCGTGCACCACCGTCACCCGGGAGCGGTCGTAAAACGGCACGTTGCGGCCGCGGCCGACGCCGGGCTCGATCACCACGCCTTGCGCCTGCGGCACGATGCGCGTCCGGGCGTCGCCCGAACACCGCGCGCAAATCGTGCCCAGCACGCCAGCCGGGCGTCGCGCTTCAGACACCATCGAAAATGACCTCCACCTGGTTCATACATGCACCGAAATGTTGAACGAGCGCTGAACGGAAAGGCCGCCAACGCCATGTCCTCGCTGTGGAAATCGACCCCCGCCGGCAAGCTGCGCGGCCGCGGCCTCGGCCTGCCGCTTGCGGGCCAACCCGGAGAAGCCAACGCCATCACCGACGTTCCCGGCGTCGAGGTGGGATATGCGACGATCATCGCCGGAGACGGCCCGCTGATCGTGGGCCAGGGGCCGGTGCGCACCGGCGTCACCGCCATCCTGCCGCGCGGCCGGGCGGGCGTCGCCTCGCCTTGCGCGGCGGGAAGCGCGGTGCTGAACGGCAACGGCGAACTCACCGGGCTCGCCTGGGTGGAGGAGTCGGGCCAGGCGGAAGGCCCCGTCACCATCACCAACACGCACGCGGTGGGCCTTGCGCGCGACGCCACGGCGAAATGGCTGGTGCGCGAGATGGTCGCGACCGCGCAGGCCTGGGGTCTTCCCATCGCCGGCGAGACCTATGACGGCGAGCTGAACGACATCAACGGCTTCCATGTGAAGGACGAGCACGTTTTCGCCGCCCTCGATGGCGCGCGCGGCGGCGCCGTCGAACTGGGCAGCGTCGGCGGCGGGACGGGGATGATCGCCTACGACTTCAAGGGCGGCTCCGGCTCATCGTCGAGGCGCGCCGAAACCGCCGGGGAGACGTTCACCGTCGGCGTCTTCGTGCAGGCGAACTTCGGCATCCGGCCGGAACTCATGGTGCTGGGCGCGCCCGTGGGCCGGCACATCAGGGGCGGCGAGGTGCGCTCGACGCCTGCGGGATCGATCATCGCCGTGGCGATCACCGACGCGCCGCTCCTGCCGCACCAGTTGAAGCGGATCGCCCGGCGCATCGGGCTTGGCGTCGCGCGCACCGGAGGGATCGCCCACAACGGCTCGGGCGATATCTTCATCGCCTTGTCGACGGCCAACCCGGAGGTGTTCGGGGCGGGCGCGGCGGTGCGGTCCATGCGCTTCCTCACCAATGCGGCGATGGACCCGCTGTTCGCCGCAACCGTCGAGGCCACCGAGGAGGCGATCCTCGACGCCATGATCGCCAACGAGACGATGACCGGGGCGAACGGCGTCACCGTGCGCGCCCTGCCGCACGGCGACCTGGTGGACCTGATGCGCAGCTACGGCCGGATGTGAGGCGCAAGGCTCAGGCGCGCTTCACCGGGCAGGTGCTGATCCCGAACAGCCTGTAGGCGCCGCACCAGCCGATGGCGGCGGTGGCGAGAGCGACAATCCCGATCCAGCCGATCCAGCTCCACGCCCCTGCCCCCATGATGGCCCACAGGATCAGCGCAAGCCCCACGGCCGCCCGCAGCGCCCGATCCACAGTGCCGATGTTCTGCGTCATCTGAAGCCTCCACCACATGAAACCGCCAACCGGCGGCCATGGGGTTATCCGGAGAAACATCCGTTCGCGCAAGGCGGCGAAAGCATCAGCCGGAGCGAAGGAGCGTCAGGAAACGCCAAGCTTTTTCTGCAGGTTGGTGCTCGATGTGGTGTACTGGAACACCAGCCGCTCACCGGGATTCTTCAGGCGGAACACTTCCTGCGCCATCAGCGCCGCCTCATGGAAGCCGGAGAGGATCAACTTCAGCTTGCCGGGATACCAGTTGATGTCGCCGATGGCGAAGATGCCGGGCGTCGAGGTCTGGAACTTCTCGGTGTCCACGCGCACCAGGTTCTCGTTGAGGTTCAGGCCCCACTCCGCGACCGGGCCGAGCTTCATGGTGAGGCCGAAGAACGGCAGCATGGCGTCGCAGGGGACGTCGAAGGTCCCCTCGGCGCCCTTCACCACCGCCGCCTCCAGCAGGCCGTTCGCGCCCTTCAGACCCGTCACCTGGCCGATGTGCAGTTTCATCGCCCCGTCGGCGACAAGCTTGCGCATGCGGTTCACGCTGTCCGGCGCGGCGCGAAACTCGTCGCGGCGGTGCAGGAGCGTCACCGAGCCGGCGATCGGGTGCAGGTTCAGCGTCCAGTCGAGCGCCGAGGCGCCGCCGCCGACGATGAGGATATGGCGGCCGCGCAGCGCCTCCATCTTCTTCACCGAATAGAACACGGACGTGCCTTCATAGGCGTCGATGCCGGGGATCGGCGGCTTCTTGGGCTGGAAGCTGCCGCCGCCGGCGGCGATGACCACGGCCTTGCAGCGGAAGTCGAGCCCGCCGTCGGTCCTCACGGTGAACGCGCCGTCGTCGTGCGTGTGAAGCTCGGTCACCATCTGGTTGTAGTGAAACACGGGCGCGAACGGCTTGATCTGCTGCATCAGCCGGTCCACCAGCTCCTGGCCGGTAACGATGGGGAGCGCGGGGATGTCGTAGATCGGCTTTTCCGGGTAAAGCTCGGCGCACTGGCCGCCGGGCCGGTCGAGAATATCGATGACGTGGCATTTCACGTCGAGCAGACCGAGTTCGAACACGGCGAACAGGCCGCATGGGCCAGCGCCAATGATCACCACGTCGGTGGAAATCGAAGCCTCAGACATTCAAATCCCCAGAAGTTCAGCAATGACAAAGCCTTGAAGCCGATACCGGATTCAGGTTCAGAACTGCTTTTCCGGCACCTTGACCACCATCCCGTCGATCGCGTCGGAAATCTTGATCTGGCAGGAGAGCCGCGAGTTGTCGCGGACGTCGAAGGCGAAGTCCAGCATGTCCTCCTCCATCTCGTTGCGCTTGCCGACCTTCTCCAGCCATTCCGGTTCGACATAGACATGGCAGGTGGCGCAGGCGCACGCACCGCCGCAGTCGGCGTCGATGCCCGGCACCATGGCCTTCACGGCCGCTTCCATCACCGTCATTCCGGGCTGACCGTCGACGTCCTGCCGTGCGCCGTCCTTTTGAACAAACGTGATCTTCACCATGGCGATGCTCTGAAACTACCGTTGCGGCCGGGATTGGCTTACTCCAGCGCACATGGCGGGCAGCGCGCGGGACGCCGGTTTTTAGGAGATCGCCGGGGACAACACAAGCGGCCCCTTGGGCCGCCGCCGGATGCGCCGCAACGCCGGTCAGGCGGCTGCGCCGCGCGCCCGCGAAAGGAGCCCTGCGATCGCCTGCTCGCACGCGGCGAGCTCGCTCAACAGCGCCGCGGTCAGCATCCGCCGCCCGGCGGCATCGCCAAAGAGATCGAGGTCTTCGAGCGATTGCGCGCAGGCCGCCAGCCTTCCGGCTCCGATCGATCGCGCCGCGCCCTTGATCGAATGGGTGGCGAGCTTCCAGTCGCGCGGATCGTCGATCAGCGCCAGCCGGTCGGCGTACTGGCGCGTCTGGCCGAGGAACAACCCGAGCAGCTCCCGCTCCAGCGCCCGGTCGCCCATGGTGTAGCGGCCGAGATGATCGAGATCGAGCACCGCCGCATCGATGGCGCGGCGCGGGTTGGGCTTCGCAGGCGCGTCCATGTCGATGGCCTCCGGGCCGGTGCGCTCGCGCTTTGGCGCCACTGCGCCTTCGCCTTCCCTCGCTTCCCGCCGGTGATCACGTTACACGTCCGCGACGCTCCGCAGGGTTAACGCACGGCCGGAAGGTTAAGCGATCGCGGCGGTCGCCGGCGTGCTTCATTTTGAACCACAATTTTAACCAAAGTTTCAAATAAGCCATCATGGCCCAGCGACGATTGTTCATTACCGCTGGCGAATGGGGTATCGTTTACCTTTACGGGCGAAAGGTTGAGGAGACCCCGCCGCACTCGTTTGCAGGACAGCGGCGTGTCGCTTGCCTGCAGGCTTCGGCGGCGGTTCGGGGAGACGCCATTTCGGTTTCGGTGCTCCTCGCCGTCTTTTCGCTTTCGTTGCAGTGTGTTGGGGGAATGGGGTCCAGTTTCGCATCAATCGGCCGACGGCAGGTTTGAGTGCGAACTGAAGGTGTGTATGGGTAGTTCACATGGCGATTGAAGCTAACGAGACGAGACGCGGACCGCGGCGGGCCACCCGGCGGGAAGACCGCGCCGCCGCCCGGCGTGAACCGGAGATCCGCGTCGGGGCCGAAGGGTCGCCGATACCTCGGCCGCGCGCCGCCAACGAAAACGAGATGAGCGGGGCCGCGCTTGTCGCCAGTCTGCGCCGCCGCCCGTCCGCCGCGCCGTTCTGGGCCGCCTTCATGGCCTCGCTGCTGTGGATCGGGCTTTGCACGTTCCTGATGTTCCGCCTGCAACCGGCGGCGGTCGAACAGGCCGGGGCGCCGGCGCTGGCGGTGGCGCTGATGGCGCTGCTGCTGCCGATCCTGCTCATTTGGTCGGCCGCCTACCTGCTGTGGCGCGCCCAGCAGATTCAGAACGTTTCGGAAGCGCTGGTGCAGACGGCGCTGCGTCTGATCCGCCCGCAGGACGTCGCCACCGAAGGGCTGACGACAATCGCCGCCACCGTGCGCGGCGAGATCGAACAGCTCGTCGGCGGGGTCGAACATGCGGTCAGCCGCGCCGCCGAGCTCGAAGGCATGGTGCATCGCGAGGTCGCCAACATCGAGCGTGCGTTCGGCGCCAACGAGGAGCGCATCCGCTCCCTGCTCGCCGGACTGGAGCACCAGCGAAATGCGTTGCACGAGGCCGGCGCCGTGTTCGGAAGCGAGGCCAATCCGCTGCTCGGCCGGCTGATGGAGAACACCACCCACCTCGAGGCGGTGATCGGCAACGCCTCCTCGGCGCTCGTCACGCTTGAACAGGGGCTGAAGGGCTCCACTTACGAACTCGCCCGCACCATGGACGAGCTGTCGAACCGGGCGGCTGCGGCGTCCAGCGGCCTCGGGGAGCAGGTGGCGCGCATCGGCCAGGCCGCCGGCGCGCTCGACGGCGAGGCGCGCCTGGTCGCCGAAGCGCTCGGCTCACGGATCGAACACCTCGCCGCGACCACCCAGGCGCTGCGAGCCGAGAGCGCGCAGTTCAGCGACCATGTGAAGGGGCTTGAAGCCTCGGTCGTCGGTCAGTTGCGGCAGGGCGCGGGCGAGTTGAACGCCGTCAATGCCGATGTCGCCCGCCAGGTCGAGCGGATGACCGCCGGGCTGTCGGAGGCGCTGCGCACCACCGGCGCGCAGGTCAACGAGATGGTCCAGGGGGCAGCCAACAGCGCCGCCTATCTGCTCAAGGCCACGTCCGGCGAGGCCGCCGAGACCATGGCGAGGTCCACCGAGCGCGTCACCGCGCAGATCGAAGGCACGGGCCTCCAGCTGTCGGAGCGCCTGCTGTCGGCGTCCGGCGAGTTCGTCCAGAACGTCGCACGGGCCCGCGACGACCTGCACCAGTACATGGAGCAGGCGTCGCAGGCGATGACGGCGCAGCTTGACTCGACCACCGCTTCGCTGTTTTCGCGCATGGGGCAAAAGTCGCAGGAGACGTCCTCCGAGCTCGACCGCACCGCCACGCAGCTTTTCGGCCGCCTCGAGCAGGCCGCCGGCGCGGTCGGGGCGCAGCTCGCCCAAAGCGCCGCCGGACTCAACGCCCAGATCGACAAGCTGGAAAGTTCAAGCGAGACGTTCGCCCGGCGCGTCGAGCAGACCGGCGCCGTCCTCTCCGACCGCCTGGTCGAGGTGTCGGGCCGGTTCGTCGAAAACGTCAGCCATGCCCGCCAGGAGCTGGCCAGTTACCTCGACCAGGCTTCGGCCGGCATGGCCGTGCAGCTCGACTCCACCACCGAGCGGCTGTTTTCGAGCCTTGGCCAGCGCACGTCGGCGATGTCGGCGGAACTCGACCGCGTCACCGCCGGCGTGTTCGAGCGGGTGGAGAAGGCCACGGGCGACCTCACCGCGAATCTCAGCGCGCAGACGCAGTCCGTCACCAGCGAAATCGAGCAGACCTCGGGCGGCCTGATCACCCGGCTCGAAAGCGTCACCGCGCGCATGTCGGACCTGCTCGACATCGCGTCCGACCAGATGACCACGCGGCTCGAATCGACCACCGAACAGCTGGCCACCCGCCTCGACAGCGCCTCGGGCACGATGACCTCGCGGCTCGACGACACTGCGCTCAAGCTCGCCGAACAGCTCGACCACACCGCCCGCGACGTGGCCGAGCGGCTTGAGTCCACCTCAAGCCAGGTCACCGGTTATTTCGCCGAAGCCTCGTCGGGCCTGGCCGAGCGGCTGGAAACCACCTCGGCCAGCCTGCTCCAGGCGCTCGAGACCGCCGCCGCGGACACGTCCGTCCGCCTCGACGAGACCACGGGCCGGCTCACCAGCCGGCTGGAGGACGTCACCGGCCTGCTCGCCGAGCGGCTGGAAAGCACCACCTCCGCCCTGGGCAGCCAGCTCGACCAGACGAGCGGCGCGCTGACCAGCCGTCTCAACGACGCCGCCAGCACGCTGTCCGGCCGTCTCGACGAAACGACGCGCACGCTGGCGGGGCAGCTCGAGGAGACCAGACTGTCGCTGGTCGGCAACCTCGACAAGACCTCGAACACGCTGCTGTCCGAACTCGACCTCGCCACGTCCGCGCTGGCGACCCGTCTCGACGAGACGACGAACCGTCTGGCGCTGCAACTCGACACGGTGGCGGGCGAGATCACCGGGCGGCTCGAGGAGACGACGGCCCGCGTCGACCAGACCACCGGCGACGTCACCGGACGGCTCGCCGAAACCTCGGCGCGGCTTGGCGACGTTCTCGACACCACCACGTCGCGCATCGCCACCCAGATCGACGACGTCTCGACGCGCCTCGACACCACCACGACGCGGCTCGCCGGCAAGCTCGAGACCACCTCGGCCAATCTGTCGGGCCGCCTCGAAGAGATGGCGTCGAAGCTGTCGAGCGAACTCGACCGCACCTCGGCGCGGCTGCACAAGAACCTCGAGGATCACTCGGGCCAGATGGCCGAGCGGTTCGCCTCGACGTCCTCGGAGATCGTGCAGAAGCTGTCGAGCTCCGGCGAGACCATGTTCATCCGCATCGACGCCGCGTCGCGCGAACTGGGCAAGCGGTTCGACGTGGCGACCTCCATGCTCGAGGAGATCACCACCGAGGTGATCGGCAAGATGGACGGCACCGGCGAGGGCTTCGTGCGCGCCCTCGACGAGCGCACCCTGCGGATGGCCGAAGAGCTTGGCAAGGCGAGGAGCGATTTCGTCAACGCCCTCGACCAGCGCTCCGGCGTCATCATCGAGGAGCTCGGCCGGGCGCGGAACGCTTTCAGCCAGGGCCTCGACGGGGCGCGCGAGGAGATCGTCGCCGAACTCGACAAGGCGTCGTCCACCTTCGTCACCAGCCTCGAAATGAGCGTCACCAGCTCGGGCCGCCGCCTCGACGAGGCCGGGCTCAAGTTCTCCGATCACGTCAGCCGCGCCTCGTCGCTGCTCTCCGGCAAGCTCGGCGAAGCGGCGCAGGACCTCGACGGCCGGCTGGAGACGGTCTCGACCGAACTCACGGGCCGTCTCGAACAGACGGGCCTTCGCCTGTCGTCGCGGCTCCAGGAGGTTTCGACCTCGGTCGACCGGTCGATCGACCGCTTCAACACCGAGATCGAACAGCTCGTCCACAGTCGCGAGGATATCTTGGCCGGTCTTCTGGAGCAGCTCGGCAAGCGGCATGCCGAGGTGGACGCGACCATGCGCGCCTACGCCGCCACGATCTCCGATCGTCTTGGGCAGGCCGAACAGCGCACCGAGGAGATCGGCCGGCTGTTCGTCTCGCAGACCGACGCCGCCTCGCAAAACCTGCAGGACGAAATCCGCCGCCTCGAGCAGGTGTCGGACAAGGCGGTCGCCGCCGCCGCCCGCACCTTGCAGTCGCAGCACGAGCGCCTCATGGCTTCGATCAACCAGGCCATCGCGGCGACCGCGGGCGAATTCAGCGAGACCGCCAAGGAGCTGCATGCGACCGCCCAGCAGGTGGTGCGCGAGGTCGACTTCGTCCGCAACGAACTGAAGCGCGCCATCCTCGAACTGCCGGAGGAAACGCGCCAGAACGCCGACGCCATGCGCCGCGTCGTCTCCGACCAGATCACCGCGCTCAACGCGCTCGCCGACGTCGTGCGCCGGCAGACCGGCACGCTGGGGCTGGCGGGGCCCGGCGTGTTCACGCCCCGAAGGGAGGGCGCCAGCCCGGGAAAAGCTGAGGGCGCCGCGTCCGAAACTCCGCAAGAGAGGACGTCAGGCGCCCGGGGAAGCAAGGACAAGCGGAGTTCAGGCCCCGCCCTTGAGGTGGTGGCGGGCGGCGGCGACTCGGGCGAGACCGGCGATCCGCTCGAAGGCGCAAGCCGCGAGGCCGAAACGCTGGTGGCGAAGCTCAACGCCGCCTCCCGCGACCTCGTGGAGGCGATGGAAGGGAAGCTTCCGGCCGATCTCGAGCAGCGCTACGCCGCCGGAGACCGCAAGGCCTACATCCACCACCTGTTCGCACGGCGCGGGGCGAGCTTCTCCCGGCAGGCGAAGACCCGATACGCCAGCGAGCGGATGATCCGCGGCCGCATCGACGCCTATGTGCGCCTGTTCGAGCGCCTGCTCGATGCGATCTCGGAGAGCGAGGACGGCTCCGTCCTGGTCGACGCCTGCCTCGCGTCCGAAAGCGGCAAGGTGTATCTGCTGCTCAGCCAGGCGGCGGGGCGCGAGGTTCGCGACAGGGACTGACCGAAGCGTGCGCAGAGTGGAGATCCTCAAGCCTTACCTGATGTTTCTCGGCGACGTCGCCGACCAGCTCGCCGCCAAGACCGCGCAGGGCGTCGTCGACTGGCGGCGCGACTGGTGCGTGGGCCAGCTGCGGCTCGCCGGCTGCCAGGCCGACTGCGGCCTTCCCGACATGGACATCGCCGAGGCCGCAAACCGGGGCGCGAAGACGATGGTCGTCGGCGTCGCCAACGCCGGCGGCGTGCTTCCCGATCACTGGGTGGCCTCGATCGTCGAGGCCCTCGACGCCGGCATGGATGTGGCCACCGGCCTGCACAAGCGGCTGGGCTCGATCCCGGCGGTGGCCGAGGCGGCGCACCGCGCCGGGCGCCATCTCCATGACGTGCGCCACACCTCGCGCGTGTTCGACACCGGCAAGGGCGTGAAGCGCGAAGGCCGCCGCCTGCTCACCGTCGGCACCGACTGTTCGGTCGGCAAGAAGTACACGGCGCTCGCCATCGACATCGAGATGCGACGGCGCGGCATGAACTCCACGTTCCGCGCGACCGGCCAGACCGGAATCCTGATCGCCGGACGCGGCGTGGCGCTCGACGCCGTGGTGGCCGACTTCATCGCCGGCGCGGCCGAGTGGCTGACCCCGGAAAACGCCCCCGATCACTGGGACGTGGTGGAGGGCCAGGGCTCGCTGTTCCATCCCTCGTTCGCCGGCGTCACGCTCGGGCTGCTGCACGGCGCCCAGCCCGACGCCTTCGTGGTCTGCCACGAGCCCACGCGCACAACGATGCGCGGGGTGAAGTATCCCCTGCCCTCGATTGGCGAGGTGATCGAGCGGACCGTGCTGGAAGGCCGCCTGACGAACACGGCGATCCGCTGCGTCGGCGTCGCCATCAACACCCAGGCCCTGGGCGAGGCCGAGATGCGCGACATGCTGGCCAAAACATCGGCGGAGCATGGGCTGCCGTGCGTCGATCCGGTCCGCACCGGCGTCGGTCCCATCGTCGATCTCGTGCAGGCGCGCTGGCGCTGACCATGCTGACCATCGCCGCCGAACGGCAGAGCTGGCCCATCGCCGGAACCTTCACGATCTCGCGGGGCTCGAAGACCGCCGCCGACGTGGTCGTGGTCACGGCGACGCGCGGCGCGGCGACCGGGCGGGGCGAGTGCGTGCCCTACCCGCGCTACGGCGAGACGCCGGAGGGCGTACTCGCCGAGCTTGAGGCGCTGGCGAAGGAACCGCCGGCAAATCTCGACCGCTCCCGTCTGCCGGCGCTCCTGAAAACCCACGCCGCCCGCAACGCGCTCGATTGCGCGCTGTGGGACCTCGAAGCGAAGGAAGCCGGGGCGCCGGTGTGGCGGCTCGCCGGCCTCGCCGAACCGCAGCCCGCCGTCACCGCCTTCACGCTGAGCCTTGGATCGCCGGAGGAGATGGCGGCCGCGGCGGCGAAGGCGGCGCACCGGCCGCTGCTCAAGCTGAAACTCGGCCGGCCGGACGACCGCGCCCGCCTCGACGCGGTGCGCCGCGCCGCCCCGGACAGCCGCCTGATCGTGGACGCCAACGAGGGCTGGACCGGCGATCTCCTGCCCGCGATGCTCGACGCCTGCCGTGACGCGGGCGTCGAACTGGTGGAGCAGCCGCTGCCCGCCGGAGACGACGGCGCGCTGGAGGGTCTGGCGCGCGCCGTGCCTGTTTGCGCCGACGAATCCGCCAACGACCTATCGTCCACGGACGATCTGGCCCGGCTCGCCCGGCGCTACGACGCGGTGAACGTCAAGCTCGACAAGTCCGGCGGGCTCACCCCGGCCATCGCCGTCGTGGGCGAGGCGCGGCGGCTGAAGCTCGACGTCATGGTGGGCTGCATGGTCGGCACCTCGCTCGCCATGGCGCCGGCGTTCCTGCTGGCGCAGAGCGCGAGGTGGATCGACCTCGACGGCCCCCTGCTCCTCGCCCGCGACCGCGACCCCCGCATCCGTTACGAGGGATCGCTGATGCACCCTGCGCCGCGCGCGCTATGGGGCTGATCCGGCCCGCCGCCTGAGCTCCAGCGCCAACCCGAGCGACACGGCCGCGAAGCCCGCCATCGCCAGATACATCGCCGCCGGATGCGCGGCATAGAGACGGCCGGCGACCATCGTCGCCGCGAACAGAAGCGCCCCGCCCCCGGCGGCCGCATGGAGCGTTTGCGCCGACGACCGCAACTCCGGGGCCACAGAGGCGCGAATCCACGCCATCGCCCCCATGTGGACCATGGCGAACGAGGCCGCGTGCAGGCACTGGACGGCGAGGAGAACCGCAAACGGCGGAGCCGCCGCCATGGCGGCCCAGCGCAGCGCCGCGCCGGCGGCCCCGGCGGCGATCAGGGCCGCGGCCTCGCGGGCCCCGGCGGGCGCGCCAAGGCGGAAGAACAGCGCGATCTCGGCGGCGACGCCGATCGCCCACAGCGCCCCGATGGTGACGGCGTCATATCCCATCGCCGTCCAGGCCAGCGCCGAGAACGTATAGTACGCGGCGTGGCTCGCCACCGAACATCCTGCGGCCGCGAGGAACAGCACGAAGCCCGGCTGCCGCAAAACGGCGTGGAGGGCGAGCCGCGGCGGCGGCGCCGCGCCTGCGGGCGCTTGAGGTTCGCCAGGCAGCAAGACCGAGGTGATCGCCGAAACGAAATGCGCCGACGCGAGCGGGATCATCATCAGGCTCACCCCCAGCCGGTCGATGAACACGCCCGCGCCGACGTTCGCCGCCACGAACGCCGCCGACCCCCACAGCCGCAGCCGGCCGTAGTGCGCGCCATGGCGACGCGCCAGCTGGACGGCCTCCCCTTCCGAAATGGGAATCAGCGGCCCCATGGCCGCCGCCATCGACAGCGACGCCACGACGATCACCCGCGGGTCGGAGGCGAAGGCGAGGACCAGCGCCGAAACGGCGGCCGCTGCGGCGAGCGCCGAGAGCACCTGCGGCCGGCGCCCGCCGTGGTCGGCGATCCATCCGGCGAGGGGCGACGCCACAACCCGAACCGCGATCTGGCCGGCGACCAGCGACGCGATCGCCGCGCTCGAAAATCCGCGCGCGGCGAGCCATACGGGGAAGTACGGCAGGAACACGCCGACCGACACGAACAGCGCGACATACTGGAGCCGCAGACGCGGCGTGACATCGTTGTCGGACATGATCCAGGGACATCTCTGCGGACGCCGGTTAACGAGGCGGTCATCGCTAACCAATCCATAACCGTTGCCGGGCGATAGGTGAAGCCGGGGCGCGAACAGCGTAAGGTGGCGTGCATGGCCGACAAGACGTGGCAGACGGACGTGCGCCAGGAAGATTACGAGGCGATAGAGCAGGCCGTGCTCGACACCGCCCGTGGCCGCTGGTTCCTCGCGGAGTTCGCCCGCCGCAACCGCGCCGCCGACACGCGACTGGTGCTCGAGGCCGTCGGCCGCCTCGAAAAGGTGGTGGTGACTCGCCTGCCCGCGTCGTCCGATCCGCAGCCCGTCGCGCTCGATCTCGACCGGGCGCGCAGCGAAATTCTCGCCGCCCGGCACGAGATGCTGGACGCGGAAGGCGCGCTTTCGCCCGGCTCCGATCCGTTCCGCGCCGTGGCGGCCGCCAACGCCGAAACGGTGACAGGCCTCTCCATCGCCACCGAGACCTTGCAGACGCTGGCCTCCGGATTGCGCGAGCGGCATCCGGAAGACCCGGCGCTCGACCAGCTCGACTCGACCATCGGCAAGCTGAGCCGCGAGCGCTGGAAGGCCGAGCTCAACCTGCGCCGGGTGCGCGCCGCGATGGCGGTGCTGAGCAACGCCGCCGCGCGCCGCGCCACGCACGCGCAGCCCTCCGCCTCGCCGGCGAAGGCGCCGCCCGACGCCCGGAACCCGAAGCTCTTCGCCGTCGAGGAAGACCTGTTTCAGCCGATCCCGCTGCCGGCGAAGCCACGCACGTCGGCGGTGGCGGAGGCGATCGCCGCGTCGGAGGCGTTCCATATGCACGCCGAACGGCCGAAGGCGGAACCGGCCCCGGCGGCGAGCGAGCCGCCGGCGAGCGAACGAAAACGGCGGATCGTGGTCATTCGCTCGTCGAACGGCGAGATTCCGCTGGCCAGCGAGGCGGCGCCCGGCGAGGCCGAGGCGCGCGTATAGAGCCCCGGCCGCGCGCCATCACGCCGGATGCCGCTCCGGCTCTCAGCCTTCCAGCAGGATGCCGGCGAACATCGCCGGATCGACATTGCCGCCGGAGATGACGGCCACGGCGGTGCGTCCTTTCACGTCGATGCGGCCCGCGAGCAGGCAGGCCAGCGCCACGGCGCCGCCGGGCTCCACCACGATCTTCAGCTTGTCGAACGCGAACCGCATGGCGGCGCGGACCTCCTCGTCGGTCGCCGCCACGCCGCCGCGCAGGCGTGGCAGGTTGATCGAGAAGGTGAGCTCTCCCGGCTGCGGCGACAGCAGCGCATCGCAGATCGACCCGGCGCGCTGCTCGTTGGTTTCGCGCTGGCCCGAAGCCAGCGAGCGGCGGTGATCGTCGAAGGCGCTGGGTTCGGCGGTGTACACGGAGGTTTTCGGCGACAACGCTTCAAGCGCCAGCGCGACGCCGGCGGTGAGGCCGCCGCCGGAGGCGCACACGAGAACGTCGTCCACCTCAAGACCCTGGGCGCGCGCATCGCCCGCAATCTCAAGCCCCACCGTTCCCTGCCCGGCGATGATCCACGGGTGATCGTAGGGCGGAACCAGCGCCGCGCCGCGCTCGGCGGCGATGCGGCGGGCGATCTCCTCGCGCGATTGGCCGACACGGTCGTAGGTCACCACCTGCGCGCCATAGCCGCGCGTGTTCGCCTGCTTGATGGCGGGCGCGTCCTGCGGCATCACGATCACCGCCGGGAAGCCGCGCAACTGCGCCGCCGCCGCCACCCCTTGGGCGTGGTTGCCGGAGGAGAACGCGACCACGCCGCCCGCCCGCGCGTCCTCCGGCAGCTGCGAGATGAAATTCCACGCGCCGCGAAACTTGAACGAGCCGGTGCGCTGCAGGCACTCCGCCTTCACCAGCACCGTGGCCCCGGTGATGCGGTCAAGGTCCGCCGAGCGCAACAGCGGCGTCCGCACGGCGTAGCCGTTGAGCCGGCGCGCCGCCGCCTCGATGTCGGCGAACGCGGGCATGGGGCGCTGGACGGCGACGGTCATGGGGCCTCCTGGTTCGCCAGGGCCGGGCATCTTGAAGCCCGGGCGTGAACCACCATATCGGACCGGGGTGGATTTGGAAGACCGCCCGCCTTTTCGAGGGAGATCGACACAGATGAATACACTGGCGCCCACCACCGGCCGCTGGACCCCCATGGGCGTCGCCGCCGTAGTTCTGGGCTTTGTCGCCTGGTGGCCGCTGGGCCTCGCCGCGCTCGGCTATATCGCGCTCGGCGGCAGCTTCGACCGCCTCGCGGGCGCGCTGATGGCGAAGGTTCGCGGCAAAGGCATTAGGGCCCCTTACGCGATATACGGCTCGTCCGGAAACACGGCCTTCGACGCCTATCGCGCCGAGACGCTGGAGCGGCTGGAGCGCGAGCAGGAGGAGTTCCGCGCCTACGTGCAGAAGCTGCGTGAGGCGCGCGACGCGGAGGAGTTCCGCCGCTTCATGGATGAGCGCACCCGGACGGTGAACCCGTCCTGACCGAAGGTCACAACCACTGCGGTTTCGACGGGGCCCTCGGGCCCCGTTTTCGTCTCCGGTTGCCGACCTTGACGTGACGCGATAGAGCGTCATCGCGCCAAAGCGTCACCGCTTGGCGGAAAGAAACGTCGCAACAACAAAGACCGCAAGCGGGCACGCCGCAGGACGCGTTCGGTCGCGGATGCGATCACCGGGGGAGACGGAGATGGATCTGGGCATCGCGGGACGTCGGGCCATCGTTTGCGCCTCTAGCCGCGGGTTGGGGCGGGCCTGCGCCGAGGCGCTGGCGGGCGACGGGGTGCATCTCGTGTTGAACGGTCGCGACGCGGCCGTGCTGTCGCGCGCCGCCGACGAGATCGCGCAGCGCTTCGGCGTGGAAGTGACGCCGGTGGCCGCCGACGTATCGACCCGCGAGGGACAGGACGCGCTCCTTTCCGCCTGCCCCGCCCCGGACATCCTCGTGAACAACAACGGCGGCCCGCCGCTCAAGGATTTTCGCGCCGTGACACGGGAAGATTTGGTCAACGGCGCCATCCAGAACATGGTGACGCCGATCGAGCTGTTTCAGCGTGTCGTCGGCGGCATGTGCGCGCGCGGCTTCGGCCGCATCGTCAACATCACGTCGGCTTCGGTGAAGATGCCGATCCTCGGCCTCGACGTGTCGTCGGCGGCGCGGGCGGGGCTGACCGCGTTCCTCGCCGGTCCGGCGCGCGACATCGCCCGGCACAACGTCACCGTCAACCAGGTGCTGCCAGGCATGTTCGACACCGACCGGCTGCGCGCCTCGACCGCGCGCATGGCGTCGATGCGCGGCAAGCCGACGGAGGAGATGGCGGCCGAGCGTGCCGCGGGCGTCCCGGCCCGCAGGTTCGGCGAGGCCGACGAGCTGGGCCGGCTGGTCGCCTTCCTTTGTTCGGCGCAGGCCGGCTACCTGACCGGCCAGAATATCCTGATCGACGGCGGGCTCTTCAACAGCGTCAGTTGACCTTGGCCGGGGCGAGCCGGACAAGGCGGCCGTTGGCGGCGTCGGTGAGGAGATAGATCTCGCCATCCGGCCCCTGCACGACGTCGCGCACGCGGCCGATCTCGCCTTCGAGCAGCCGCTCCTCGTGCTTCACTGTGCCATCCGGGTTGCGTTCGAGGCGCACCAGCGCCTGCGCGCGCAAACCGCCGACGAGGATGTCGCCGCGCCACCCGGGGAACGCCGCGCCGTCGTAGATCACCATGCCGGAGGGCGCGATCACCGGCGTCCACTGGTGCACCGGCGGCGTGACGCCTTCCATGGTCTGGAGCCCCGAGCCGATCTTCGAGCCGTCGTAGTTGACGCCGAAGGACACCTCCGGCCAGCCGAAGTTGAGGCCGGGCTTGTCGAGGTTGAGTTCGTCGCCGCCGCGCGGGCCGTGCTCGATGGTCCACAGCTCGCCCGTCGCCGGATCGAGCGCCGCCGCCTGTACGTTGCGATGTCCGTACGTCCAGATCTCCGGCAGCGCGTCGCTGTGGCCCGCGAACGGGTTGCCCTCCGGCACGCCCCCGTCGGGCCTTATCCGCACCACCTTGCCGAGGTGCGAGCCCAGATCCTGCGCCTGCGGGCGAAACTCGGGGCTGGAGCGCTCGCCCAGCGTCACGAACAGGGCGCCGTCGCGGTCGAACACGAGGCGCGCCCCGTAGTGCATGACGCTCTGCACCTTCGGCTTCTGCGAGAAGATCACCTCGACGCCCTCAAGCCCCGTCGTTTCGGCGTTGAGCCGGCCACGCGCCACCGCGGTCGAGTTGCCGCCCGGACCGGGTTCGGAGAAGGCGAGGTAGACCAGGCGGTTTTCGGCGAACTTCGGATCGAGTGCGATGTCGAGGAGGCCGCCCTGCCCGCGCGCGTCGACCTTCGGCACGCCGGCCAGCGGTTTGCCGATCTCGCCGGACGGCGAAACGAACCGCAGCGCCCCTTCCTTCTCGGTCACGAGAAACCCGCCGCCGGGCAAAACGGCGACGCCCCAGGGCCGGTCGAGGCCCATGGCGATGGTTTCAACCGCGATCGCGCCCTTTTCGCTCTGAACCGTTTCAGCATTGGCGACGGAAGCGAACACACCGGCGGCGGCGATGGCGGCGAGCGGCTTCAGCATGTGGGGACGGGCTCCTGTTCAACCACCGGTGAACGGCGATCATGCCCCGCCGGTTCGCTCCATGGCGATAACTTCCCGTTCATCCGCGCCCGCCGTCAGCCGCGCTCGTCCCGGTAGCCGTAGAGCGCATAGGCGGCCTTGAGGTAGGCCACCCGCAGCGCCGGGAACGGGAACCGCTTCAGGGGCCCGCGCATGACCTCGGGGATGCGCTCGGCCGCGCCGGGCGCGCCCGCCATCAGGTCGGCGACAAGGTGGCCGGCGTAACTCCCCATGGCGACGCCGTTGCCGTGGTAGGCGAGGGCCGCAAAGCCGTTTGGCCGGTCGCCGACAGGGCCGATGTAGGGCACGCGCGACGCGGTGAGGCACACAAAGCCCGCCCAGGCGTACGCGGTCTCCACATGCGCCCAGGCGGGAAACATCCGTTCGAACTGGCGGCGCAAGGTGGCGGTGACGTTGGTCAGCCCTTCGGGCGAGGCGTCGGCGCCGCCGCGGCCGCCGAACAGGAACCGGTTGCCGGGGAGAAGCCGGAAGTAGTGGACGAGGTTGCGGGTGTCGTAGGCCATGTCGGGCGCCACCCAGCCTTGCGCCTTCAGTTCGTTGTCGGTGATGGGGCGCGTCACGATGATGCGCGACAAGGCCGGCAGCAGCCGTCCGCCGATCCATGGCGGCAGCGTCTCGTCGGTGTAGCCGTTGGTGGCGAGAAGCACGCGCCGCGCCCGCACCTCGCCCCGCGGCGTCGCCAGCACATGCGCGCCCCCGGCCGTCTCCCATCGCGTCACCGGCGAGCGGGCGTAGACCGTCACGCCCGCCGCCATCGCCACGCGCGCCAGCCCGCGCACGTACCGGAGCGGATGCAGCCCGAACCCGACGGGCGACCGCAAGGCGCCGTGGAACGCCGGCGATTCGAGGCCGCGTTCCTTCAGCGCGTCGCGCTCGAGAAGTTCCAGCGGCACGCCGTAGACGGCCGACATCAGCGCCTGCTCCTCGCGAAGGTCGCTCATGTCGCGAGGACGGTGCGCCAGCTGATACTCGCCATCGCCGCTGCGCCCGGCGTCGATCCCGTGCCCGGCGAGAAAGTTGGCGACGTGATCCACCGAGGTCACCTGCGCCCGGTGGAAGGCCAGCGTCGCCGCTTCGCCGTATCGGGCCTTCATCTGGCCGTAGGAGAGCTTTGCGGAGCCGGCGCAGCAGAAGCCGCCATTGCGGCCCGAGGCGCCCCAGCCCACCTCGCCCGCATCGACTACGGCCACGGACATGCCGTGCGTGCGCGCCAGCCGGTACGCCGCATGAAGCCCGGTGAAGCCCGATCCGATGATCGCCGCGTCAACGGCGACGGACCCCTCGACGGAGGGTTGCTCCACGCCGAGAGGCGGCGCGGAGGCCTGCCACCAGCTTTCCACGTTCCGGCTGAAGTCGAAGGCCGAGGGATGGTATATGCGCATGGGCCGGTTGTCGGTCGTGACAGCCGCCCCCGTCAAGCGCCACCAGGAGCCGCGCCGCGTGCGTTCCGTCCGCCTTCTTGCCGCCGCCCTGGCCCTGTGCCTTGCCGCCGCCGCGGGACAGGCGCGGCCGATCGCCGACGATCCGGCCGTCGATCAGGCGCTGGCGAGGATCGGCGGGCTCCTCGTCGTCGGCTTTTCCGGAACCCGGCCCGGCGATCCCGGTGTCGAGGCCGTGGCGCGGGCGCTGAGGGCCGGGCGGATCGGCGGCGTCATCCTGTTCGACGAGAACATCGCCTCGCCGCGCCAGGCCGCAGCGCTGGTCGCGCACCTTCGGGACGCCGCCCCCCGGGCCCGCCCGCCCATCATCGCCATCGACGAGGAAGGCGGCGGCGTACAGCGGCTGACGGCCGGGAAGGGCTTCGCCTCCGAACCCAGCGCCATGCGCATGGCGCGCTCGCGCACGCCGGCGGAGGCGCGCGACATCTATCTGCGCATGGCGCGGGAGCTCGCCGCGCTCGGCGTCACCCTGAACCTCGCTCCGGTCGTCGATCTCGATCTCAACAGCGGCAACACGGTGATCTCGCGGGCGCGGCGCAGCTACGGCGCCGATCCCGGCGTTGTCGAAGCCTACGCGCGCGCCTTCATCACGGCGCATCGCGAGGCCGGCGTGCGCACCGCCATCAAGCACTGGCCGGGACACGGATCAAGCGATGGCGACACCCACCTTCGACCCGTGGACATCACGGCGACGTACGCCCCTCGCGAGCATCGCCCCTTCGCGGCGCTTGTGGCGGCAGGCGCGGCGGACGCCATCATGGTCGGCCATCTCGGCCACGCCCGCTTCGACGGGACCGGCGCGACGCCCGCCTCGCTGTCGCCGGCGGCGATCGCGGCGCTGCGGCAGGAGACGGGCTTCACCGGGCCGGTGATCACCGACGACCTGACGATGTCCGCCGTGTCGCACAGGTACGCCGCGGGCGAGGCGGCGGCGATTGCGCTGGCGGCCGGCAACGATCTCGTTCTGGTGGGGCCGCCGCGGGCCGCGGCGGGCGTGAACACGGCGGCCGTGGTTCACGCAAGCCTCGTCGAGGCTGTGCTCGCCGGCCGTCTTTCGCCGGCGCGCATCGGCGAGGCGTACCGCCGCGTACGGCCGCTGCGCCTGTCGATCGACCGTGACTAGCGTATCTTCCCGCCAGGCGGCCGCCACCTGGCGCAGAAAAGATCATGCGAAACCAGGGAAACAGAAGGGTCGACCCGATGCAGATCGAAGCGACCGGCCTGCCCGATGTGAAACTGATCCGGCCCAGGCGCGTGGAAGACGCGCGTGGCTGGTTCAGCGAAACATTCCGCGCGCAGGCGCTCGTCGACGCCGGCGTCGCCACGCGGTTCATCCAGGACAACCAGTCGCTGTCGCGGCTTGCCGGCACGGTGCGCGGGCTGCACTTCCAGACGCAGCCGTTCGCCCAGGCGAAGCTTGTCCGGGTTCTGGCCGGCGCCGTCGTCGATGTCGCCGTGGACCTCAGGCGCCGCTCGCCGACGTTCGGACGCCATGTGGCTGTGGAGCTTTCGGCGGCCAACGGTCTCCAGCTGCTGATCCCGGAAGGCTTCGCCCATGGATTCGCCACGCGCGAACCCGACACCATGGTGCTCTACAAGGTCTCCGCCCCCTACGCGCCGGCCCACGACGCCGGGTTGCGCTGGGACGACCCGCGCCTCGGCATCGACTGGGGCCTCGGCAGGCTCGCCCCGGTGCTCTCGGCGAGGGACCGGGAGCTGCCGCTGTGGCGCGACATGCCAGACCCGGGGTTTTGACATGAACACGACGATCGCCACGTCCGGCCATCCCGGCGCAAACCACGATTACGCCATCCTCAACCGCTATTTGGCCAGAAATGGTTTCGCTTCCGGGCGTCACCTCCCGCGCAGGAAACGCCAGTTGACCATCCGCACACGGACCGAACCCGCCGTCGAAACCCTGGTTGCGCCTCCGCACCGGATCGCGGACGGCGCGCTGTTCCCGGCGAGACGCGTCAGGCATGGTGCGGACCGCTGCGGGCGCGGGTCGCCGTGGCCCGAGGTTCGCGTCCCGCTGCGGACCGCCTGGATCGCGCCGGGAGGGAACCATGCCTGCTAGGACAGCCGCATCGCCCCGGCGCGCGGCCGCCGGCGGACAGGGCGAAGTGCCCGTGCTGCCGGTGCTCTTGTGCCCGGCGCCGGGGGGGCTGCTGTGGCCGTTGAGCAGGCAGGACTTCCCCGACATCTTCGTGGCGATCGACGAAGACCGTTCCGCCTTCGACCACGCCTGCGCCGCCGCACGCGCGGCGGGAACCGGACGGGCCTTTGTCACCGTCGACGAGCCGCATCGCTTTCTTGTCCGCGAGGCGGCGGAGCGGCACGGACTGACCGCCGCCATCGTGCTCGCCGGCGGCGGGCTTGGAGAGCTGGACGCCGCCTGCCTCGTGGCGCTGAACGCCCTGCGCAGCGACGCGGAGGCGGCGCTGGCGCTGATCCCGGTCGGATCGCGCCATGGGGAGCCCGCCGTGCTGGGTCGGCTGGTTCGCGACGCGGCCGCAAGCGCTGCGCCATCGTTTCCACCGGGCGGCCAGGGCATCGCCGTTGTGGGCGCCAGCGTGCTGCTCGATCTCGCCGCGAAGATGGCGCCCGCCGCCCTCGCCCGATGCCGGGAAGCGTTCGCCGCGCAGACCGTGGACCCGCCGTTCGTGCGGCCTGGCCACCTGCGCGCCGAGGGCGCGGCCGTGTCGCTCGCGGCGCTGCTGGCGAGCCCGGGCGTCGCCGGAGGCCCGCCGGAGGCCGGCGCGCCGCCGGGCGTGCCGTCGCTCGACACGGTGGCGGCGCAGCACCGCGCGCAGGCCGAGCTGATCGGATGCAGGGACACCGTAGTGCACAGCCCGCACCGGCTGACGGTGGCGGTGGGGCTCGACAACGTCGTGATTGTCGACACGCCGGACGCCTTGCTGGTGGCGCGGCGCGACGCTCTCGATCCCGGCGAGGTCGACCGCCGGATCACCGGGCGGCCGGAACGGGTTGCCCACCGGCGCGTGCTGCGGCCGTGGGGCGCGTTCGAGGGCATCGACCGCGGTCCCGGCCACCAGGTCAAGCGCATCACGGTGAAGCCCGGCGCGGCGCTGTCGCTCCAGTATCACCATCACCGCGCCGAGCATTGGATCGTGGTGCGCGGAACAGCGCGGGTCACGTGCGGCGAGCGCACCTTCGTGCTGCACGAGAACGAGAGCACCTTCATCCCGATGGGCGCCGTCCACAGGCTCGAAAACCCCGGCAAGATACCGCTTGAGATCATCGAGGTGCAGTCCGGCGACTACCTTGGGGAGGACGACATCGTCCGGATCGAGGACGTATACGGACGAACCGATCGCGACAGATAGCGCGTCATCCCGCCAGGTGGCCGCCACCTGGCGGAAAAAGATGATGCGAATACAAAGAGATAGAGCGGCCAGCCTGACCGTATCAGGGCCGCGGGCCTCACCGGCCGCGCCTCACTGCGCAGTTACGCGCGCGCGCCTTCGGCGTAGTAGGCGGCCATCTGGTCCCACGCCGTCTCTTCATCGAAACCGTAGTCGCCGGGGCGAACGAGATCGGTGTTGAC
The DNA here is from genome assembly GCA_036746875.1 of Aestuariivirgaceae bacterium. Taxonomy (GTDB): domain Bacteria; phylum Pseudomonadota; class Alphaproteobacteria; order Rhizobiales; family Aestuariivirgaceae; genus DAIODI01. The sequence continues at coordinate 4,326 of DAIODI010000001.1, read as the reverse complement.
GCGCACCATCGGCTCGGGGAACGCGCTTTGCCGCTGCAGCTCCACGAGGCACGGCCTGCCGAGCCTCGACCGCATCGCCGCCGCGAGGCGCAGCGTGAACGCGCCCTGGCTCTCCGCGTAACCGCTCGGGTTCAGCTTGCTGGCGCCCGCCTCGGCGGGAAGCCCCTCGGCGAACCGGGCATACGCCCTGGCCAGCAAGCCGACGTGAATGTTGTCGCGCACATTCAGCGGAAAGCCGCACACCGCCGTCTCGCCGTTCAGCCAGGCGCGCATGCAGTAGCCGGTGAAGCGCGGCTCCTCCCACGCGCCGAAGGGATTGGGGATCACGAACTTGCCGAAATGAACGCCGGCGTGGCGGCAATGGTCGCTGATCATCCGCGCGGTGAACGCCTTGGAGAGCCCGTACGGCGAGAAATCCGGCAGGCCTTCCGAGCCCGCGCCTTCTCCGCCTTCGAACACGCTGCCGGTGAGAAGGAACCGTCGGCCTCCCCGCTGCCTCAGCGCCTCCAGCACGGCGGCGATGTTGCGGGTGTTGGCGGCGACGGCGGCCGTGACGTCGAAATCCGGGCTCTTGTAGCCGGTCACGTTCGCGCCGTGATGGGCGATGAGATCGAACGGGCGAGAGCGAAGGAGCGCGAGGAAGGCGTCGTCGCCGAAGCGCGGCCCCACGACCGTCTCGCACGCTTCCGCCGCCCACGCCGTTCGCGCCCGGCGCAACGGCTCCGCGTAGTCGCCGGGCCTCGCGCCCAGCACCGCGGTCACCCGATGGCCGGCGGCTGCAAGCTCCCGCACGAACCACGCGCCGGTGAAGGAACTTGCGCCAGTGAACAGGATGCGCATGGCCCTCAGCCTCGCCCCGAAAGCCAGCCGGGGCCGAAATCCCGATCCGTCATGCCGGCGGCGGCCATGGCAGTGAAGCGTAGGGCAGCCCGGATGCTGGCGGCAAGGCCGTTTCGGCGGCCCGCGGCCGATCCGCCCTGGCGCGAAAGTGCCGCATCGCGCCTGGAGAGATTGAAGAGAGCCGGCTTCGAAACCGCCGCCACGGCTTGCTTCGGGCGAGGAGGCCCTGCGCCGCGCCCGATCTGGGACATGCGCCTGTCATCCGGTATACTGGCCGAAGGGCCTCGGTCCCGAACCGGCGACCGGACGCGCCTCCTCGCGCCGTTCCCGCCAACGCAAAGCACCGTCCGAAGATGGACTCCCCTGACCTGACGTCGATGCCGGCCGTTCACACTGGCGGGGCCCAGTCCCCGGCAAGCCGGCGCGCATGAAAGGCATCCTCGTCACCGGCGGCGCCGGCTTCATCGGATCGGCGGTATGCCGCTGGCTGATCACGCAGACCCCGCATCGCGTCGCCGTCATCGACAAGCTGACCTACGCCGCCAATCTCCAGTCGCTGGCGCCCGTCTCAGCCGACCCGCGGTTCACCTTCCACCGCGCCGACATTTGCGACGCCGGCGCCGTTCGCGCGGCGATCGCGCGGCATCAGCCCGACTGGATCGTGCATCTGGCGGCCGAGACGCATGTCGACCGGTCGATCACCGGGCCGGCCGCCTTCATCCAGACCAATGTCGTCGGCTCCTGCACGCTGCTGGAGGAAGCGCGGCTCTTCTGGTCGTCGCTGCCGCAGGATCGGGCGCGCGACTTCCGCTTTCTCCACGTCTCCACGGACGAGGTCTACGGCAGCCTCGGCCCGGCGGGACGCTTCACCGAACAAACGCCCTATCGGCCAAGGTCGCCCTATTCGGCCAGCAAGGCGTCTTCAGACCACCTCGCCGCCGCCTGGTTCCACACCTACGGACTGCCGGTCATGATCTCCAACAGCTCCAACACCTACGGGCCCTATCATTTCCCGGAGAAGCTTGTTCCGCTGGTCATCACCAACGCCATCGACGGGCGCGAGCTGCCCGTCTACGGCGAGGGCGCGAACGTGCGCGACTGGCTCTACGTCGACGACCACGTGCGCGCGCTGCTTGCGATCCTCGCCCATGGCGAACCGGGCGAGAGCTACAACGTCGGCGGCGACGGCGAGCGGCGCAACATCGAGGTGGTGGAGCTGATCTGCGCCCTGATGGATGAGCTTCGCCCGGTCCCCGGGCGAGGCGCGCATCGCGACCTGATCCGGTTCGTCGAGGATCGCCCCGGCCACGACTTCCGCTACGCTATCGACCCGGCGAAGATTCAGGCCGAGGTCGGCTGGCGGGCGCAGGAGACGTTCGAAACCGGGTTGCGCAGGACGGTCAACTGGTTCCTCGACAACGAGGACTGGTGGCGGCCGCTGCGGCGGACATACGGCGGCGAGCGTCTCGGCCGTCTGCCGGGCGCGCCCGGCGCGGGGGGCCTGCGCGCATGAGCAAAGGGATCATCCTCGCCGGCGGGCTCGGCACACGGCTCTACCCGGTCACGCTCGCGGTGAGCAAGCAGGCGCTGCCCGTGTACGACAAGCCGCTGGTGTATTACCCGCTCTCCACGCTGATGCTCGCCGGCATCCGCGAGATCCTGCTCATCTCCACGCCGACGGACCTGCCGGGCTTCCGCAGGATGCTGGGCGACGGCGCGCAGTGGGGGGTCTCGATCTCTTACGCCGAGCAACCGAGGCCCGAGGGCCTGGCGCAGGCGTTCCTCATCGGCGAGCGGTTCATCGACGGCGGGCGCTGCGCGCTCGTGCTGGGCGACAACATCTTCTTCGGCCACGGCCTCACCGAGCAGCTCCGCGCCGCGCAGGCCCGGCGCGAGGCGACGGTGTTCGCCTATCAGGTCAAGAATCCCGAACGCTATGGCGTCGTGGACTTCGACGCCGGCGGCCGCGCCGTCGCCATCGAGGAGAAGCCGGCGAGGCCCCGCTCGAGGTGGGCGGTCACCGGCCTCTATTTCTATGACGAGGACGTCGTGGAGATCGCCCGCGCGGTGAAGCCCTCGGCGCGCGGCGAGCTTGAGATCACCAGCGTCAACACCGCCTACCTCGCGGCGGGAAAGCTCAAGGTCGAGCTCATGGGGCGCGGTTACGCCTGGTTCGACACCGGCACCCACGACAGCCTTCTCGACGCGGCGAACTTCGTTCGCACCATCGAGCTGCGGCAGGGCATGAAGATCGCCTGTCCGGAGGAGATCGCCTTCCGGCAGGGGTTCATCGGCGCAGGCGACATCGAGCGGCTGGCGGCGACGCGCTACGCCAACTCGGGGTACGGCGACTACCTGCTGGCGCTGCTCTGAACGGGGTCCGGCCTGATGCAGTCAGGCCGGAGACTGTCCGAACGCCTCGCAAGGGCCGCCGTGGCGGGAACCCCTCGCGCCTTGCGGCCGCGCCTACGTCAACGTCCTCGCCCGGCGCGGCGACGCAAGCTCATCAGCCGGGATCGCGCCGCAGTGCCGAGGACGGCCCACGCTGTGGTAGACAAACGGCGTGCGCTCGATGTCGGCGGGAGAGTAGATGTTGCGAAAATCGATCATCACCGGCCGCCGCATCGCCGCCGCGAGCCGGCGCAGATCGAGGCCACGGAATTCGTTCCACTCGGTCAGCACCACCGCCGCCTCGGCGCCCGCCACCGCCTCGTAGGCGTCGGTGCACCAAACGACGCCCGGCAGCAGCGCCGCCGCCGCCTTCATCGCCACCGGATCGTAGGCCTGGACGACCGCCCCGCGCGCCTGGAGCGCGGGAACCAGCGACAGCGCGGCGGCCTCGCGCATATCGTCGGTGTCCGCCTTGAAGGCGACGCCGAGAACCCCGATGCGCAGGCCGGACAGCTGATCGCCGACGGCCGCCGTCACCCGGTCCACCAGACGCTCCTTTCGGGCCTCATTGGCGGCGACCACCGATTCCACGATGCGGCTGGGCACCCCGGCCTCACGCGAAATGGAGACCAGCGCGCGGGTGTCCTTGGGGAAGCAGGACCCGCCGAAACCGGGACCCGGCTGGAGGTAGTGCTGGCCGATGCGCCGGTCGAGCCCCATGCCGCGGGTCACGGCGGCGATGTCGGCCCCCACCTCCTCGCAGATGTCGGCGATCTCGTTGATGAAGCCGATCCGGGTGGCGAGAAAGGCGTTGGCGGCGTACTTGATGATCTCGGCGGTTTCGAAGCCGGTGAACAGCACCGGCACGTCGCGCACCATCAGCGGCCGGTACAGGCGCTCCATGCGCTCGCGGGCGCGCGGACTGTCCACGCCGACCACCACCCGGTCCGGGCGCAGGAAATCCTCAACCGCCGAACCCTCGCGCAGGAACTCCGGATTGGCGGCCACCTCGAAATCCGCGTCCGGCCGGGTTTCGCGGATCAGCGCGGCGAGCATCCGCGCCGTGCCGACGGGCACGGTTGACTCGGTGACGAC